>NZ_KI273107.1:0-865 GCF_000469565.1 Oribacterium sp. oral taxon 078 str. F0263 | reverse complement strand
TTGCAGTAAAACAGCCATGTGCGGCGGTTCCCATTGGCATCAAATTCAATGCTTTTCGGGTCGGAAAATTCGCTGCCGTTGTCCGCCAGAAGTACCGGAAACAGATCGGGAAACGTGTTCGGGCCAAGTTCCAGATACAGCCTGTGGAAGAGATCGGTTACCGATTGGGAATCGTTATGCTCCCGTCGGACAGCGAGCTGCAGGCCGTCTGTCACAAAGGTGATCGTAAGCATGACAGCCCTCCCTTTTGTGCCCTCTACCGAATCGAGCTCGACCAAAGGGGTGTCTGGATTCTCATCCATAAAGATCTTAAAGTCTTCCAGAGTGCGCCCTTCACGACACCTGGGATCGACTTTTACGGTATCCGGCCCTTTGCGGCGGGGATGCATCCTCACCTTGCGCGGCATATCGATGTTCCGTGCAGAGAAGAGGTTCGCGTCCATGTAGGTATAAAGCGTCCGTTCACTGACCATGAGTTTTGCCTTATGGTTCAGGCAGATATGGTGCAGCGACTGGCCTTTGAGCAGAAGGGGAGAAATGATATCATCCAGTCGCTTTTGCTCCTCGTCGGAGAGGGCAATTCCCCGACGCGCCTCGGAGAGCACGTCACGGTATTCCATCTGGGCTTTTGCCCCATCGTAGAAGCGCTTCTCAAGCGTACAGAGCCGCTGCTGGCTGCATCCATTGCAGACGTACGGAGGTTTTGCCAGCCTGGGGCATTCTTCCTTTTGGTAGAGTGTACAGGAAGTCGTGCACTTGCCGCAGACAGAGCAGTAACGAACCCGCGCTTTTTCCGGTGGACATGCCTTGCAGGCGCCTGAAATCCGGCACCCCTTGCGGTTGATGCAGTCATTGAACGGCCTGC
>NZ_KI273106.1:4948-26759 GCF_000469565.1 Oribacterium sp. oral taxon 078 str. F0263 | reverse complement strand
GACAGAAAAAGAGCCAATAGCAAGAGCGGGTCCGTTTTTAAGGCTCCCGCCGCGGGCAGGAACTACAGGAAGAAGCAGGAAGGAGAGAAAGATGGAAAAAAGAAGGGTGGTCATCACCGGGCTTGGCACAGTGAATCCGACGGGAAATACGGTGAAGGAGAGCTGGGATGCGATCCGGGATGGAAAATGCGGGATCGCCCCCATCAGCTGCTTTGATACGGAAGGTTTTTCGGTAAAGCTCGCGGCGGAGGTCAGGGATTTTCATCCGGAGGAGATCCTGGACAAGCGCGAATTAAAGCATATGGCGCGCTTTACCCAGTTTGCGCTGATCGCCGCGGAGCAGGCGATGCAGGAGAGCGGACTGCGCTCTGCCATCGATCCGACCCGCATCGGGGTGATCGTCTCCTCCGGTATCGGAGGACTCAAAACCATCGAGGAGGAGCACAGCAAGGGTGAAAAACGGGGCTTTGAAAGGGTAAATCCCTTCTTTATCCCGATGGCCATCTCCAATATGGCGGCGGCGCAGATCGCGATCCGCTACGAGCTCCGAGGCATGTGCAGCTGCCCGGTGACGGCCTGCGCCGGCGGCTCCAATGCGATCGGCGATGCCTTCCATCGGATCCGGGACGGCTATGAGGATGCGATGCTGACCGGCGGCACGGAGGCTTCGATCTCGGAGCTCGGCATCGGCGGCTTCTCCAGCATGAAGGCGCTCTCCACGGCATCGGACCCCGCGCGGGCCAGCATTCCCTTCGATAAAGAACGGGGCGGTTTCGTCATGGGGGAGGGCGCCGGCATCCTTGTGCTCGAGGAGAGAGAGCATGCCATAAAGAGGGGAGCGAGGATTCACGCGGAGATCGTCGGATATGGGGCGAACTGCGATGCCTATCATATCACCTCCCCGGCCCCGAACGGGGAGGGCGGCGCGGAGTGCATGAGACTCGCGCTGAAGGATGCGGGGATTCGGCCCGAAGAGATCAGCTATATCAATGCGCACGGTACATCCACACACCTGAATGATCTCGGGGAGACAGCGGCGATCAAGGCCGTCTTCGGAGAGTTTGCCCATCGAATTCCGGTCTCCAGCACAAAGTCCATGACCGGGCATCTGCTCGGCGGCGCGGGGGCTGTGGAAGCGGTCTTCTCCGTAAAGGCTCTGGAGGATGCCTATATCCCCCAGACGAAGAATCTCCTTGTGCCGGATCCGGACTGCGATCTGGACTATGTTCCGAATAAGGGACGAAGCGGGGATCTTCAGTATGTGCTCTCGAATTCGCTTGGCTTTGGCGGACATAACGCCTGCCTGATCTTCAAAAAAGCATAGGGAGAGAGGAGGGAAAGATGAGAGATCCGGAAAAGATGGAATCAGAGAGCATGGAGGCAGAGAGGAAGCCTCGGGAGCTCGATATCGACGGCATACAGAAAATCCTGCCGCACCGCTATCCCTTTCTCCTGATCGACAGAGTGCTCGACTATGAGCCGGGGAGCTATGCGTTGGCGCGGAAATGTGTCAGCGGGAATGAGGGCTTTTTCCAGGGGCATTTTCCGGCTTATCCGGTGATGCCGGGGGTCCTCGCCATCGAGGCCCTTGCGCAGACCGGTGCGGTGGCGCTTCTCAGCATGCCGGAGAACAAAGGAAAGCTCGCCTTTTTCGGCGGGATCAGGAATGCGAGATTTCGTCAAAAGATCCGCCCCGGCGATGTGCTCGAGCTTCGCTGTGAGCTTTGCCGCATGCATGGCCCGGTCGGGATCGGAAAGGCAGAGGCGAGGATCGACGGGAAAATCGCGGTCTCCGCGGAGCTCACTTTTATGATAGGCTGATGCCTCGGGATGAGAAGGGGGGCGGCGGGGCCGGAGGGGAATGATAAGGCGGATTGCGGCGGAGAGCAGATAGAAGTCATGAAATTCAGCGATGTCATCGTGGAGCTTTACAACAAGTTTCGAATCTATTTTTATATGCAGGTTTTCTCCCGCTTCGAGAAGCGGGAGGCGACGCTTACGACGGTGGAATCCTACAGCATGGAGTGCATCCGCGCTCTGGGGGAGCCCACCGTACAGGAGTTTGCCGGTATGATGGGGATCTCTGCCCCGAATGCGGCCTATAAGGTGAATGCCCTCATACAGAAGGGCTATATCGAGAAGGTCCGCTCCGAGAGCGACCGGAGGGAGTATCATCTCCGTCCCACGAGGAGATTCTGGGAGTATTATGAGCTGAGCAGCAGCTATGCGAAGATCGTAGAGCGGCGCTGCCGGGAGAGGTTCGCCCCGGAGGAGCTGGAAAAGCTGGAGGAGATGCTCACCATCATTACGGAGGAGCTGATGCCGGAGCTGGAGATCAAACGTTTTCTCCGCTCCCCGGACTGAGCCTCTGCTCGTCTTCCCTCTCTTCTTTCCGGAAGCCTATTGACTTTGCCCTCTTCGGAGGGTATTATTATTACATAAAATGTAAGCGCTTACATAAGCACAAGAACAGCGGGCAGAAGCGATAATAGCAGAAACAGCAGAAACAGCAGAAACAGCAGAAACAGCGCTGAGAGCAGAGGCTTTGCATGCGGACGGCTGCTTTTCCGCGGGACAGCGGGATGTCCGCTCAGCGCGGATCAAGCAGCGGACAACGGCACGGAGAGAGGGAAAGGAAGCGGGATTTCCATGGAGAAATTAAATTATGAGGTTTTGAAGGAAAGCGGATATCAGGGGTATATCCTTCGGGATGCTCCGGTAAAGGTCCTGCAGTTCGGGGAGGGGAATTTTCTCCGCGCCTTCTCGGATTACTGGTTCGATATGGCGAATGAGAGGGCGGGATGGCAGGGAAAGATCACAATGCTGCAGCCGATCGCCCAGGGACTTACGGAGCTCGTGAATCAGCAGGAGGGGCTCTACACTCTTTATCTCCGCGGTATGGAGAAGGGGGAGAGAGTGGATAAAAGGCGCGTGGTCTCTGCGGTAAAGAACTGCCTGAACCCCTATACGGAGGAGGGCTTCCGGGAGTTTCTGGAGCTCGCAAAATCCCCGGAGCTTCAGTATATCGTGAGCAATACGACGGAGGCCGGCATCGTATACGATCCCGATACCCGCTTTGAGGACAGGCCGCCGCGCTCCTTCCCCGGGAAGCTCACGAGATTTCTCTATGAGAGATTCCGGGCGGGGCGGGAGGGACTTGTCATCCTCTCCTGCGAGCTGATCGATGATAACGGAAAGGAGCTGAAGAAGCTCGTGGAGCGTCATGGCGAAGAGTGGAAGCTCGGGGCGGATTTCGGAAGCTGGCTGGAAAAGGAGAACCTCTTCTGCTCTACCCTTGTGGACAGGATTGTGCCGGGGAGGATCCGGAGCGAGGAGGAGCGGCAGAGACTGGACCGGGAGAACGGCTACAGCGATCCGCTCGCGGATGTCGGGGAGGTCTTCGGCGTCTGGTATATCGAAGGACCGGAGAGTCTCGCGGAGAAGCTTCCCTTCCATAGGGCCGGTCTCAATGTTCATGTGGTCCCGGAGGTCGCCCCCTATAAGAAGCGGAAGGTTCGCATCCTGAACGGGGCGCACACGGGCTTTGTGCTCGGCGCGTATCTTGCGGGCTTTCATATCGTGAGAGACTGCGTGCAGGATCCCGTGATCCTCGGCTTTCTGAATAAGATGCTCAAGGAGGAGATCATCCCGATCCTGCCCCTGGACAGGGAGGACTGTGAGCGCTTCGCCTCGGCCGTGGAGGACCGCTTCCGGAACCCCTTTGTGGACCATCAGCTGCTCTCGATCTCCCTGAATTCCACCTCGAAGTGGAGGGCGAGGAATCTGCCCTCTCTGCTCGAGTACCATGAGAAATTCGGGAAACTTCCGAAATGTCTCGCGATGAGCCTCGCGTTTTATTTCGCTTTTTACTCCAATGGGCTTAAGCAGAGGGAGGAGGACGCCGTCCTCGCGGAAAGGCCGGACGGAGAGGAGTACCGCATAAAGGATGACAAGGCGGTGCTCGACTTCTTCTGGGAGAGGAGGAATGCCTCCCCGGAGAGCCTTCTCCTTGACGGAATGGGGAGAGAGGACTTCTGGGGCAGGGATCTCAAGGAGATCCCGGGGCTTTATCCGCTGACACTGGAAAATCTCAGGCGGATCCGAAGGGACGGCGCGGGGGCGGCCTTTGCCCTTGCCGCAGGAGATGAGGCCTGAGGGAGGAAGGGCCGCGGGATTGATGGACTGAGCGTCCCGGGGCAAACTTTCCGCGGGGAATTTCTTTTCCCGGGAGGAGGAAGTCGCCTAGGATAGACGGAACGCGGCGTCTCTTTTCCGCCCCTGAGAGGCGGACACGGTAGATCGATCATGTCTCCGCTGCCCGGGAGAGAGCTTTTGGAAGAGGAGGAGAAATATGGCAGAGTTTGTGCATATCAATCCGGAGGACAATGTCGCGGTTTCGATCCGGCCGATCTCCGCGGGAAGCGAGCTCAAGGTGGATGGGATCTCCGTCAGGCTGAGAGAGGATATCCCGCAGGGGCACAAATTCGCTCTTTTTTCCCTGAAGAAGGGAGCGGATATCATAAAATACGGCTGCCGCATCGGCCATGCGACGCGGGAGATCGCGGCCGGAGAATGGGTTCACAGCCACAATATGGCCACCAATCTCTCCGCTGAGCTGGAATACCGCTACAGTCCTTCCCATCCCGCGCTTAAAAGGAGGGAGACGGAGAGCTTCCTCGGATATCTCCGATCGGACGGGAGAGCCGCTACGAGAAATGAGCTCTGGATCATCCCGACAGTAGGCTGTGTAAATGATATCGCGAAGGCGCTCGTCCGGGAGAATCAGGATCTTGTGCAGGGGAGCATCGAAGGGCTCTACTCCTTCCCCCATCCCTTCGGCTGTTCTCAGACCGGGGAGGATCACAGGATGACGCGGAAGCTTCTCGCGGCTCTCGTCCGGCATCCCAACGCGGGGGGCGTACTGGTACTCTCTCTGGGCTGTGAGAATCTGACCCACGAGCAGTTTCTCACCGAGCTCGGGTCTTATGACAGGGAGAGAGTCCGCTTCCTGATCTGCCAGGATACGGAGGATGAGTTGGAGGACGGGAGGAAGCTTCTCATGGAGCTTTCGGACTATGCCGGTCGCTTTCAGAGGCAGCCCCTCGGAGTTGACAAGCTGCTCATCGGAATGAAGTGCGGGGGCTCCGACGGCCTCTCCGGCATCACGGCAAATCCTGTGGTGGGGCGTCTCTCGGATCGTCTGATCTCGGAGGGAGGAAGCACGGTGCTCACCGAGGTTCCGGAGATGTTCGGTGCGGAGGAGATGCTCCTCCCCCGCTGTGAGAACGAGGAGGTCTTCCGGAAGGCGTCCGATATGCTGAACGGATTTAAGGAATATTTTCTGAGCCATCATGAGCAGGTCTATGAGAATCCGAGCCCCGGAAACAAGGAGGGGGGGATTACAACTCTCGAGGATAAATCCTGCGGCTGCGTGCAAAAGGGCGGGAGAGCGCCGATCGTCGATGTGCTCGGCTACGCGGAGAGCGCGAAAAAGCAGGGCCTCAGTCTTCTCTGGGGGCCCGGAAACGATCTGGTGTCCGCGACGAATCTGACCGCTGCCGGCTGTCAGCTGATTCTCTTTACGACGGGACGGGGGACCCCCTTCGGCGCCCCGGCGCCGACGATGAAGCTGTCCAGCAACGACAGCCTCGCGAAGCGGAAGAAAAATTGGATTGACTTCAACGCGGGAACTGTCGCATCCTCCGGGGAATCCATCGAAAGCGCCGCGGAGCGCCTCTGGAATTTCGTAAAGGAGGCGGCCTCCGGGAAAAAGACCAGGAGCGAGGAGCATGACTGCCGGGAAATCTCGATCTTTAAGGACGGAGTAATACTGTAAGATGCTTTCTCTCCCGACGGGAGGACCGCTGAAAAAGATGGCTGAGTGGATGAGTGCGGCATTATGTGCTATGATAAGATTTACCCGCGAAAAAGAGAGGGAGAGAAGCATTATGAACTATACAAGGATCAATGCGGCCATGATAGATTCATGGGTCGATAAAGGCTGGGAATGGGGGAGATATATCTCACATGAAGAATACCTGCGGGCCCTGAATGGAGACTTTGAGCTTAAGCTGACGCCGACAAAGAATGTCCCCAGGGAATGGCTGGGAGAAACAAAGGGGAAAAAAGTATTGGGCTTAGCCAGCGGAGGCGGACAGCAAATACCCATATTTGCTGCTCTTGGGGCGGACTGCACCGTTCTTGACTACTCGGACAGACAGATCGAGAGTGAGAGGATCGTCGCAAAAAGGGAAGGCTATGCCATAACGATTATTCAGGCGGATATGACAAAGCCCTTACCCTTCGAAGAGGATCGCTTTGACTTGATATTTCATCCTGTCTCAAATTGCTATGTAGAAGAGGTTAAGCCGATTTGGAGAGAGTGCTTCCGCGTGCTGAAGAGGGGAGGATCGCTGCTCTCAGGATTGGATATCGGAATCAACTATCTATTTGATGCCGAAGAACAAAGGATCGTGAATACGCTTCCGTTTAATCCATTGAAAAATGAGGATCATCTCAGACAGCTAAGAGAAAGCGGAGGAGGGATTCAGTTTTCTCACACGATCGAGGAACAGATCAATGGACAGCTAGAGGCCGGCTTCACCCTGAAAAGTCTTTATGATGACACGAACGGAGAGGGAAATCTTCATGAGCATAATATAGCAAGCTATATCGCCACATGGAGCGTTAAATGAGCCTAGAGCATACAGGATAAGCATAAATCCGCAGACTCCCGGTGTTTTGCCATAGTGTTTTCTGATCCGATGCGGCATCGATCGCTTTGGCGATGGGATCTATCGGTGCGGGAGAGTGATATATCCACACTTATATTTCAGATCAGCGATGGAAAAAGGCAGCATAGCTGCCTTTTTCTGCATCTTAGCGGAGAATGCGGGACAGGAATGCGCCCCCTGCGCTATAGTAAGGACAAGCGGAAGCAAAGGGAGAAGGAGAGGCAGGAAAGGATGCCGCGGGAGGAGAAGGGAAGACAGTAAAGAGGGAAAGGAAAATCATGAAGGTGCGTGTGGAAATTACAGAGGGCTGCGGGGAGGCCTGTGCCGTGATCTATGCTTCCGCTGTGACGGAGGAGGTGCAAAAGGCGCTGGAGCTCCTTGGCGCCGCCGGGACGGTGATCGCAGCCTGGGAGGGAGATACGCTTCGAATCGTGCAGCCGGAGGAGCTGTATATGGTCCGGATTGAGGGCGGAGAGACCCTTCTCTATGGGAGGAATCAGCGCTACCGATCCAGAAAGAGGCTATACGAGATCGCGCAGCAGCTCGGGAATCGCTTCCTCCAGATATCGAAGACGACGCTTGTCAATCTGAGCTATCTGGACAGTGTGGAGGCGGGCTTTAGCGGTACACTCTCCCTGAAGCTGAAGAACGGCTGCCGGGATTATGTCACCCGGAAATATCTGAAAGCGTTCCGGAATTATCTTGGGATATGAGAGGAGGAGAAAGATGAAAAAAAGTATATGGAAAAGCGGAATTATGAATGCGGCGATGGGAATCGGAGTTGCAAGCTTTATCTTCGGTGCGGTGGGCTTTTTGATCGACCGCTCCTCCCAGGGGAATTTTGTGTTGACACACTACGCCTACAGCAGGATGTTTATCGCCACGATCCTGATAGGGATCGGCTTCGGAGCGCCGTCCGCGATCTACGAGGGGAGCGACATGCCGCTTCCGCTCAAGGCCCTCGTTCATATGGGGATAGGCTGCAGCGTGTATACGGCGGCAGCCCTCTGGGCGGGATGGATTCCGACGGGACAAGGGCTCGGGGCGATGCTGCTCTACCTCGCAGGGGAGCTGCTGCTCGCATTTTTGATCTGGCTCGGCTATGCCTGGTATTACAGGAGGCTCGCCGGGAAGATGAACCAGAGGATCCGCGAAATGAAAGAAGACTAAGCGTAGAAGTCTGCCATCAGGCAGACTCGGAGCGATCTTGACCACTTCTCGAAGAGAAGTGCCTCCCGAAGGGAGGTCGGCGGAAGCCACCCGGGCGAAGCCGAGTCTTTTGCTTCCCTAATCTCCGAGCCTTCGGAGCATATCGTGCCAGCGCACGCCTCCCCAGCTGGAGCTTCCGATTCCGAGATCCTCAAAGCCGAGGTTCTCATAGAAGTCGACGAGCTGGCTGTGGCAGGTCAGAAGCAGAAGAGAGCGGCCCCTTCCCCGCTCTCTTTTGATGTAGCGCTGCATGAGCTCGCTGCCAAGACCATGATGCCGGTACTCGGGGCGGACATCCAGACCGAGAAGGAGGACGGTCTTTCCCCTTGGATCGTGGAGAGAGGCATCCGTGAAATACTCATCCCGGAAGCTCTCCTCCTCTGTGGCGAGTCCCGTGAGAAAGCCTGCGATTTTCCCATTGATCCGATCATAGGCGATGAGGAAGGTCTCCGGGGCGGTTTTCACGCGTTCCGCCATATGTTCTCTCTTGCAGGCTTCGTTTTCCGGAAAACAGAGGAGCTCGATTTCTGCGGTCTCATCGATCTCGGACGGTCTTACATCGCGGAATTCAAAACGATCAAAATTAAACATAGAAATCCCCCTTTCCTCGCGGCCGTTTCCGGCTGTATTCTCGGGTTTTACGATTACAGTATAGCAGAAAAAGCCTTTAAATAGGAAGAGAGATCTTGAAAATTGTGAGCTTTGCCCATTGTAAACGTTGAAAGGAGATGGTAATATATCTGCCACCCCATAGAGAGGCCTGATAAATGAAGATGGGGGATAGAGTAGAGGACAGAAACAGGGAGAATAACGAGAGCTATGTTTTCGGAGAAAGCTTCAGGAGGAACGAAAATGAGCACATTAAATGTAATGATCCCCAGCGCCGCGGGGGCGGATGATTTCGTGAAGAAGGCGTCAGGACTTCCTTTCGATATCAATCTGAGCGCGGGAAGCCGGGTAGTGGATGCGAAGTCCATTCTCGGAATCCTGTATCTTGGCGTCGGGAAGATCCTACAGCTGACAGCAGCTTCTGAGGAGCTGCCGTACATGAAAAATACGTTTTCGGATTATTTGGTTTAAGGAATCCGCCCCGCCATCCGGCGGGGAGAGATCCATTCATTGATCGGCAATTTGCAGAGACCCTGGGGTAAATATTACCCCGGGGTTTTTTGCCAGAGGGGATTTTTTGCGGGGCCGGATTCCCTACGGAAACGGCCGATGCGTATCCTGGGAGAGCTCGGGGAGAAGAATACCCGATGCCTTTTTGGGAGATAGAGAGAAGGGGGAAGGGATGAAGCGGAAAAGCGGAAAAAAAGAAGGGGAGGCAGACCCGGGCAGAAGAAAAAGAGCGCTTCCCTGCATGTTCGCAAACCGTGCTCTGTCCGCGAAGCTTTTGGAGATTCCGGGGACGGAGCTTCACGCGAAGCTGAAGCGAAGTGATCGGAGGAGCCTCTCCGTGGAGGTCGACCGGAACGGTGAAATCCTCGTCAGGGCCCCGTTCCGGCTTTCCGAGCGGCAGATTCACCGTTTTCTCGGGAGCAGGGTGGACTGGATCATCAGTCATCAGGAGAAACGGGCGATGGAGGCGGAGCAGCGCCGGAGCCTCCCTCCGATCGGGACAGAGGAGCTCCGAAGGCTGGCAGATCAGGCGGAGGAGAGCATACCGGAGAGAGTCCGATACTATGCCGAAAGAATCGGCGTGGACTATGGGAAGATCAGAATACGGAATCAGCAGACCCGCTGGGGCTCCTGTACGGCGGCGGGGAATCTGAACTTTAACTGCCTTCTCATGCTCTGCCCCCTGGAGGTCTTAGATTACGTTGTAGTCCATGAGCTCTGTCACCGCCGGGAAATGAATCATTCCCCGAATTTCTGGGCTCTTGTGGAGGAGGAGCTTCCGGATTACCGGGAGCGCAGGGACTGGCTCCGCGTAAACGGCGCGAAGCTGATCGGCCGGATGAAGGGTTGATGCCCCTCAGAATCTTCTTTTATTTCTTCCGCTTCGCTTCCCGAGCATCAGATCCCTGCGGGCCTTCTGCTCCCGCGTGAGATCTCTGGTATGCTTCAGCATCCGGCTTCTCCGGCGCTTCCTCGTGAACTCCTCCTGTCTTTGATAGAGATAGAGGATCAGGAAGGCAAGGAGAAGGATGAGCACGATCGCGAGAAGGATGGCGAGGACCCGCAGGATCGGCTTCTGGACGATGATGCGCCCGCCCTTTTTGTCGAAGATGAGGGGAGCCTGGCTCCTTCTGTTCTCTCTGGAGAGCTGCCCCGCCACCGTGGACTCCTCTTCCCCAGAGCGCTCAGAGCGGATTGTGCCCGGCATGCTTTCCGTGAAGGCCTCCGCGGCATTCACCGCGTCCTCCGCCGTATCTCCTCCCGCATTCTCAGAGCGGTCCAGAAGCTTTACATAGGCGATGCCCACTGTGTGATCCTGAAAGCGGTAGTCCACTCTCGCGATGGAGCCGTCGGACTTTTCCCGTTCGGAGAGCTCATAGCTGAGCGAGGAGTCGAGCTCCTGGAACTCCACATCCTTTGGGAGCGTTATGTGGTCGGACTCGCCGATGGAGAGCTCCAGAGCATTCACAAGAGGGATCCCGTCCACCTTGAGATTGTTCTGCAAAGAGGCGTAGGGGGAGTCGCTCTTTGAGATGGGGATGGAGCTGAAATTGTCGTAGGCAAAGTCGAAGAGCTTCCTGGTGTCGGAATACTGACTGTGATGGCCGTTTAGGATGACGCAGATCAGGGTCATATTATTTCTTTTGCATGCCGTCACAAGTGTATTCCCCGCCGTCATGGTATATCCCGTTTTACCGGCGAAGACTCCGTTATAGAAGTCCCGGTAGGCCCGCCGCATCATGTGGTGGTGGGCGTAGATGGTATTTTCCTTCGCGCCGATATCCGGATACTTGCTGATCGGCGCATGCGTATAGACCTGTGTGCTGTCGATCTGCCGGAAGGTCGGATTCTTGATGGCATACTGCAAAATCTTTGCCATATCCGCGCAGCTAGTATAGTGATCCGGGTTGTCGAGGCCGGAGGGATTCATGAAGTGGGAGTCCGTACAGCCGAGCTCCGCGGCCTTTTGATTCATCAGCTCGGCGAAGGCCTCATTGGAGCCCGCCACATGCTCCGCGAGCGCATTGGCGCAGTCATTTGCGGAGTGCAGGAGCAGGCTGTAGAGACAGTCCCGCACGCTCAGCTTATCCCCCGGCACCGCTCCGATGACGGTGGAATTTGCCTCCAGATTTCCGCTTGTCGCGGAGCTGGAAAAGGTCAGTTTTTCATCGAGATTTTTCACATGCTCCAGGACCACGACGGCGGTGAGCACCTTTGTGATGGAGGCGGGGAAGTAATGCTCGTGCTCATTTTTGGCGTAGAGCACCGCGTTGGAATCGGAGTCGATCAGGATCGCTCCGTTGGACTGGATATCCGCCGGGGGCGAAGGCCAGCTTCCCCCCGCGGCGAAAGCGATCCCCTCGCTCCCGATCCGGAGGAAAATCCCCGCAAGGAGCAGAAGAAGCAGGAGAGCGGCGCGGAAGCGTTCTCTTTTCTTTTTCATAAGACCTCCTCTCTCGATCTCTCCTCCCGGCTTCTCTGTTTCTCTGTCTCAGTCTTTGTTTTTCTCTTTCTCTTCGGCCTGTTCTTCTTTACCCTGTCCTTCTTCGCTCTGCTCTTCTTCCCCGTTCTCTCTGGATGAGAGCTTTGCGAGTCTGGAATCGATCTCCGGGAGCTCCGCTGTGAGCTCTCTCACCTGCTCCGCTACGGCTTCATTGGTTTTCTCCATGGCGCTCTCTGCATCTGGGACGGTCCCCGGCCTTCCCGCCTCCTCATTTCGGTGCGGCTTTGGCAGGATGACCGCGGCCTTGTAGAGATCTCCGTCGATGGAGATCTCGAGCCGTCCCTTCATGAGGGAGCTTAGGCTCTTCGCGATGGAGAGACCCAGACCGGAGCCCTCGGTCGTCCGGCTGACATCGCCCCGGACGAAACGCTCGGTCAGCTCCTCCGCGGAGATGTTTAAGGGGGCCTCCGAGATATTTTTGATCGTGCAGGAGGCAGTGTCCTCCTCCTCCCGGACATCCACATAGACGCGGCTTCCGCGGAGCGCATACTTGCAGCAGTTATTCATGAGATTTTCCAGCACTCTCCACAGCCTTCTTCCGTCCGCCAGGATGAGCACGGGCTGCCCCGGCACATTCAGGATCACATCCAGCTTCGCCGCTTTCATCTTCTCCTCGAATTCGCCGAGCGCCTGCTGCACCATCGCAGCATAGTCGAGCTCTGTGAGCTCGATCGATACATTGCCGGAGCTTGCCTTGCTGGCCTCCACGAGGTCCTCCGTCAGAGTTTTCAGACGGTTTGCCTTCTGATCCAGCACCTCCAGATACTCCGCCGCCCTGGGATTTTCGATCTTTTCCCTCTTCAGGAGATCCACATAGTTGATGATGGAGGTGAGGGGAGTCTTCAGATCGTGGGAGACATTGGTGATGAGATCGGCCTTCATCCGCTCGGACTTCACCTGCTCGTTCACCGCCTTGCTGAGACCGGTGGCGATCCTCCAGGCATAGAAGTCGATGGCGAGGAGAATCAGGAAGAGGGCCGATGCGACCAGAAAGCAGAAGAGGCTTGCCCTGGTGAAGAAGCGGTAGAGGAGGAGTCCGATCAGCAAAAGCCCCGAGAGATTGGGGAGCAGGAAGAGGAGGATGCTGTAGAAGCGCGGAGCCGTGAGCGCCGCGGAGCGGATGTAGTGTTCTATGACGAGGAGCATCCTTCGGAGGAAGGAGTATTCCCAGAGAGTTTCTGCCTTATAGTTTCTCGCGAGAGAGAGGCAGAGAGGCAGGAAGAAGAGATAGCGGAAAAAGAGGCGGAGGGCGCCGTGCCAGTAATCCCAGTGCTCCATGCTCCCGGTGAAATTCTCGAGAGAGGCGAGGAGAGCGCGGCTGAGCGCACCGGAGGCCGGAATCCAGAGAAGGAAAAGGAGGATCGGGAGCTCTGAGGGCAGACGATCCGTGGGGTAGAGATGGATCTTCCCGGATTCCGCGGTCCTCCCGGTGAGCATGAGGAGCGCGCAGAAGCTCACAGCACAGGCGAAAAGTCCGAAGAAGAGCAACACAAGCCCCACCACGGTGTTGACGTGATGGGAGTGATAGCGGGCCGCCGCAAGTGCGTAGACATCCTGGCTCGGAAAATCCGTGTCGATGCTGACCGCAAAGAGGTAGGAGCCGTTCTGATAGGGATTTCTCGCCTGCAGGAGGGGAACCAGGTTCGGAGGAGTCTTCATGTTTGAGCTTAACTCCAGCGTCTCGGAATCGGTATAGAGATATTTTCCGGACTGGGAGAGAGTCTCCATGCTGAGCTCCGGCGCATTGGTATAGCTCGTCGATTTCCCGTCGCCGGAGTAGGAGGCATAGAAGCGGAGATTCGTCGGCTGATCGAAGAACTCGGAGCGGACCGCGTAGTATTTTGCGAGATAGCTCAGCGTCTCCTGGGCGAGCTTTCCGAGGCTCATGAGGCCGTCGGAGGGACTGCTGGGCTGGTAGTTTGGCATGTAAGCCCGGTAGGTTACGCGGATCTGATGCTGTTTTTCGTCCTGAAGCTTTGTGACGGTCGCGGGACCATCGTCCCGGATCTCATTTTTTTCGTTGAGATAATAGCCCATGGAACGGGCGTATTTGATCAGATAGTCCAAGCTGTAGGAGCGGGACGCGCCTGCCGTCTCGCTCTGCGCGATGGTCCGGTTCAGATCCAGGGCGCTGCCGTTTTCGAAGATATCCTTGAGATCGATGTAGTCAAAGATATCGTTGACAGATTCGGAAACCTGCGTCTCAAAGACGGGAGAATCCAAGTAATCCGGGTGGGAGAGAGATGCCAAAATCCCGCTCTGCTCGGAGTTTAAGGCCAGCGTAATGATGCCCGCGAGGACCAAAAGGATGGAGAAGGCGTTGACGGAGGCTGCCAGGATTCGCTTCATTTTCTGGGATCCTCTAGGCTCGTCTGCTTCTCGACCTTATATCCGACTCCCCAGACCACCTTCAGGTAGCGGGGCTCCTTCGGATTGATCTCGATCTTCTCCCGGATGTGCCGGATATGCACCGCGACCGTATTGTCCGCTCCGATCGCCTGCTCGTTCCAGATCGAGGTATAGATCTCGTCGATGGAGAAGACCTTTCCCGCATTTTTTACGAGGAGGAGGAGAATATTGTACTCGATCGGAGTGAGCTTTACCGGCTCTCCCTCCACCGTCACCTCCTTGGTGTCGTCGTTGATGACGAGACCGCCGCTCGAATAAATGCTGTCCAGGTTCCCGGCTTCGCCGATATTCCCAAGCTGGGTGTAGCGCCGGAGCTGGGACTTTACGCGGGCCACCATCTCGAGGGGGTTGAAGGGCTTCGTGATATAGTCATCCGCGCCGATGTTCAGCCCCAGGATCTTGTCGTTGTCCTCGCCCTTTGCGGAGAGGATAATGATGGGGATGGAGCTTTTCTCGCGGATCTTGAGTGTGGTGCGGATCCCATCCAGACCCGGCATCATGACATCGATAATCAGGAGGTCCACCTTCTCCTGATCCATAATCTTTAAGGCATCATAGCCGTCGTAGGCCTTCAGAAGCCGAAAACCCTCTCCGGCCAGGTAAATGGAGATCGCCTCCACGATTTGCTTATCATCATCACAAACTAGAATGGTCTGCATGCCGTCCTCCTGTTCCTGAAATCCGTCTTCCTGTTCAAAAAGCAGGCCTGTGTTCTATTGTATACTATTTCTTCCTGCAAGAAAAGGTGCGGAGGAGCCTTCGCTCCTCCGCACTGCTGCGCCCTCAGGGACTCGAACCCTGGACAAATAGATTAAGAGTCTACTGCTCTACCAACTGAGCTAAGGGCGCTTTTATACTGTGCCGCCCTCCGGCGACGCTCATAAATATACAAAAGCCGCGGGGAAAAGTCAAGAGATTTTCAAAAAAATTTAAGGCCGCCGCGGGGATCCTCCGGGAATGGGAAAAAGGGAGTTCCCGGAGGCTTTTCCCCACTTCCATAATGAGGATCGGGAGGCTTCTGCGTCCTCGCGTTCTGGAACGAAAGAGGATGGGCGGGAGAGGATAGACGGGGAAGCGCTCAGGGCCTTGCGTAGAGCGCGAAGATGGGATTTCCTCTTTCGGAGAACTTCTTCTCATATTCTGTCATGACATTCCCCCGGGAGAGGACGGGATCTCGGTGGAGGTCCTCTGTCTTTTCGAGGAGGGACCAGCCGGAGGAGGAGATGCTCTCCAAAGAGTAGCGAAAGAGTGCTTCATTGTCTGTCTTAAAGCGAAGCTCTCCCTCCGCTTTCAGAAAGCTCCGGTAGATTCGGAGGAAGACCGGGCTTGTGAGGCGCCGGTTTTTTTGCCGTGTCTTCGGCCAGGGGTCGGAGAAGTTCAGGTAGATCCGGCTGATTTCATTTTCCGAAAAGACTTCCGGGAGGAGCCTCGCGTCGATGCTCAGAAAGGAGAGATTCGAAAAGTCCGCCCCCTCTTTTTCGGCCCGCTTCCTCCTTTGGATTGCCTTCATGAGAACGCTGTCGTAGCGTTCGATCCCGAGGAAATTGATTTCCGGATGGAGAAGGGAGAGCTCTATCAGAAAGCGCCCCTTTCCCATCCCGATCTCGATATGGATCGGCGCATCATTTCGGAAGAAATCCTCCTTCCATCTCCCCCGAAAGCGAGCGGGCTCCTGCACTGCGGCGTCCGACTGAAGGACAAAGTCCTCTGATCCTGCAATATGGCGTAAACGCATGCTCCGGCCCTCCGCTTTGCCGCAATATTTCCATAGAAAACCACGCACAAGTATAATGGCCGCATCTAAAAAGTCAAGGCAGCGCCCGGTATTGAAGGTGTCCTGCGATCAGGCGGCCGCTCCAAAGGAAGACAGGTGCTTAACAGAGCAGGGTGCCGCTTAAGCTGCTTTGCCCCTGATTTTCCCTCTTCCCGGGGCAGATCAAATTTTATGGGGACAAGGGGCCGGGGCCTATGTTATAATTACAAATCTTCGGAGAATTAGAAAGACGGGAGAAGGCCGGGCCGGGGAAACGCAGACTCCATCGGGAGGATCGCGTTTCCGGCAGTGATTTGGGAAAGTGGGAATCAAGGTTTTTCTGTCATGGTATAGAGAGGGAAGAAGCTTTCGCCGGGAAGCGGGGAGCGCTTTCGGGACGGCGGAAGGAGGAAGAAGAGAAGATGAGAAGAGAGATTTTATGGAGAAAGGGACTGTCCCTTTTTGCGGCGGCGCTGCTTTTTGCCGCTTCCGGCTGCGAAAGGCGGGTGGGAGAAAAAAGTGACAGCTCCGCTTCGGAGACCGATATTGTCGTGACGACGGCGGAGGAGACGGAGGCGGTCCGGGCCGTGGCCGCACTCGGGGTCAACGGCAATGTTCTTCCCTCTGTGGACGGGGTGACGATCGATCAGAACGCGGAGGAGCTCGCGCCGGTCAATCTGACCGTCGGCGTCATCAATTCCGTTGTCCGGGATCTGCAGCAGCGCCTCATGGATCTCGGTTATATGGATGTGGATGAGCCCACCACCTACTATGGGGATGCCACCTCAAAGGCCGTACAGTATTTCCAAAGACAGGTCGGGATGCCTATGGACGGCATCACGGGTGTGAGCACCTGGGACGCTCTGATGGCGGATTCCGCCCCGCATTATGCGGCGAAGCTCGGCTTTCAGGGAAATGACATCACCAATGTCCAGTACCGCCTCTACAATCTCGGCTATTTGACGGAGGCGAGCCAGATCAACGGAAGCTTCGATGCGGTGACGGAGACCGCAGTGAAGAAGATGCAGGAGGTCAACGGCTTAAAGGTCGACGGCACGGTGGGACAGTCCACGGATGAGCTGCTCTATTCCGACAACGTAAAGGCGAATATCATTGCCCTCGGAGAGCAGAGCGACATCGTAAAGAAGTATCAGGCGCGTCTCATTGCGCTCGGCTATATGTCCGGCAGCGCGGACGGAAATTTCGGCCAGAGCACGCAGAATGCCATCCGGGCCTTTCAGTCGAGAAATGATCAGATCGTCGACGGCTACCTGGGACCGGATACCAGAGCCTCGCTCGACTCGGACAGCGCAAAGCCCTACGGCATGCGGCTGGGAGAGCAGTCGGACGAGGTCGCGAATCTTCAGAAGCTCCTCGCGAAATACGGCTACCTCCCGCAGGAGAAGGCCTCGGGCTATTTCGGGGAGCTGACGAAGCAGGCGGTCGCCGACTTCCAGTCCAGGAACGGGCTGAATGCCGACGGCATGGCGGGCGCGCAGACGCTCGCGAAGCTCGGCTCCGGCAATGTGAAGTCCAAGCCGAAGGAGCAGCCGAAGAAGACGCCGGCAAGAAGCGGAAGGAGCGGGAGCGGAGGCTCACAGGGAAGAAGCGGTGCGGATTCGGTTCCCGTCCAGCAGAGCACGGGAGGGGGAGGAGCGACGGTATCCGGCTCCGCGGGGAGACTGATCTCCGTCGCCTCCTCAAAGATCGGCTGCCCCTATGTCTGGGGCTCGAAAGGGCCGAACTCCTTTGACTGCTCCGGCTTCGTCTACTGGTGCTTAAACCAGTCCGGTGTGGGGATTTCCTATATGTCCTCCGCCGGCTGGAGGAGCCCGGGCCGTTTCAAGAGGGTCTCCTACGGGGAGCTGCAGGCCGGAGATATTATCGTTGTATCAGGGCATGTCGGGATCGCGACGGGCGGAGGTGGAGTCATCGATGCCTCCTCCTCCAACGGCCGCGTCGTAAACAGAAGTCTGAACGGCTGGTGGGCGAGCCACTTTATCGCCGGCTGGAGGATTTTCTCCTGAGCTTTGTACGGCGGGGACTGCTGTACACAGAGAACCGCTCTTATCGAACATCTCCTTGCAATGCCAAAATATAAATATTATGATAGGAGGGACCAGCATAGGCAGAAGGAGGTAAACCGATGCCAACATCGAGAGAGAACAGTATCTGGGGAAATATCCGGGTGCAGCTGAATGATGCGCAGAACCTGATCTCCAGGGGAAGATATCAGGACGCGGCTGTTCTGAACAGGGAGATTCTGAAGAGTCTGGTGAGGATTCAGATCGACAAGGCTGTCCTTGTCTCCGGCGAGCTGGAGGGGGATATCGACCAGCTCTACGACAACCGTCTGATCGGTGCGAAGACCCGGGACAATTATCACAGGATCCGCTCGATCGGAGATTCCGGAGAGGGGGTGTCCCCGGAGGACGCCAATGAGTCCTTCCATCTGATTCGTGAGGAGCTTTCGGCCTATGTGGATCGGGACCAGCCCAGACGGAGCAAGGCGGACAGCGCGGCGGTTTCCGGGGGAGAAGAGCAGCCCGGAGAGGGGGCGGAGGAACAGCCGCCGGAATCCCCATCCCTGGAGCAGCCGTTTGAGCGCCGGAGAGCCTCCGCCGTGACCGGCCGAGTGGAGATCCCGATCAGTGCGCTCCATTTCAAGGAGGCGAATCCGAGTTCGGGCTCCTCCGGCAGGAGCGGATCGGAGAGAGCGAGGGAGATGAGCCGATCCGTGTCCACGGGGCGGAACACGAGGAACACGGGGACGGGCAGACGCCTCGGGGAACGCCCGGCAAGGCCGCTTCGCAATACCCCAAGGAGGAATGCCGCGCAGAAGACGACAGGCCTCAGGACGGGCGGCCGGAATGCGGGAAGTACGGGAGCGGGAAAGCGAAGGGGCTCTGAGCGCCAGGATGTCTATGAGATTGACATCTACAACATCCTGAAAATCGCGGTTCCGATTCTCTGTCTGATCCTTCTCTTCTTCCTGATCCGCGCCTTTGTGAGCGGCGGTTCCAAGAAGAATACGCAGACTACGGCGCCGGCGGCGCAGCAAAGCTCCTCCGAGGCGGACAGCAGTGCGGCCGAGACGCAGGCCCCTGAGACGACAGCTCCGGTCACGACGGAGAGTCCGAAGCGGTATTTCGCGGCAGAGGGACTCAGGGTCCGGACGAAGCCGAGCACGGAGGGCTCCGAGATTCTGACGAGGCTCGAAGGGGGGACGGAGGTCCACTACAAGGGCGATTACGATAATGACTGGGCGATCATCGACTACAATGGACAGGACGCCTATGTCGCAAAGCGCTATCTCCGCGTGGAGGAGGCCGCCGCGATCACCAATGCGGCAGCTCTGAGCAGTGCGGAGGCGGGGACACAGGCAACGCTCCCCAACGCGCTTTCCTCCAGTACGGCCGCGGCCTGACGGGA
Organism: Oribacterium sp. oral taxon 078 str. F0263; assembly: GCF_000469565.1. NCBI lineage: Bacteria > Bacillati > Bacillota > Clostridia > Lachnospirales > Lachnospiraceae > Oribacterium > Oribacterium sp. oral taxon 078. The sequence continues at coordinate 7,600 of NZ_KI273106.1, read as the reverse complement.
GAAAAGAAAGAGGAGGGGACGGCCATGCTGCAGGGGTCGTTCCCTCCCTTTGTCTCGACTTTGAGAAAGTCCCTTGAATAAATATTTACAGGGTATATAATGAAATGTCTTCCGGGACAAAAGGGGGAGGGAAAGGGATGCAAAAGCTTGCGGAGGAGCTTCTGAATGAGCTGAAGGTGAAGACCGTCTTTACGATACCCATCTTCGGAGGGATCGGAATCTCTGAGTCGGTCGTAATCAGCTGGGCCGTCATGGTACTGCTGATCGCCGCCGCGTTTTATCTCGGTTCCAATCTGAAGGTGCGGAATCCGGGGAGGAGGCAGCTTCTCTCGGAGCTGATTGTGAGCCGGCTGGACAGCTTTACGGGGGAAATGCTGGGGGAGAAGGGAAGGGAGTACCGAAGCTATATGGCGGTCGTACTCCTCTACATCGGCCTTGCGAATCTGATCGGCATATTCGGTGTGAAGCCGCCGACCAAGGATCTGAATGTTCCGATCGCCCTCTCCCTTATGAGCATCTTTCTGGTGGAATTTGCCGGGATTCGTGCGCTCGGCGCGGGGGGGTGGCTCAAGAGCTTCACAAAGCCTGTGGCCATCGTGACGCCGATCAATATCCTGGAGCTTTTCATTCGTCCCCTCTCCCTTTGCATGCGGCTTTTCGGAAACGTGCTCGGGGCCTTTGTCATTATGGAGCTGGTAAAGCTCGTGGTCCCGGTGGGACTCCCGGCGGTTCTGAGCCTTTACTTTGACATCTTTGACGGACTGATTCAGGCTTATGTCTTTGTCTTTCTGACCTCTCTCTACATCAAGGAAGAGGTCGGGGAATAAGGGGCGGATAATCTACGAAACGGAGGTAGGGTTATGGTAGCATTGGGAGCTGCAATCGCAGCATTGGCATGTATCGGAGCGGGAATCTCCATCGGACTTGCGACCGGAAAGGCGGTGGAGGCGGTGGCGAGACAGCCGGAGGCCAGCCAGAAGATCACGACGACTCTGGTGATGGGCTGTGCTCTTGCGGAGGCGACCGCCATCTATGGTCTCGTCATAGGCATCCTGATTATCTTCTTTTTAAAGTAGGAACGGCTTGCTTAAGGGATTGGCGGGAGCCGGGAGAGGGAAGGAGAAGGGATGCTCAGCGTAGAACTTACCAATATTATCTTCACAGTGATCAATCTCCTGATCCTGTATTATTTTTTGCACCGCTTTCTCTTTAAGCCGGTGCGGGAGGTGCTGGAGAAGCGCCGGGGCGAGATTGACAGCTCCTATAAGGATGCGGAGGAGGCGAAGCGGCAGGCGGAGGAGCTCCGGAAACAGTACGAGACAAGCATGAACGGCGTAGAGGCAGAGCGCAGGGAGCAGCTTGAGAAGACGAAGCTCGAGGCCTCTCGGGAGTACGATGAGATCATCGGCAATGCGAGGCAGAAGGCGGAGAGAATCCTGAGCGATGCCAAGCTGGAGGCAGAGAAGGAGGCGAAGGCCAAGCAGCATGAGATGCAGGAGCAGATGGCGCTCCTCGTCGCGCAGGCGGCCTACAAGATCGCGGCCTCGAAGGATTCCAGCGAGAATGACAGTAAGCTCTATGACACCTTCCTGAAGGATGCGGGCAAGGGGGATTAAGGGAGGAATATGCTTCAGAAAACGATAGAGTATGCGAAGCAGCTGAACAGGATGAAGGTTTCGCAGAGCGTCATCGAGGAGAGCAGCAGAATCTTTGAGGTACTGCCGGAGACCTCCTCCCAGCTCGCGGACCCGATGATTCCGCTGGAAAAACGCCACGAGATCATAGACAGCGTATTTCCCGCCGAGGTCAGGGATATCCTGAAGCTGCTTGTCGACGATAATTCCGTATCCTCCTGGCAGGAGATCGCGGATGAGTATCAGAAGCTCTCCAACGCGGAGGCGACGACTCTCCGGGTGAAGCTTCGCTATGTGACGAAGCCGACGGAGGAGCAGCTTCTGAAGATCAAGAAGTTCGTCACAGACCGCTATCAGATGAATCATACCCGCTTTGAGCTGGAAAAGGATGAATCCCTCGGAGGAGGCTTTATCCTGGAGGTCGGGAATGACCAGTACGACTGGAGTACCCGGGGGAGGAGAGAGCAGTTTCTCCAGGAGATCCAAAATACCCGATCCTCTCTGACGAGCGACGCGGATATCATGACGATTTTGAGGAGTTCCGTCGACAGCTTCGATCTGAAGGCCGAGAAGAAGGAGATCGGCTTTGTGGAGAGCGTCGGGGACGGCATCGTCATCCTGGACGGACTGGATCACGCCATGTACGGAGAGGTCATCCTCTTTGACAGCGGCGTGAAGGGCATGGTGCAGAATATCGAAAGAGATCGGATCGGCGTCATCCTCTTCGGGGATGAGGCGGATATCGCGGAGGGATCCCGCGGGATAAGAACAGGGAAGCGGGCCGGGATTCCCGTGGGGGATCAGTATCTCGGAAGGGTGATCGACGCACTCGGCGCCCCGGTAGACGGACTGGGACAGATCCCGGCGGACGGCTACCGCGCGATCGAGCAGCCGGCCCCCGGCATCATAGACCGAAAATCGGTCAGTGAGCCGCTTCAGACGGGCATCCTCGCGATCGACTCCATGTTCCCGATCGGACGGGGACAGAGAGAGCTGATCATCGGGGACCGCCAGACCG
>NZ_KI273106.1:0-4848 GCF_000469565.1 Oribacterium sp. oral taxon 078 str. F0263 | reverse complement strand
AGAGAGAGCTGATCATCGGGGACCGCCAGACCGGGAAAACCTCCATCGCGGTCGACACCATCTTAAACCAAAAGGGGAAGGACTGCATCTGCGTCTATGTCGCGATCGGGCAGAAGGAGAGCACGATCGCTTCTCTCGTTGACAATCTGAAAAAGCATGATGCGATGGACTACTGCTGCATCATGGCGGCGACGGCGGCGGATCCCGCCTCGATTCAGTATATCGCGCCCTACTCGGCGACCTCTCTTTCGGAGTATTTCATGGAGAAGGGGAAGGATGTCCTGATCGTCTATGATGATCTCTCAAAGCACGCCGTGGCCTACCGCGCGCTTTCTCTGCTCCTTGGGAGGGCGCCGGGGCGGGAGGCCTATCCCGGGGATGTCTTCTATCTGCACTCCAGACTGCTGGAGAGATCCTGCCGGCTGAGCGAGGAGCACGGCGGCGGCTCCATCACGGCCCTCCCCATTATCGAGACGCTGGACGGAGACGTCTCCGCCTATATCCCGACGAATGTCATCTCCATCACGGACGGACAGATTTTCCTGGAGAGCAGTCTCTTCTTCTCCGGGCAGCGCCCCGCAGTCAATGTGGGCCTCTCCGTCTCCCGGGTCGGAGGCGCGGCGCAGGCAAAGGCCATGAAGAAGGCCTCCGGCTCACTCCGGATCGACCTTGCGCAGTACCGGGAGATGGCGGTCTTTACCCAGTTCTCCTCGGATCTCGATGAGGGAACGAAGGAGCAGCTCGCCCAGGGGAAGATTTTGATGGAGCTTTTAAAGCAGCCGCTGGGGCATCCGATGTCTCTCTCCGAGCAGGTGATCACCCTGGTCGTCGCCTTGAATAAGCGCCTGCTCTTTTTGGAGAGCGGAGAGGTAAAGGACTATCAGGCGAAGCTCCTCCGGCATTTTTCGGAGAAGTATCCGGAGATCGGAAGGAATATCGAGATCTCGGGACTTCTTTCGGAGGACAGCGAGAAAAAGATTCTGGAGATCGAGGAGGAGTACCGAAAGCTCTATACGAAGGAAGCGGGGAAGGAGGCACAGCTTGCCCACGACGCGGGAACTTAGGGACAGGATCAGCAGCATCGACAATACGATGAAGATCACCAACGCGATGTATCTGATCTCCTCTACCAAGATGAGGAAGGCCAGGGCGGAGCTTCTGTCGACGGAGCCCTACTTCTATACACTTCAGTCCATGATCGCCCGCATCATAAGGCATCTGCCGCCGGACTACAGTCATCCTTATCTCGACTTCCGGAAGAAGGTGCTCCGGGGAGAGGGAAGGACCGCGGTGCTCTGCATCACGGCGGACAAGGGCCTCGCCGGGGCCTATAATCACAATGTCCTTAAGATGGCGGAGGAGACTTTGAGCCGGCACGGAAACTCCAAGCTCTTCGTCGTCGGGGAGATGGGAAGGGTCTACTTCCACTCGAAGAATCGGGAGATCGAGGAGCAGTTCCATTATACGGCGCAGAACCCGACCCTCCACCGCGCCAGGATGATCACGATGCGGATGATGGAGCTCTTTGAGGATCGGGAGATCGATGAGCTCTATATCGTCTATACGAGGATGAAGAATTCTCTCGAGATGGAGACCTGCGTCAATCAGCTCCTCCCCCTGGACAAGCTGCATAAGGAGATCTTCACGGGGAACCCGGTGAGCGCAAACTATGAGGCCTTCAACATCTTCCCCTCCCCGGATGCGGTGATCGAAAATATCATTCCGGACTATATCAACGGCTTCATCTACAGCGCGCTCGTAGAGTCCTTCTGCTCGGAGCAGAACTCGCGCATGACCTCGATGGACGCGGCGAACCGGAATGGAAGCAGGCTGAAGCAGCAGCTTAAGACGCTCTACAACAGGGTGAGGCAGGCTAAGATCACACAGGAGATCACGGAGGTCGCCGCCGGGGCGAGGGCGCAGCAGAGGGCGAAGGCGAAGAGAAGAAGCCGGGGCGGAACGAGAGTCCGGCCCTGAGACGGAAGAGGGAAAGGGAAAGCATGCAGACGGGAAAAATCGTTCAGGTTATGGGACCGGTCGTGGATGTGGAGTTTGAAAAGGGCCCCCTTCCGACCATCAGAACCGCCATGGAGGTGGATAACCATGGGGTGAGGGCTGTGATGGAGACAGCGGAGCATCTCGGGGAGAATGTCGTCCGCTGCATCATGCTCTCTCCCTCCGAGGGACTGGAGCGAGATATGCCGGTGAAGTCCCTCGGAAAGGGCATCAGCGTCCCCGTTGGGGAGAAGACCCTCGGAAGGCTCTTCAATGTCCTCGGGGAGACCATCGATAAAAAGGAGGAGATCCTCGGAGCGGAGAGCTGGGAGATCCACAGGAAGCCCCCCTCCTTTGTGGATCAAAGCCCGGTGCAGGAGGTCCTGGAGACCGGGATCAAGGTCATCGACCTCCTCGCGCCCTATGCAAAGGGCGGGAAGGTCGGACTCTTCGGAGGGGCCGGCGTGGGGAAGACCGTCCTCATTCAGGAGCTCATCCGGAATGTGGCGACAGAGCACGGCGGCTACTCCATCTTTACCGGAGTGGGGGAGAGATCCCGGGAGGGAAACGATCTCTACACCGAGATGACGGCGTCCGGCGTCATCAAAAATACTGCGCTGGTCTTCGGGCAGATGAACGAATCCCCCGGGGCGAGGATGCGGGTCGCGGAGACGGGGCTCACGATGGCGGAGTATTTTCGGGATGTAGAGCACAAGGACGTGCTTCTCTTCATCGACAATATCTTCCGCTTTGTCCAGGCGGGATCGGAGGTATCCTCTCTGCTCGGCCGCATGCCTTCCGCCGTCGGCTACCAGCCGACTCTCGCAACGGAGATGGGACAGCTCCAGGAGCGGATCGCCTCCACAAGGCAGGGCTCCGTCACCTCGGTGCAGGCGGTCTATGTCCCCGCGGACGATCTGACGGATCCGGCACCTGCGACGACCTTCGCCCATCTGGATGCGACCACCGTTCTCTCCCGGAAGATCGTGGAGCAGGGCATCTATCCGGCCGTGGACCCGCTGGAATCCTCCTCCCGGATCCTGGAGGAGGATATCGTCGGGAAGGAGCACTACGAGACCGCGCAGGCCGTACTCCGGAGCCTTCAGAAATACAGGGAGCTCCAGGATATCATCGCGATTCTCGGCATGGAGGAGCTCTCGGAGGAGGATAAGATGCTCGTCTACCGGGCGAGGAAGCTGAGAAACTTCCTCTCGCAGCCATTCTTCGTCGGGGAGCAGTTCACCGGAGTCGCGGGGCGCTATGTGCCGCTTAAAGATACGATCCGGGGCTTTAAGGCCATCATTGACGGAGAGATGGATGACTTCCCCGAGGCCGCCTTTTTCAATGTCGGCGATATCGAGGATGTGAAGAAGAAGGCGGAGACGATCCATGGCTAAGACAGCGGAGTTTTTCAGCCTGAAGGTCATTGCGACGAATAAGGTATTTTACGACGGCAAGGCGCGCTATCTCAATGTCCGGACGCTGGATGGGGAGATCGCCTTCATGGCACATCACGCGCCGATTGTCGTGGCGGTGGAGGTCGGGACGCTGGACGTCCAAAAGGATGACGGAAGCTGGGCCCATGTCGAGGTCGGAAAGGGCATCCTCCAGTTTGCGAATAACCGCCTGACACTCCTCGTCGACACTCTGGAGCGCCCCGAGGAGATCGATGTGAGGAGGGCGGAGGAGGCGAGGCAGAGAGCGGAGGAGAGACTTAGGCAGAAGCAGAGCGTGCAGGAGTACAAGATGTCTCAGGCCGCTCTCGCAAGAGCGCTGAGCCGGCTCGAATTCTCAAAAAAGCATTATATCTGATTGCGGGGAGAATCCCGGAACGGATGTTTTTCAGGAGGGAAAATGAATATCAATCAGAAGAAGACAATCACAACGATCATTGTGGCGATACTGGTAGCGGTCATGATCATCGGGATGGTTCTCCCCGGAGTGCTCACAATATTTCGCTGAGCGGCGAAGGCGCATATCGTGACGGAGATGCGGGCGGGGCAGGAGCTTCTGCTGATCGGTATTCCGGGGCTCCTCGGAACGAGGACGCTCCTTGAGAGCCGGGAAGCGGAGCTTTGCCGCCGCTTTTCACGGCGCTATCTCCGGGAGGAGCGGAGGAAGCTGGAGAGGCTTCCGCTCCTTTCCTTTCGGGAGGACAGGATCATGGCATGCGGGCTTCTCCTTCACAGGAAGGACAGAAGAGCGGTCACTCTCTCTGAGAAGGATCTCATCGCGAAGGAGAACGCGGGGGAGATCTTTCCCGGGGAGCTTTTGGACCTGATCCCCGGCTATGCGAAGGATTATGGCCTCTCCGCCCTCATTCCGGTAGAGGACGGCGGTGTGCTTGACGCAATATGGAGACTTTGTGAGGGCAAAAAGGGCGGGCGAAGCTTCGGCTGCCGTTTTTCCTATGGGAAAATCCCCTTCCTTTCCTTGAGCATTGAGCTTTGTGAGCTCTTTTCGCAAAATCCCTTCCGCCTTCCCTCCGGAAACTGCTGCCTCATGGCTTTGGAAAGAGGCTATGCCCTCTCTGAAAAGCTGGGGCAGTGCGGCGTCCGCTCCTCCGTGATCGGATCCCTCAGCGAGGACCGGAAGCGTCTTAGGACAGACGGCATCGCAGCCTCCTTCCTCACAAAAGGGGAAGTGCCAAATCCCCTTTCGGGACGATAAAAAGACAAAAATGGAGATAAAAAGCATAAGAGGACAGAAGTCGGAAAACAGTACAAGTGCAGCATAAGCGGCACAAATCGACTTGCTTAGAAGGACGAATTTCAGTACAATGATATCACAAGCGTCGAAGCCCGCTCCCGGTCCTTCACGCTTGCGGGAAGGACCGGGAGCGGGCTTCAGACG
>NZ_KI273105.1:0-74376 GCF_000469565.1 Oribacterium sp. oral taxon 078 str. F0263 | reverse complement strand
CGGGCGAAGCCGAGTCCTTCGCTTTGAAGAAGCGGCGCAGCGCTGCACATGCAGATTAGCCCTGCCGCTTTCCCCGCCTGAGCCCTCGAGCAGAGGGAGCCGCAAGTCGGAGGCATATAAAGGACATACAAAGGGCGGAGCAGCCGGAGGATAAGAGGAAAATATGTGGCTGATTTGCGGACTGGGAAATCCGGAGAGAAGATATATCGGGACGAGGCACAATGCGGGCTTTGCCGCTTTGGATCTCCTCCTCCATGAGCTCGGGGACCTGAAGCTCTGCGACACGAAGTTTCAGGGGGCCTGTGTCAAGACGCGATTTTTCGAGGAGAGTCTCCTTCTTTTAAAGCCCCTCACCTATATGAATGAGTCCGGGAGATGTATCGCGCCGCTCTCGAATTTTTACAGGATTCCGCCGGAGAGGATCATCGTGATCTCCGATGAGATCGAACTTCCCCCGGGGCAGATCCGGGTCAGGGCGAGAGGCTCTGCGGGGGGGCACAACGGCCTGAAATCGGTCATCTCCTGCCTCGGCACGGAGAACTTCCCCCGGGTTCGGATCGGAGTCGGAGAGAAGCCGGAGTACATGGACCTCGCAGACTATGTGCTCGGGAAAATCCCGCCGGAGGAGGAGAAAACGATGGCGGAGGCCTATCAAGAAGCGGCGGAGGCCTGCCTGGATATTATATCGAAGGGCGTGGACAAGTCGATGAATCTGCACAATGCGAAGAGGAAATAAGAGGAAATAAGAGATGCTGAATCCCATCCTGAACACGGGGACGTATAAGGAACTGAAGGGGCTTCTCTCCGAGGGAGGGGGGCCGCTTTTTCTGAGCGGCGCCGTGGATTCCGTAAAGGCGATGCTCAGCGCGGCTCTTTCCGCCTCCGGCTGGGGGATGCTGGTCCTCTCCTCGGAGCAGCGGGCGAAGAGCTTCCTCCGAGAGCTTCGTTCCCTCACGGAGCAGAGCTTTTATTATCCGGCGAAGGACCTTCTCTTTTATCAGGCGGATACACAGGGGACACTCATCACGAGGCAGAGGGTGGAGGCCCTTTCCCACCTCACGGAGGATGAGAGCGGGATCCTGGTCACGACGATCGATGCCCTGATGGACAAGATCTGGGATCGGGAGAGCTTTCAGGGCGCGGTGCTCCGTCTCGCCTCGGGGCAGATCCATGAGCTCAGTGCGCTCTCGAAAAAGCTCACTTCCCTCGGCTATCAGCGCCTCCCCGCAGTGGAGGCCATGGGAGAGTATTCTCTCAGGGGAGGGATCCTGGATATCTATCCGTTTACGGCGGAGAACCCGATCCGGCTTGAATTCTGGGGCGACGAGATCGACAATATCCGTTCCTTTGACCTCCTCTCCCAGCGCTCCGTCGAGAGGCTCGACGAGGTGGAGATCTGCCCGGCCGCGGAGAGGGGCTGCGGGAGGAAAGGGGATGCGAGTCTTTTGGATTATCTTCCGGAACATGCCCGCATCTTCCTGGATGAGCCCGCAAGACTCCGGGAGCGGGGAAGGATGGTGGAGGCGGAGTTTAGCGAGAGCTGCCTTGCGAGGGCGGATTCGGACAGCCCTTTTCCTCGAGAAGAGGAGGGGGTGGATTCAGATCCCGCGGAGCTGATCTACAGCGCAGATTCCGTCATGGAGCGGCTCTACAGCGGGAGAAGCCTCTCCTTTTCGACCCTTGGGAATAATCTGGAGGCGCTCTCCGGAGGGAAGGAGGCGCGGACTCTCTCCTTTCCCAGTGCCGAGATCGAGAGCTACCGGAGCCGCTTCGATTATCTGATCCGCGATATCCGGAAGTGGCAGGAGGAGAAATATGCCCTGATCCTTTTTTCGCCCGGAAGGACAAGGGCGTCGAGGCTTGCGCAGGAGCTTCGGGACTACGGCATCCGCGCCTATTGTCCGGATGAGGGGGAGCTTGAGCAGGAGGAGAACCGGGGCTCGGTCCGCGTGCTTTCCGCCTACCTTCACACGGGATTTCTCTCCGACCGGGAGAAGCTCGCCGTCCTCACGGAATCGGATCTTTTCGGGCAGAGCAGGGAGCTCACGAAGCGCCGGAAGAAGAAAAAGTACGAGGGGCAGAGGATCGCGAAGCTCTCGGAGATTTCTCCCGGGGATTATGTCGTCCATGAGAGCCATGGCATCGGGATCTACCGCGGCATCGAGCGGATCAGCACAGACGGCGTCACAAAGGATTATATCCAGATCGAGTATGGGGACGGAGGTAGGCTTTATCTCCCCGCGACGAAGCTGGAGGGCATACAGAAGTACGGGAGCTCGGAGGGGGCAGCGCCGAAGCTGAATAAGCTAAACGGCTCCGACTGGCAGAAGACAAAGAGCCGGGTCCGGCATGCCGTGAAGGAGATGGCAAAGGAGCTCGTCGCACTCTACTCCGCGCGCCAGAGCGCCTCCGGGCACCGCTTCCCGGAGGACAGTGTCTGGCAGAGGGAGTTTGAGGAGCTCTTTCCCTACGAGGAGACCGCGGACCAGCTTCTTGCGATCGAGGAGACGAAGGCGGACATGGAGAGCCGGAAGATCATGGACCGCCTGATCTGCGGGGATGTGGGCTATGGAAAGACGGAGGTCGCGCTCCGGGCCGCCTTTAAATGCGTGCAGGATTCCCGCCAGGTGGCATACCTTGCGCCGACCACGATCCTCGCCCAGCAGATTTACAATACCTTTGTGGAGAGGATGAAGGGCTTTCCCGTCAATGTGACTCTGCTCTGCCGCTTCCGAAGTCCGGCGCAGATCAAAAAGTCGATCGCGGATCTCAAGTCCGGGAGAGCGGATATCGCGATCGGCACACACCGTCTCCTTTCCCGGGATGTCGCCTTCCGGGATCTCGGCCTTCTGGTGGTGGATGAGGAGCAGCGCTTCGGGGTCTCCCATAAGGAGAGGATCAAGAATCTGAAGAAAAATGTGGATGTCCTCACGCTGACCGCGACGCCGATCCCGAGGACGCTCCATATGTCCCTCGCCGGGATCCGCGATCTCTCGGTGCTGGAGGAGCCTCCGATCGACAGAAGTCCGGTGCAGACCTATGTCATGGAGTACAATGAGGAGCTCATCCGGGAGGCGGTCCGCCGGGAGCTCGCCCGCTCGGGGCAGGTCTATTATGTCCATAACCGGGTCAATAATATCGAGGAGGTTACGAGGAGGGTGCAGGTTCTCGTGCCGGAGGCCCGCGTCGCATTTGCGCACGGAAAGATGAATGAGGGACAGCTCGAGGAGATCATGCTTCGCTTTATCAACGGGGAGATCGATGTCCTCGTCTCGACGACGATCATAGAGACCGGCCTGGATATCCCGAATGCGAATACCCTCATCATCAATGATGCAGACCGGATGGGGCTCTCCCAGCTCTATCAGATCCGGGGGAGAGTCGGGAGATCCAGCCGGACAGCCTATGCCTTCTTTCTCTACCGCCGCGGAAAGCTCCTCAGCGAGGAATCGGAGAAGCGATTAAAGGCGATCCGGGAGTTCACGAAGCTCGGCTCCGGCATACGGATCGCCATGCGGGACCTGGAGATCCGGGGCGCCGGAAATGTGCTTGGTGCGGAGCAGCACGGCCACATGGAGGCCGTGGGCTATGAGCTCTACTGTAAGCTCCTCTCCGAGGCCGTACAGAAGGAGAGGGGGGGGAAAGAGCCCGAGGAAGCGGCGAAGACCCAGATCGAGTGTGAGCTCGACGCCTATCTTCCGGACAGCTATATCCGGGATGAGACGCAGAAGCTTGACATCTATAAGCGGATCTCTCAGATCTGCGGAGAGGAGGATGAGCTGGATATCCGGGACGAGATGATCGACCGCTTCGGAGAGCTTCCGGCGCAGGCGGAGAATCTCCTCGCGATCGCAAAGCTGAAGGCTCTCGCCGCATCCTGCTTTGTGACAGAGCTCTATGCCGGACGGGGAGAGTACCGGCTCCGCTTTCAGAGGAACGCGGATATCCGTGTGGAGAAGCTCCCGGAGCTCATCCGGCTCTGCCAGGGACAGCTTCGCCTTTCTAATGGTCCGGAGCCTCTCCTTTACTTCCGGCAGAGGGATCCGAGGGAGCGCTGGAGCACGGAGAAGACGATGGATCACATCGAGGGAGTTCTGAAGGCGATCCGGAGAAGTTCTCCTTCATAAGCCGGAGCACTAAGTCCCAGCCCGCTCTTGCCTCCCTGCAGACCGGAAAGAAGGGATAGCAGTGGAACATCCCCTTCTCAATATGGAGATCGCATTTTACGCCGCATCTCTTCAGTCTTTCCGTCAGGGAAGGCGCGCAGGCGGAGAGGGTTTCATCGCCCCCGTAGAGGAGGGAGACCTTCGGGCCATTCGTAAAATCCCCTCTTTGCAGCCAGATCATATAGTCTGGGACATCGTCCCTGCCGCAGCGCATGATCTCAGTCACCGTCCTCATGTACCGCGCGGGGATCAGAATATCCCGCCTATCGAGCTCCCGCATCCTCTTCCATTCCTCCTCGCTGTCCGGGCAGCTTCCGGGGGAGACCGCCATGATATATCCCGGCATGGGGACATCGCGGCGGCCGTCATTGATGTAGGGAACCATCCCGAGCGCCAGGGCGCCGCCGGAGGAGCTTCCGAGCACGGAGATATGCGAAGGGGCATAGCTTTTCAGCAGAAGCCGATAGCTCTCATGGATCATCTGGTAGGCCTTCGTCACAGGATACTCCGTGCAGAGCGGATAATAGGGGACAAAGACATCGAGTCCGCTCTCCTTTGCAAAGCGCAGAGCCTTTTTGATCGAGCCCGGTCTTGGAGGAGAGATCATCCCGCCGCCGATGAGGAATAAATTGGCCCTGTCGCTTGCCCTTTTGTGGATCAGCCTGAGAACGGGAAAGCCCATCACCTTTATGAGGCTGATCTCAAAATCGGGGTCGCTGAGTCTTGGAATGCGGTTTTTCGCATTTTTCCTTCGCTGCCTTTCGAGAAGCTTCTCTGCATTTTTTTCCTCCCATTGCTTCTTCAATCCGAAGGCCTTCACCAGCCCTTTGAAAAGCCCGTATTTGACAGACATAATGCCTCCTTTTTGCCGCCTGATTCTCCTCCCGATCCTCCTCGTCCCATTCCTCCCCATAATCGGGATACTGCCCGATCTCACCCTTCGCCTTGATAATAACGGGGCTGTGATATGCGTCGGTCTCAGAGATCTGCATCACAGGGATCGTGAACATCCGGTCACCCCGAAGTCATAATGCAGCGAGAAATTCTGACCCTTGTGCAGGCCGAGACTGCCGATCGCCTCCGCAGTGGAGTTTGCCGTCCTCGGGATCGGACTGATAGTTGTCACTTTGATACATCTGATTCTTCATGCAAAACTCATACAGCTGTTCCTGCGAGAAAGCAAAGGCCTCCAGTACAGCATCGCAGAGCCGATCCAGAGTATCCTGTCCGAAGATCTCGAGATTTCGGCAGACCTTATGCCTAAGACCAGCCGGATAGACCTTCAGGCGGTATTGTAGCTTTGCCATTTGCATCCTCCTATGATAAAACTTGATTCAAGTATAAGTTCCCGCTCCTTTGATGGCAATACGAAGAGATGGAAATGATAGGCCTGATATCAGAAGGTATGCGGCCATCCTTCTCACAGCTTTGATCGGAGAGCTGAGAATCCACGAATCATACAGCGCTGCTGGCGGCTGCGGATGCAAAAGGAGCCGGAACTTATGGAAAACGGAGGACAGGATTTCTGAAAAGATGAGGAAAGGGAGGGCGGAAAGGAAGGATATGTCGATTTTAAAGTTGGAGCCTGCGGTAAAGGATTATCTCTGGGGAGGGCATCGGCTGGTGGAGGAATATCATGTGAATTACAGCGGTCCGGTCTGCGCCGAAGCCTGGGTTCTGAGCTGCCACCCGGACGGGCCGTCCGTCATAGCAAGCGGAGAATATAAGGGAAAGACGCTCCCGGAGTATATCCGGGAAAAGGGGAGGGAGCTTCTCGGGAGCAGCTGCCGGAGATTTGAATATTTTCCTATCCTGACGAAGCTCATTGATGCGAAGGAGAATCTGTCGATCCAGGTGCATCCCGACGATGCCTATGCTCTTAAGCACGAGGGGCAGTACGGAAAGACGGAGATGTGGTATGTCCTGGATGCGGAGCCGGGGGCCTTTTTGTATTACGGCTTCCAGAGAGAGCTCTCTTTGGAGGAGTTTGAGGAGAGGATTCGGAACAATACTTTGACGGAGGTCCTGCATAAGCTCTATGTAAAAAAGGGAGACAGCGTTTTCATAGAGGCCGGCACAGTGCACGCCATCGGAAAGGGCATCCTCCTGGCGGAGATCCAGCAAAATTCCAATGTGACCTACCGGGTCTATGATTACGGCCGCATCGGAAAGGACGGGAGGCAGAGAGAGCTTCACATCCGGCAGGCAAAGGATGTGACAAGGCGGCTTCCGCCGTCCCGGAGAGAGACGGACTATCCCCATGTGGCGGACTGCGGGTATTTTACGGTGGACAGATTGTTTTTGGATGGAGAGCACAGCGCAAAGATCTCCGGCACGGTGGACAGCACGAGCTTCCTGCATATCCTGATTCTGGACGGGGAGGGAAGGATCAGCTGCGGTGAGGATGCTATGCCTTATCGGAAGGGTGACAGCTTTTTCCTCCCCGCATCCTCCGCTTCCTGGACACTGGAGGGGAGCTGTGACGCCCTGCTCAGCTTTGTCCGGCCTCCGCGCTCGTGCCGGTGATATCTGGTGTAAGTCATTTTACGACACCCGCAGGTCTTTGCGGCTTCGCCGCTTTCGCCCTGCTCAGCATTGTCCGGTCTTCGTGCTCGTGTCGGTGATATCCGGTGTAAGTCATTTTACGACACCCGCAGGTCTTTGCGGCTTCGCCGCTTTCGCCCTGCTGTACTTTATTCGCATTCTCACGGGCCTTCGGCCCGTTCCATGCTCATAAAGGGGCGCGCCATAAAGTCCCTCCTCCGCGCTCGTGCCAGCACGGCGCGGAGGAGGGACTTTTGGCGCTGGTGTTGTAAAATCCTCTGGACAAAGTTAGATACAGCTAATATAATTGGCTGGTAGGTTAGAAAAAACTAACTGAATGCAGTGAGTTCGCGGCGGAGAGGAAGAGGAGAGGAAATGGGGGACGAGGGGGATTGCCTGGAGCAAAAGCTTCGGGAGCTGGTCTGTCTGAATGCTCCGGTGATCACGGGTTTAAAGCCCTGCGGGATTATCAGTGTCTCGGAGAGAGAATATTTTGCTCTGTCCCGGCTCTTTTCCGGCGGTGCGATTTCTCTGCTTCCCCTGTATTCCGGGCGGAGAGTGACCTTTCTCTTTTATCGGGAGGAGAGGCTCTCCGAGCAGCTTTCCGATCCGGAGCTCAGAGCGCAGCTTCTGGAGCTGGCCCCGTCCTATGGGGAGTTCAGCCCCACACTTTCTGCGCTTCTCCGCCATTTCCGGGAGAGATATCTCCGCTATAAGCGGGGAGAGCAGGGCTTTCCGCATGAGCTCGGCCTCTTCCTCGGCTATCCTGCGGAGGATGTGCGGGGCTACCTCCTGCACGAAGGGGCCGGGGCGAAGCTCTGCGGCTACTGGAAGGTCTATGGAGATGTGCGCGCTGCGCTTCGGATCTTCCAGGCCTATGATGTCTCTGTCCAGAGCTTCTTCTTAATGGCGGGACATGGCGTGCCTTTGGAGCAGCTGCTTTCGCTCTGTCCCAGGAGAGAAAGCTCCGTCGCCTGATCTTCTCTATAATTGTTGCTTTTGCAACATAAGATGGAGGGGAGAGACTTATACTGGTATACGGAAGGAACAAAGGACTGATTCGGAGGGAGAAAGCCGAATCACGATACTTTCGCCGCGGAAATGGGGAGCGGCGGAGAGGATGAAAGACAGGAGGGAAATATGATCTATGTAGCTTACTGGAGCGGAACCGGAAACACAGAGGCGATGGCAAATGCGGTCAGCGAGGGAGTGCAGAATGCGGGTGCTGAGGCGAAGCTCGTTTCCATTTCCGACATCTCCGCGGCGGATCTGAAGGATCAGGCGGTCTTTGCCCTCGGCTGCCCGGCGATGGGAGACGAGGTGCTGGAGGAGAGCGAGATGGAGCCCTTCTTCGCGGAGCTGGAGAGCTCTCTTTCCGGAAAGAAGGTCGGACTTTTCGGATCCTACGGCTGGGGAGACGGAGAGTGGATGCGGAACTGGGAGGAGCGTGTGAAGGCCGCGGGAGCGAGCCTGGTTTCGGAGCCCGTCATCGCAAATGATTCGCCGGACGATGCCGCTTTGGCAAGCTGCAAGGCCCTGGGCGAGGCACTCGCAAAGGCATAAAGAAAGATAAAAGGGGAAAAAGAGATAAAATAAAAAGGCTTTCGACTTAACAGGGCCGCGGAGACAGAAAGTCTCCGCGGTCTTTCCATTTCTGCCTTTCCGTTTCTGTCTTTCTGTTTCTGCCTTCAGACAGGGAAGCGGCCGGGCGGACCAATACATGGTTTTAAAAACTACTTGACACGGATTTCGGGATGGAGTAATATGGCTCTCGAAAAGTACTTAAAATTTTTTAAGGAATAAAAACGGGGAGAGAGCGAGGAGGCAGAACAATGGCAGAGACAGGACTCCTTTCCATTCACGGAAGAGAACTTACGATTCCTCTCATTCAGGGGGGGATGGGTGTCGGCGTTTCCCTGGAGCGCCTTTCCGGCGCAGTGGCGTCCTGCGGCGGGATGGGCTGCATCAGTACAGCGGACTGCGGCTATCGGGAAGCGGATTTTTTCCGGCATCCGGAGGAAGCTAATCTCCGGGCTTTGCGGAAGGAGATCCGGGAAGCGAGAGAGAGATCCGGGGGAAGGGGACTCCTTGCGGTCAATGCGATGGTTGCGACGCAGCAATACGACCGGGCGGTGCGAAGCGCGGTGGAGGCCGGCATCGACGCGGTGATCTCCGGCGCCGGACTCCCTCTGAATCTCCCGGAGCTTGTGGAGGAGGGATCGGCGCTCATCGCTCCGATCGTGTCGAGCGGCAGGGCAGCGGCTCTCATCTCGAAGGTCTGGGAACAAAAATACGGAAGAAGAGCGGATTTCATCGTGATCGAGGGATCGGAAGCGGGAGGACATCTCGGCTTCAAAGAAAAAGAGCTCCTCTCCGGGAGCTGCAGGAAGCTGGAGGAAATCCTTCCGGAGGTGAGGGAGGCGATCCGTCCCTACGAGGAGAGGGCAGGCCGGAGCATCCCGATCTTTTGCGCGGGAGGGATCTGGGACGGGAAGGATATCCGGCACTTCCTCTCTCTGGGTGCGGCCGGCGTTCAGATGGCCACCCGTTTCATCGCGACGGAGGAGTGCGATGCGAGCCGGGCCTATAAGGAGGTTTTGCTCCGGGCGGAGGCCTCGGACCTCCGCATCATCCACAGCCCGGTGGGGATGCCCGGAAGAGCGGTGGATTCGCCGCTCCTTCGAAGGATCGAGAGAGAGGGGAGGGTCGCGCCGAAGCGCTGCTCCCGCTGCATCAAAAGCTGTGATCCCGGGGTCGTGCCCTATTGCATCACAAAGGCGCTCATTGAAGCGGTGAAGGGCAATTATGAGGAAGGGCTCTTTTTCACGGGCTCCAATGTCGGCAGGCTGAAACGGATGTATACCGTGCCGGAGCTTTTCCGGGAGCTGGGATTTCAGCCGCTCTCCGCCGAAAGGGACGGATCGGCGGAGCTCAGCGCCTGATGGGAAGAGAACGGGAGCTTATACGCTGAGCCTTCCTTCCAGCCAGGATTGCAGGATCAGGGCGTGATTACAGCTTGGATCCTTTGCCGCATAGAGGAGCGTCACATTTCCCTTTTCGAGCTCCGCGGCGACCCTCCTCACAAAGGGCTCTGAGGAGGGATTTTCGTCGAGCTCCCTCCGGTAGGACTTACCGAACTCCTCGAAGTTTTCCGCCTTGTGTCCGAACCACTTCCGGAGCGGCGTGGAGGGAGCGGTATCCTTCGCCCAGAGATCGATCTCCGCTTTTTCCTTGCTGATGCCCCGCGGCCAGAGACGGTCCGTCAGAATCCGAAAGCCATCCTCGGGCGAGGCTTCTTCATAGATTCTCTTGATTTTCAGGCTATGCTTCATCGCTGTTCTCCCTTCTTTCTTCTTTTCATTCCGCTTTCCTGTAAGGATCTTTCCGGTAAGGATCTCTGCTTTTCTTCTTTCCCTTTTTTCTTTCTCTCAAGACGTTCGCAGGCGGTCAAGGGAAAGCGGGCATCCGCGCGGTGATGGGCGAGGCAGGCCTCGCAGTTTCGGTATCTGGGACAGCCCCTCCGTCGGCAGGGACAGCTTTTTGGATCATACAGCATAAATACCTCCCTGCCGTGCGGCATCCGGACAATAAAATCACAGTTTCAAAGCTCTGACACGAGGCCTTTTTGCTCCGTCCATCATTAAAGACTTAATTCCAAAGGGGAGAGGGCGGATTCCGCCTCTCTCCCCTTTGAATTTTGTCTATCGCTTCTCCTCTCATCCCTTACAGGCTATGGCTGTCTTTGATCCCTCAGAGGCTGCAGCCGCCCTTTTCCCGGCGGGGATTCTGCCTTTCCTTTAGGCGCTTTCCGGAGGATGGGAGCGATTGGATGAGAGCTTCTCAGGCACTTTCTCCCAGGAAGAGGCGGAGGTCCTCATCCACCGATCCGATTCCCGCGATGCCGAAGTTCTCGACCAGCACCTTCGCGACATTCGGAGAAAGGAAGGCGGGGAGCGTCGGCCCGAGGTGGATATTCTTCACACCGAGGTAGAGGAGCGCGAGCAGCACGATGACAGCCTTTTGCTCGTACCAGGCGATGTTGTAGGCGATCGGAAGCTCGTTTACGCTGTTAAGGCCGAAGACCTCCTTGAGCTTCAGAGCGATCAGGGCGAGAGAATAGGAATCGTTGCACTGGCCCGCATCCAGGACCCTCGGAATCCCGCCGATATCCCCGAGGGGAAGCTTGTTGTACTTATACTTCGCGCAGCCGGCGGTCAGGATCACGGCGTCCTTCGGAAGTGCCTTTGCGAACTCCGTATAGTAGTCTCTCGACTTCATGCGGCCGTCGCAGCCCGCCATGACGAAGAACTTCCGGATCGCGCCGGACTTCACAGCCTCCACGACCTTGTCCGCGAGCGCGAAGACCTGCTCATGCGCGAAGCCGCCGACGATCGTGCCGTGCTCGATCTCAGTCGGAGCGGCGCAGTGCCTGGCCTGCTCGATGATCGGGGAGAAGTCCTTCTTCTCGCCGTAGGGGGCATCGATGTGCTTTAAGCCGGGGAAGCCGACGCAGCCGGTCGTCCAGACCCTGTCCTTATAGCTGTCCTTCGGCGGGACGAGACAGTTTGTGGTCATGAGGATCGGGCCGTTGAAGCTTTCGAACTCCTCCTTCTGCTTCCACCAGGCATTGCCGTAGTTGCCTGCGAAGTGCTTATATTTTTTGAAGAAGGGGTAGTAATGGGCCGGAAGCATCTCGGAATGGGTATAGACATCGATTCCCGTCCCCTCTGTCTGCTCGAGCAGCATCTCGAGGTCCCGGAGATCGTGGCCGGAGATCAGGATGCCCGGGTTCTTTCTGACGCCGATATTGACCTCCGTGATCTCGGGATTTCCGTAGGCGCCGGTATTTGCGCTGTCGAGATCGGCCATGCCCTGCACGCCGTACTTTCCGGTCTCCAGTGTGAGAGATACGAGATCATCGACAGAGAGACTGTCGTCCAGAGTCTTTGCGAGGGCGCTCTGCAGGAAGGCATCCAGCTCCGGGTCCTCCTTGAGGAGTGCGTTCGCGTGCTTGGTATAGGCGGAAAGCCCCTTCAGGCCATAGGTGATGAGCTCGCGGAGAGAACGGATGTCCTCATCCTTTGTGGAGAGGACGCCGACCTCCTTCGCCTTCTCCTCATACTCGTTCTCTCCGATCGCTTCTCTCGCGGCCGCGGGGAGATGGGAGGGATCCGCGAGCTTTGCGCGGAGCCTGTCCCTCTGGGAAAGCGTCTCCCGGACCCTGGAACGGATCATCTCCTTATCGAAGTTTGCGTTGGTGATCGTGATGAAGAGATTCATCGTCACGATGTGATTGACCTCGGCGGGGATCTCCTCCCCCACAGCGCGGAGGGCAGTTGTCACAGCGCTGAGCCCCTTGGTCGCATAGATGAGGAGATCCTGCATGGCGGCCACATCGAATTTCTTGCCGCAGACGCCCTGAACGGTACAGCCCTTGCCGCCCGCTGTCTCCTGACACTGGAAACAAAACATTTTCTGATCCATACTTGTCCTCCTGATTCTCCTGAAATAAATAATCCGCTGCCAAAGGGGAGCTCCCATTCGCGGGAACAAAAGCTTACGGCAGTAAAGGGGCATTCGCATTCCTGCCTGCCGCCCCGCTCCGCATTTGGCTCCTGACGGGACTTATCCATCATATAAGATCCAAAGCGGCGGATGCGTTGCAGAAGCAACAGAATCATGTTAAACTTTTTGAAAAAATCTTGCTAGAGATATTGAGATACTGAGATATTGAGACATCGAGACAATGAGACATCGAGGAATTTAGGAATTAAGGCATGGAGGCTATCGACTTCCCCGGACAGGGAGGAATTCCGGGGATCGCTTTATGCAGAGAGCTTTTGCGGAGGGAAGCGCATGGGGCGCACTCCGCCGGAAAGGAGAGTTGGCGTTATGGAAGAAAAGAAGGAGCACAGGGGAATCCCCTATCGGGACATTCCCCTTTTTGAGGGAATCGAGCCGGAAAATATGGATGCTCTCCTCTATTGTATGAGAAGCTATGTCCGCTCCTACCGAAAGGGGGAACAGATCCGGCTCGGGCAGGGGGAGACGCATTATGTCGGTGTCGTCCTGAGAGGAAATATCCATATGCTGAAGACCGATGTCTGGGGAAATGAGACCCTGCTTACCTATATGTCCATGGGGGACATCTTCGGGGAATCCACCGGCGTGCGGGCGGGAAGTGAGGAGGAATATGTGAGCTTCCTTGCGGGGAGCAATGCGGAGGTACTCTTTCTCGCCTATGAGAGGGCGATCCATGTGTGCAAGAATCAATGCAGCTTTCACTACCGACTGATCGAAAACCTCTTTGATCTGATCGGAAGAAAGAATACACAGCTCATGGAAAAGATCGAGGTCACCTCGCAGGCAAGTCTCCGGGAGAAGATCCTGACCTATCTCTCCCTGCAGGCGCAGAAGCAAAAATCAAAGTATATCACGCTGGAACTGAGCCGCACGGATATGGCGCAGTTCCTCTGCACCAATCGAAGCGCGATGACGAGAGAACTCTCTGCCCTGCGAAAGGAGGGTGTCATCGACTTCGACCGGAATACCTTTGTGCTGAAGAGATAGGGATCAGGCCTTTTGCAGGCGGCCGTAGCGCTCCTCCATGCGGTCAAGAAGGGAGAGGAAGCGCTCCTGCACGCCGAGCTTTTCCTGCTCCTCCTCAAAGGTGCGGCTCTTCTCATCGACTGCGCAAAGATCCTCCTCCGAGAGCTGGCGCTCCGCAAAGGGATAGACGACGCTGTTTTCCTTCTCGACGTGGAGCTGCAGGAGATGCGCATAGGCCATAGCATAGGAGAGGATATCCAGCTTCAGCTCCGGACTTTGCTTTTCCTCGTATTCCCGGAGGGCATTCTCCAGACAGAGGATATCCCCCCTTCCGAGGTCGTGTTCGACCAGCATGCCGTGGGTCACGAGATTATCGGCGATCCTCCCCATCTTCTCCACCATGAGAGGAAAGAGAAATTTCTCCTCCTTGCCGTGGTGGTGTTTATCCGCATAATTTCGGACAAAGCCGATGATCTCCCGGAGATCCGAGACGGGGACCTCCCCGCCGTCCATGAGCTTCAGGCAGATCCTTCGGATGACAAAGAGCATCCTCTCGATCTCGCTGTGCTCCTTGACCATGAGTTCAATACTGTAGTGGGACATGCTCTCTCCTTATGCGCTTCTTGTGAGGCTGTAGTGGACCTGATCCTCGCTCCGGACGCGGATGCCGGAGCCGTCCAGCATCCCCTCCATGAGCTTTTCGCGGAGGCGGTAGTAATTTTCCGGCTCTCCCCCGACCGCATTCCAGTATTCCGCGTGGATATCCTCCGTCTGCTCCCAGGAACAGCATGCATCGCTTTGCTCTGTCAGGACATTGACTCTGTCACAGGGCATGCCGTTTAAGAGACTGTCCTCCAGGGCGCGGTAGGCGTCGGATAAGTCCGAGGACTCCGGGAGCCGATGGGCCTTTCCGAAGCGAAAGGCATCCTCCTCCAAAGCCGTGATCCGGGAGGGATCCGCTTTGAGCAGCGCCGTGACAAGGAGAGCATAGCGTCCCTCCACATCCCGGATCCGTTCCTGAAGCCAGCCGTGAATATTTGTGATATCGACGAGCTCATTCAGGGGACGGAGCTCCCTTCGCACCGTGCGTTCCCTGAGTCCATCTTTCGAGATCTCCTCCCAATGCTTCTTCTCCGAAAGCTCCGCGAGCTCTTCGATCAGCTCCTCCTGAAGCTGGATCTTTCGGTAAAGCCAGTAGTGAATCGGTCCCAGAAAAGCGCTCATTTTATGCCTCCAGCTCCGCGAGCTTAGTGTTCAGAGCAGAAAGAACCTCATTCGGATTGAGGCCGTGCACGAGGCAGGCGTCCTCGAGAGACTCCATCTGAGAGCTCGGGCAGCCGAGACAGTGCATCCCCACATCCAAAAGGGTATCGATCAGTTCGGGGTGCGTATTGACGAGCTCCCCCACCAGCATGTCCTTGGAAACTTTAGCCATAGTGATTCCTCCATTTCTATCCCGGAAGAGCTCCGAAATGCGGGCTCCCCCCTCCTGAAATCGGTAATGATACGGATATTGTCCGCTCCCCCGCGTTTTCCGGCGCAGGACTTCGGACGATAGAACTATAGCACAGCTTTCGGAAAGCTTATGTTGCATCAGCAACATAAGCAGCTCGGGGCCGGACTGCGGATGCTGTGTGTCCGCGGAGATGTAAGAAAATTGGTTATTGACAGCTAACTTTTTGGATACTAAAATGATAACAAAGTAATCATAAGGCGGAAGGCAGACGAATGGCAAGTGGAAGCTATGAAATCACAGATAAGAGGATACTGGAAAGCGGAAAGAAGCTGTTTTTAAAAAATGGCTATGAACGGACGAATCTTCGGGATCTTTGCAGGGCTGCCGGTGTCACTACGGGCGCTTTTTACCGGCATTTTGAGGATAAAGCCTCCCTTTTTACTGCGCTGGTAGAAGAAGCGGCG
This sequence comes from Oribacterium sp. oral taxon 078 str. F0263, assembly GCF_000469565.1. Classification (NCBI taxonomy): domain Bacteria; kingdom Bacillati; phylum Bacillota; class Clostridia; order Lachnospirales; family Lachnospiraceae; genus Oribacterium; species Oribacterium sp. oral taxon 078. The sequence goes on along the minus strand of NZ_KI273105.1, from coordinate 59,197 downwards.
AACGGTCTCCTTGCGAAATTCGACAGGGCAGAGGAGGAATGCTTTGATTTTATCGGCGCAGGAAATACAGAGGAGGTCTGGAGGGTATCTTCCGAAACCATTACGGCCTTCATTCACTATATCTATGCGCATTTCGAGGAATTCAAGCTGATTCTCTGCTGTTCCGGCGGAACGAAGTACAGCGATTATATCGACTGGCTGGTTGAGCGCGAGCTCAGAAGCACTTATCGTATGTTTGATCTGCTGGATCAGAAGTCCGTTCCATATCATCGCATTGCCGGGCAGGAGCTGCACATGATTCTGCACGCATACTATGCCTGTCTTTTCGAAACGGTTTTACATGACTTTAGCCGGGAAGAGGCATTGGATTCGGCACGAAGTCTGTCGGAATTTTTTTCCGCGGGCTGGAGGAAAATCCTTCGAATTTGATCCTGCCGCTTGGGGCGGCATATTTTTTGAGACATTGATAACAAAGTGTGCAATCAATGTTATCTTTTGTGTGCCTTTGTGAATGGCACTATGGTATGGGCGTAAGCTATGGCATGAGCATAAGCCATGGCATGGACACAGGCAAACAATATCAACTCAAGGAGGCAGCTGGAATGCAAAGCAAAAACTTAAATGCGAAGGATCTGATTCATGTCGGGATCTATACCGCGATGTACCTCGTTGTATTCTTCGCGGTTGGAATGCTGAACGCGATACCGTTTCTGTACCCGCTGGAATACCTCTTGTCCCCCATCTTAACCGGGATTCCGTTTATGCTCTTCCTGACCAAGGTGGAGAAGTTCGGGATGGTTTCGATCATGGGAGTCATTCTTGCCGTATTCTGGTATCTGATGGGCTATACCTGGATCCCTGCGCTGACATATATTGCGGCAGGATTGCTGGCAGATCTGCTGTTCCGATTGGGGAAATACAAGAGCTTTCAGTTTGACATAATAGGATATTGGATCTTTTCCTGCGGAATGATCGGCTGCGCTGCGCCTATGTGGCTTTTGACGGCGACTTATATGGAGCAGGTTCGGGATGCTATGGGAGACGAATACGTGGCGGGGCTTCAAAAGTATATGCCGTCCTGGATGGGGATTGCGGGAATCGGCATCATTCTCGTCTCCTCGAGCCTTGGCGCGCTGCTTGGCAGAAAAATGCTGAAAAAGCACTTTGAAAGAGCGGGGATTGCGTAAATGGAAGAGAATCTGCTGTATCGGCCGCCAAAGCACAGGGGGCTGTATCTTGATCCGCGCACGAAGCTTCTCTTTCTGTTCGTGCTCGCCACTCTGCTCTTCCTGCTTCATGAGAATCTTCCGCTGAACTCCATCCTTGTTCTCATTCCGATTCTATTGCTTCTGTCCGATCATCAGTATCGCCCGGCATGGATCTATGGCGGGCTGTTCATCGCGGCAGTACTGGCAAAAGAGTTTGACAGAAGGATGGAATTTCCGTATCTGCCTGCCATGCTTCTGGGACTGCTCAGCGAACTGATCTTTCGCTTCTTTCCGGTATTTATGTTCGGCTATTACATCATCAAGTCGACAAAGCCGAATGAATTTATATCCGCAATGGAGCTTTGGCATATCCCGGAATCATTCATCATTCCGGTTTCCGTCGTCTTCCGCTTTGTCCCGACCCTGAGAGAGGAAAACCATTCGATCGGAAACGCCATGCGGATGCGGGGAATTCGTTTCGGAACGGCAAAGTTCTGGAAAAACCCGACGATGATTCTGGAATACAGAGTAATCCCGCTGATGATGTCCGTGGCGAAGATCGGAGATGAACTTTCTGCGGCGGCCCTCTCAAGAGGACTTGGGGGATCCAAGAAAAGGACTTGTCTTTTGGAGCTTCATTTCGGGATTTATGATGCGGGAATCGCGGTTCTGTCAGGTGTTTTGATTCTATGGACGCTGCTGGAAAGAGTGTAGAGATATGATTGCATTAAAGAATGTCTCCTTTGAATACAATAGCATAGAGCGAAGCGCCGGGGTCTATGATATCAATCTGGAGATTCCATCGGGACAAGTTCTCATGCTCTGCGGTGCCTCCGGCTGTGGAAAGACGACGATCACACGGCTGATAAACGGGCTGGCGCCGGCATACTATCCCGGGGATCTGCGGGGGAAGCTCTTGATTGACGGTACAGACTCTTCCGGTCTCAGCCTATATGAGCTTTCACAGAAAATCGGTTCTGTTTTTCAAAATCCGCGCTCTCAGTTTTTCAGCGTGGATTCCAGCAGTGAAATCGCCTTCGGCTGTGAAAATACCGGGGTAGAGCGAGAAGAGATGTATCGGCGGATCGGGCGGGTCGCGAGGGATCTGCACATGGAATCGCTGCTGGATCGGAATCTCTTCGCGCTGTCCGGCGGAGAGAAGCAGAGGATCGCCTGCGCTTCTGTCGCAGCGATGCAGCCGGAAATCTTTATCCTGGATGAGCCCTCCTCCAATCTGGATCTTCGTACGATCGCCGATCTGAAGGAGGTGATCCGGCAGTGGAAAACGCAGGGGAAGACCGTTATCATTGCCGAACATCGCCTGTATTATCTCATGGATCTCATCGATCGGGTGATTTACATGGAGAAGGGAAGAATCATCCGGGACCTGTCTGTAGAAGAATTCCGGAATATGGATGAGAGAGAACTGCATCAGAAGGGACTTCGCTCCCAGAAGCCAATTCACTTCGAGGTGAAAGAGGATAAGCTGTGCGAGGAAGATGTCCTTCGCTTTACCGGACTCTCCTTTTCCTATGGGAAAAACGAGTTTCTGGACATTCCGGAAATGCAGATTCCCTATGGTGCGATCGTCGGAGTCTTAGGATATAACGGCGCGGGGAAGTCGACTCTCGCAAATGTGATCTGCGGACTCGAAAAAGGAGTGAGGGGAAGCCTTCATTATAAGGGAAAGGAATTCTCTGCAAAGAAGCGGCGGAAATGCAGTTATATGGTGATGCAGGATGTGAATCATCAGCTCTTTACGGAGAGTGTGCTGGAGGAAATCCTTCTCAGCATGAAAGAAGAGGGGGAAGCTGCGAAGCAGAGGGCAGGGGAAATTCTTCGCGATCTGAACCTCACGGAGTTTCAGGAGCTGCATCCTATGTCCCTGTCCGGCGGACAGAAGCAGAGGGTGGCGATCGGCAGCGCGATCGCGGCTGACAGGGATCTGCTGCTTTTCGACGAGCCGACGAGCGGGCTGGACTATCTGCACATGCTGGAGGTCTCAGAACTCCTGAAGCGCCTGGGCAGGGAGGGAAAAACCGTGTTTCTCATTACCCATGATCCCGAGCTCCTGCGGGAGTGCTGCAATTATCTGCTTTTTCTGGATAAGGGAAGACTTTCCTGGAGTGGAGCATGGACGAAGGAAAACACGGGCAGAGTCAATCGATTTTTTTCGGCGGAATAGGGAGGGCGCGCTGTCTCTCAAGGAGCGATATCAGCCGGCTCCGGTTATAGCGCTGCATCACAACAAAAATCATGTCAAAGCAGCCGGAGGCAAGCGAACTTAAGACAAAGAACCAGAGCATGCCAAACGGTATCGCACCGAGGAGCGCGCTCACACTGATCAGCACATTGCTCTCGTGGATGATTTCCGCCTGGCACGTCACCTGGGCGAGCTCCTCCAGGCTGTGCTTTCGCAGATTGAAGTATTCCGGGAAGGAAGTGGGCATCTTGTCCTTCCATTTCCTGACGCCGATGCACCGGTAAAACTTTCGTTCCCACGGGCGAATCCGATACCAGCTTCGCATGATATTCGCGCGGTTTTGCTTGGCCTTATCGATGAAGATCCCAAGAACGAGCCGCACGAAGAAGTGGTAAAAGATAGTGCCAAAGACGATGGCCAGTATCCTGAAGATATCGCTCATCGTCAAATGATACAGCAGCAATGCACTTGCCAGAGCGATAAAGCTGGCGGCAGATACGGTCTTCATAATCTTGAGTGGTGTCATTTCTTATCCCTGTTCTTTCGATTTCTTTCCGTGAAATCTCATTATTCTCTGCAAAAATCTTATCATTCTCTGCATCCGAAGCTCAGCGCGTGAGACTGCTCTTTAAGCGAAAAATTCCTGAAACAAAGCGTGTTTTCAGCATACTTCGTTTCCGGCAAAAAAACAATTTCTTTTTACTCTGTGTAGATGCAGCCCTTTCTCAACGGAAGCTTCGTTTACATCGCCTTATAGGTTGAATTTAACCTATTTATCCGTTACAATAAAAATCATCAAATACTAAGGGAGGTCGTATCAATGAATGTCAATACTGAAAACCTTGTTTCCATCACGGAAGCAAACCAGAACTTTTCCCGCGTCGCACGCATGGTTGATGAGAAGGGCGCTGTTGTTATTCTGAAGAACAATTCTCCTCGTTACCTGCTGATTGAGTTCAGTGCTGTCGAGCAGGGGCAGAACGCCGACACGGAAGATGTTCTCACAGTGTCCAGGCGACTGATCGCCAAGAACCGGAAAGCCTATGAGATACTTGCCAAATGATTGTTCTTTCCAGGGAGCAGATCATTGTGCTCCATTCCCAACTGATCCAAGAGACAGGCGGGACAGAAGGTATCCGGGATGAGGGTCTGCTGGACTCTGCGCTGGCCGCGCCGTTCCAGTCATTTGCTGACACAGAGGTTTTCCCATCTATTCAGCAAAAGGCCGCTCGTCTTGGATATGGTTTAGTCAAAAATCACGCCTTCATTGATGGCAATAAACGGATTGGGGCGCATGCGATGCTGGTGTTTCTTGCGCTCAATAAGATTGAACTCGACTACACGCAGGATGAACTGTCCGATGCATTTTTGAGGATTGCCACCGGAGAAATTTCGCAGGATGATCTTCTCCAATGGATTATCATCCATCAATAGACTAATGATTGTCCCTCTCCACACCGCGATCTTTATGAATCTTCTCGTGACATAATGATTTGTTCCTTTACTAAGCTTATTATACTCATTAAGTCACTGGCATTACAACGTTAGTATATCACCTCACTTTTATAGTGCTAAATCCTAAAGACGGGAACGGAAGCTTCGCCTGCATCACCTTAGATCAGCTTGAATTTCCAGGGCTTTGAGCATATATTAAGGGAGAAGTTTAAACTTGGCATTACGCGGATAGAAGAAACTGCACAGAGATATAAAGATAATAATAGAGAGATGATGAGCGGGCGGTGGGCGAATGGATGATTCAAAAATACTGGATAATATCACAGAGACTGTCCGTGATGACCTGCGGGCGGAGATGAAACGTGGGAGCAGGGTTTCGGTCGCGGCGGCCTACTTTTCTATGTATGCCTATGAAGAGTTGAAGAAACAAATGGAAGGTATAGAGGCGTTTCGCTTCATTTTCACGTCCCCAACCTTTGTGAAAGAAAGGACTGAAAAGCAGAAACGCGAGTTTTATATTCCGCGTCTTTCCAGAGAAAGCAGCCTGTATGGGACGGAATTTGAGATTAAGCTCCGAAATGAAATGACTCAGCGCGCCATCGCCAAAGAATGTGCAGAATGGATCCGCAAAAAGGCGAAATTCAAGTCAAATGTCAGCGGTGAAAACATGGCGAGCTTTATGACGGTAGATACCGGTGAGAAACAGATGGCATATACGCCGATCGGCGGCTTCACTACGGTCGACATCGGCTGTGAGCGCGGAAACAACAGCTATAACTTTGTCAATCGTATGGGAGGCTCGCTGGCACAACAGTATATGCAGCTATTTGAAAATCTCTGGGATGAGCAGGAGAAGATGCAGGATGTCACAGAGAACGTCATCGAGAATATCAGCACCGCCTATATTGAAAATTCTCCGGAGTTCATCTACTTCATGATGCTGTACCATGTGTTCAGTGAATTCCTGGATGATCTTTCAGAGGATGAGCTTCCCAATGAGGCAACCGGCTTTAAGCAGAGTAAAATCTGGAGCATGCTCTACGACTTTCAGCGGGATGCTGTCCTGGCTATCATCAACAAGCTTGAAAAATACAATGGATGTATCCTTGCGGACAGTGTGGGACTGGGCAAAACCTTTACGGCGTTGGCTGTTGTGAAATACTATGAGAACCGCAACAAATCGGTACTGGTGCTCTGTCCCAAGAAGCTGGCGGAAAACTGGAACACCTATAAGGACAACTATGTCAACAACCCCATTGCCGCCGACCGTTTGAATTATGATGTACTGTTCCATACAGATCTTTCCCGTAACGGCGGGACATCTAATGGCCTGGATTTAAACCGTCTTAACTGGGGAAACTACGACCTGATCGTCATTGATGAATCCCATAACTTTCGAAATGGTATCGGCACACACAGCAATACTCATGAGAACCGCTATCAAAAGCTGATGGACAAAGTGATTCGCTCCGGTGTCAAGACGAAAGTCCTGATGCTCTCTGCTACGCCGGTCAACAATCGCTTTGTGGATTTGAAGAACCAGCTTGCTATTGCCTATGAGGGAAATTCAGAAAGCCTGGATGAACGTCTCAATACTACAAAAAGCCTGGAAGATATTTTTAAGCAGGCTCAGAAAGCCTTTAATGCGTGGAGTGAGCTCGATCCGGGACGGCGCACAACAGACGCATTGCTTCACATGCTTGATTTTGATTTCTTTGAGCTTTTGGACAGTGTGACCATTGCCCGCTCGCGGAAGCACATCGAAAAATACTATGACACCAACGAGATTGGAAAATTCCCGGAGCGCCTGAAGCCGATCTCGGTCTATCCCAGTTTGACGGATCTGGATGATGCCATTAACTATAATGAGATTTATGAGCAGCTGATGCAGCTCTCCCTGTGCGTCTATACGCCGTCGAATTATATCTTTCCAAGTAAGCTTCAAAAGTACAAAGACCTCACTCACAATAAGGGAGAAAATCTCACACAGATCGGGCGTGAGCGAGGGATCCAGAGGCTGATGAGCATCAATTTACTCAAGCGTCTGGAAAGCTCGGTCAACTCTTTTCAGCTGACTCTGACACGCATTATGGAGCTAATAAGAGGGAGAATTGACGCAATCAATCGCTTTGAGAAAGACGGCTTTACGGACATCGCCATAGATGAAGCGAATGGCGGCGACTGGGACTTGGATGACGAGAATGCAGAATTCTTCACCGTAGGCAGAAAAGTAAAAATTGACCTCGCCGACATGGACTGGAAGAGCTGGCGTGCGGAGCTGCAAAAGGATGCCGATGTGCTGGAGCTTTTGACACTGAAGCTTGCTGATATCACACCGGAGCACGATGTAAAGCTGCAAAAACTGTTCCAATTGCTCGATGAGAAGATCTGTCATCCCATCAATCCCGGAAACAGGAAGGTATTGATTTTCTCCGCCTTTTCGGACACCGCAGAGTACCTGTATGATAATGTCAGCAAATACGTGAAGGCGAAGCATGGATTAGACAGCGCGGTTATCACCGGCTCGATCGATGGGCGTACGACGATAAAAGGCCTTCAGGCAAGTCTTAACAATGTGCTCACGTGCTTTTCGCCGCTTTCCAAAGGCCGTGATGTGCTGATGCCGGACAGCAATGCGGAGATTGACATTCTGATTGCGACGGATTGTATCTCGGAAGGTCAGAATCTCCAGGACTGCGACTATCTCGTCAACTACGATATTCACTGGAATCCTGTGCGCATCATTCAGCGTTTTGGACGTATCGACCGCATCGGGAGTCGGAACCGGGTGATACAGCTTGTAAATTTCTGGCCGGATCTGACGCTGGATGATTATATCAATCTGAAGTCCCGCGTGGAGACTCGTATGCGGATCAGCGTCATGACATCCACCGGGGACGACGATCTGATCAATCCGGAGGAGCGGGGGGACCTTGAATACCGCAAGGCACAGCTTAAGCGTTTACAGGAGGAAGTCGTCGATATTGAAGACATGTCTGACGGTATTTCCATCATGGACCTGGGGCTGAATGAATTTCGCCTGGATCTTTTGGATTACATGAAAAGCAATGGTGACATGGACAAAAAACCGCGCGGGTTGCACGCCGTTGTGCCCGCCACAGACGAGTTGCCAAAAGGCGTAATCTTCGTTCTGAAAAACGTCAATAACAGCGTAAATGTGGATGACCGCAATCGGATTCACCCTTTCTATATGGTCTATATCAGTACGGACGGGGAGATTATCTGCGACTACCTGAATCCCAAAAAGCTGCTGGATGACGTTCGCCTCCTGTGCCGAGGAAAAACAAAGCCTATACCGAAGCTGTATGAACGCTTCAACCGGGAAACGGATGATGGAAGAAACATGGCGGGGACATCGGAACTTTTGAGCGAAGCGATCGATTCCATCATTGATGTCAAGGAAGAAAGCGACATCGACAGTCTGTTCTCTGAAGGAGGGACGTCGGCGCTGATGAGTCCGGTATCCGGACTGGACGATTTTGAATTGATTTGTTTTCTGGTCGTCAAATAGGTTTTTCTCAGGGAGGTGCGGATCTTGCTGGGCTTGCCAAAGTCAACGGAGTTTAACAAACGGATTCCGAAGCAGAAGTTTTATGAAAATTTATCGCTCACACCTGCCATTAGAAAGGCGTTTACAGAGCAGATAAAGATGATTTACTGGAGAAATAAGTTGTCTGCGGCCACGCTGAATCTTGCGTCCGGCGAGAAGGTGACAGAGATTGAGCTGTTCGAGCTAAAGCTTGCCTCGTCTGATCTCGAAGAGAATGTCCTTGGCTTGATTGACCGGGAGATACCGTATCATATTCTGTTTCTCCTGGAAAGAGAGGGAAAACATCAGGCGGTCATGGGATTTAAGGAGGCCGCAGCTTCCGGAAAAATGGCGTTTAAAGTGGAACGCTACTATCATACGGAGTGGATGGACGAGGCGGAATTACCGCTGTATTTGAGGGGGCTGACGCTGGATGCGGTATACGAGAATTTCATCCGGCAGATTGCAGGAAGCTCTCTTGAAAGCAGTGGAAATGTCACACTAAAGGAGAGCATAGAACGACAGAAACAGAGAGAGCAGCTGGAAAAGCAGATCGCCGCGCAGGAGGCAAAAATCCGAAATGAAAAGCAGCCGAAGAAGAAGTTTGAGCTAGTACAGCAATTACATTTACTTCAGGCTCAAAGAAATGTGCCAAAGAGAAGAGGTGAAAAAAATGTACTATTCCCCGCTGAGATATCCGGGAGGTAAAGGGAGGTTAGCGCCTTTCGTGAAACTATTGATAAAAAAAACCGGACATATAAACGGTATATATATAGAACCCTTTGCGGGTGGAGCCGGAATTGCCATTGATTGTTTGCTAAATGAAATAGTCTCGGAGATTGTTATCAATGATTTAGATAAAGGGATATATTCCTTTTGGAGAGCAATATTAGAAGAAACAGATCGGTTTATAGACGATATAATGAATGTGCCTCTAACCATTGTGGAATGGGAGAAGCAACGCCAAGTATACCTAACGAATAATCGGCGATATAGCTATAAACTTGGATTTGCTACGTTTTATTTGAACAGGACAAATCGATCTGGAATAATTAAGGGTGGAGTGATAGGTGGTAAAGAACAAACCGGCAAATGGACGTTAGATGTTAGATTCAACAGAGAGGCATTGGCGTTTAGGATCCGTGATGTGGCTTCGCGCAAAGGCCAGATTCATATATATAACAAGGACATTAGTAGCTTCCTTTCACATTACGTACCAAAGTATGCAGGAAATGCTTTGATTTATTTTGATCCGCCTTACTATGAAAAAGGAAAGGAGCTATATATGAACTTCTTTACTCATAGCGATCATGTTAGAATAAGGACGGAAATCGAGCAGCTGCAGGACATGGACTGGATTATTACATATGATAATTGCCTGGAAATTCTCGACCTGTACAATGAACATATATACCGGTATATGAATTGGAACTATTCTGCTGCAACAAAGAGGACCGTCAATGAAATTATGATTTTTCAAAATGCGGAAATGATTCCAACGGAACAAGAACTAAGGAAAAACATGGTTAAAACCGTGCTTTTTGATGTGGATGAATGTGAGGTGTGATTATGACGCTTAAGTTGGCGAAAATGGAGATTGATTTTTTCCGAAACTTTCACGATGTTCAGTTTGATATTGGACGAAAGATTACTGTAATTAGTGGTCAAAACGGCGTGGGAAAATCTAATATAGTATCTTTGATTGCCTCCGGGTCAGGCTTAAATAAGAAGGGTGAGCTTGGAAGCAATTTTCAACCAGAGTTCTATGATTTCTTCAATGTCGAATCAACGGAGAATTTCACAGAATACAAATTGTTCCTTACGTATAAAGAGGACGGTAGAGATGAAACTGTCTTAAAAAGACTATCATTTAAGGACGATACTGCAACGAATAGAGGTATCCGAATTATTCCTCGAACCTCTAACAGAGATATGCCTGGGGTTGGTTCCAAAGACGCAGAGAAGAGGGCAAAGGATATTTTTGGTGTTGGTGGTGCGGCAAGAGTACCCATCCCTACAATTTATCTGAGCATTTCGCGGCTATATCCTCTTGGAGAAAGAAGAGAAACTGTCACCATTAAAGAGCTTAAAAAGAACAGTAAGCTTTATCAGAACGAGGCTGATGCAAAATTCCGGGAATGGTACAATTCAGTTATTCCCGGCTCAATAAAGAGAGATGCTTCTTTGAGCATAGTCGAGAAAAAAACAAGTTCACGCTCTTCCTTACACATGGATATGGAGCGCACACCAACTCTTTCGCAGTCCGTGGGACAAGATAATATAGGGAATATTATCAGTGCTTTGGTCGATATCTATCTGCTTTCTAAGCAGGAGGATTATGCGGGAGCTATTTTATGTATTGATGAGGTGGAAGTATCTCTTCATCCAGACACTCAAATTCACTTGCTGACATTACTAGAAAAGTTGGCAGATGAGTTAAATATTCAGTTTGTTTTCAGTACTCACTCTTTGACTATACTCAAAGAGTTGCTGAAAAAGCAAATCCGAAATCCTGACGACTATACCGTTGTATATCTGAAAAATCCGTCTTCCCCGATGGTCACAAAGCATAATAAATATGGAATACTTAAGGCGGATTTGCTTGGGAAAACTACATTTGATATCCCAAAAACAAAGATGTATTTTGAGGACGAAGTGGGGCAACATGTATTCCATATGTTGGTTGCTTCTTTGCGGTATCAGTGCAAAGCACTCAAAAGCGGGAATGGTTTAAGAGCCCTTGATGAAGTAACCGATTCGGATAAGCTTCAGGCTGAGTTAGAACGCTTAGAACGCTTTAGTGGAATTCTTCCTGACCTTCAAGAGATTGTAATGCATTTGGGATGCGAAACGTTATTGACGCTGTCTACTCAGGATCGAACATATTTTCAGCGAGTTGTTTTTTTGCTGGACGGCGATGCACGTTATAAAGGGTCAGAAAAACCGCATATTAGGGAGTATCTGGGAAAAGAATATGATTCAACTGGACGGAATGACCGGAAGCATCCTATTAATATCTGTTTTTTGCCAGAACATTTTGCTCCTGAATCGTACCTTTATCGAGTTATATATCAACTTGTGAATAACGAGACTGATCATTCTGTATTCTGGAGAACGCTTGATGACAGCGAAGAAACTGCTCTTTATACGGCGACAAAGATTCGTGACATGTTTTCTGCTTTGCCGCCAGAATTTAACAACGATAATCTGAAGACTGTTTTCAAACAATATCAGCCAGACCCTGAAAACAGCGGAATCTGGAAATTCATAGATAAATCACACATTCTAGATTACTATTACAACGATTACAGAAATGTCGGCAAGCTAATAAATTTCTTTGATGACTTTGAGAAAGCATATGACATAGCTCATGCAAAAACTCTAGAAAACCGGTTTGGATAAGAAGAAGGAAGTAGATAATGGACAAGCTGAAAATGCACAGCCTTGATGGTGTGGAGCGAAATATAGAACAAATCGGCAGATTGTTCCCTAATGCTGTTACGGAAGTGATGCGGGACGGCAGGGTAGAACATGCCATCGATTTTGATGTGCTGCGGCAGGAACTTTCGGATTCCATCGTAGAAGGCCGGGAGGAACGCTACCAGTTTACCTGGCCGGATAAGAAGGAGGCGGTGCTTGCGACGAATGCGCCAATTACAGCTACTCTCCGGCCCATTCCGGAGGACAGTGTCGGAAAGGATGGCACACACGGTGGTTTTGACAGTGAGAACCTTTATATTGAGGGAGACAATCTGAAGGTGCTGAAGCTTTTGCAGGAGACCTATCTTGGAAAGGTCAAGATGATCTATATCGATCCGCCGTATAATACTGGAAATGATTTTGTCTATGAGGATGACTTTTCGCGGAATACTGCTGATTATATGAAGGGCAGCGGGCAGTATGATGAAGTGGGAAACCGCATGGTGACGAATACTGAAAACAATGGACGCTTTCATACGGACTGGCTCAATATGATCTATCCGCGCTTGAGGCTGGCGAAGGATCTGTTGTCGGATGACGGGGTTGTTTTCATCAGTATCGACGACAATGAACAAGAAAATCTGAAAAAATGCTGCGATGAGATTTTTGGTGCAAAAAATTTCATCGCACAACTTATTTGGGAACGGGCTTATGCCCCTAAAAATGATGCAAGATTTATTTCGAATAGTCATGATTATGTATTGATGTTTGCAAGAAATATAAATAATTTTATTATTGGTAGATTACCCAGGACAGCGGAAGCTAATGCTCGCTATCAAAACCCTGACAACGATCCTCGCGGCGTATGGAAACCAAGCGATTTGTCTGTAAAAACATATAATGCTGCATGCGATTATCTTATTACCGCCCCTTCGGGGCGGATAATAGAGCCTCCAGCAGGGCGCTGCTGGAGTCTCTCCAAAAAAGCGTTTTTGGAGAGACTCCAGGATAATAGAATTTATTTTGGTGCAGATGGAAACAGCGTCCCATGCATGAAAAGATTTTTAACGGAACTTAAATTTGACGGGATGGCTCCAACATCTCTACTGTTTTATAAAGATGTCGGACATAGCCAGGAGGGTGCAAAGGAAGTAACCGCTTTAATGGAAGCAGGTGTATTTGATGGACCGAAGCCTGTCAGATTACTAATGCGGCTTCTTACTCTGGCAAATCTTTCGAAAGATTCAATCGTTTTGGATTTCTTCTCGGGGTCCGGGACGACTGCCCATGCTTTGATGCGATACAATGTGGAAAGGGAAAAAAGATGCAGATTCATTGTTGTTCAAGCCCTTGAAGCAACGGAAGAGGCGGGAATAGCCTACAAGGCCGGTTACAGGAACATCTGCGAGATCGGAAAGGAGCGCATCCGCCGCGCCGGGAAGAAGATTAAGGAGGAGGCCGGGCTGGCGGTTCCGGCTGATCTGGATATCGGCTTTCGCTGCCTGCGTCTGGACGAAAGCAATATGGACGATGTGTATTATGCTCCGGAAGAGCTGAGGCAAGAAACTCTGTTCTCTTTGGTGGATAACGTTAAGCCTGACCGAAGTCCGGAGGATTTGCTGTTCCAGGTCATGCTGGATCTGGGAATTTTTCTTTCGAGCCCGATTGAGAGGAAAGAAATCTCAGGGAAGAAGGTGTTCGATGTGGCGGACGGTTTTCTGCTGGCCTGCTTTGACAGGGATATAAGGGATGAAACTGTCAAGGCCATTGCGAAGAGGAAGCCGTATTATGCTGTTTTCCGGGACAGCGGTATGGCAAATGACAGCGTGGCTGCAAACTTCGACCAGATTTTCGAGACCTACAGTCCGGATACGGTGAGGAAGGTGCTGTGATATGGCGGAAAATAAGAGAAAAGAGCTTGATATTCACAGCTCCGCAGCGGAGTATCTGACCTTTGTGGCCTCCACCGGGGAAAGCGACACAAGCTTTGAAATGCGTTATGAGGATGAGAATATCTGGTTGACACAGAAGATGATGGCAGCGCTGTATGATGTATCTAAGCAGGCAATTTCCCAGCATATCAGCCGCATTTATGCAGATGGTGAGCTGACACCGGAGGCAACGGTAAAGAAATACTTGACGGTTCAAACCGAGGGCAGTCGGCAGGTCAGCCGCAATCAGGATCATTATAACCTGCAAATGATTATCGCCGTTGGATTCAAGGTGAATAATCCGCGCGCCGTGCAATTTCGAAAATGGGCCGGGCAGATAGTGAAAGACTACACGATCCAGGGCTGGAGCATGGATGTGGAACGCCTGAAAAAAGGCCACATGTTCACGGATGAATACTTTGAGCGGCAGCTTCAGAAAATCCGCGAGATACGCTTGTCCGAGCGAAAGTTCTATCAGAAAGTCACGGACCTCTACGCAACGGCCTTTGATTATGATAAAAATGCGAAGACGACCCGCCTTTTCTTTCAGGCCGTGCAGAACAAGATGCATTTTGCCGTCCATCGGCATACGGCGGCGGAGCTGATCTTTGAGCGTGCGGACGTCGAAAAGGAGCATATGGGTCTCAGCACATGGGAGAATGCCCCGGATGGAAAGATCCTGAAGGCAGATGTGACGATTGCCAAGAACTACCTGAGCGAGCAGGAGATGCATTATCTGGAAAGAATTGTCTCGCTCTATCTGGACTATGCGGAGCTTCAGGCGGAGAGGAAGATCCCCATGAGCATGGAGGACTGGGCAAAGCGTCTCGACGGCTTCCTTGAGTTTAACGGAAATGAGATCTTGACCGGACCGGGCAAGATCAGCGCGGAGCAGGCCAAGCTCCATGCGGAGACAGAATACGAAAAGTATCGAGTGGTGCAGGATCAGCTTTATGAGAGCGATTTCGATCGTTTTCTCACACTGGAACGGGGGCTGAGGCGCAAGGATGAAGTTTAGTTTTAAAATCCAGCAGTATCAGACGGATGCCGTGGACGCTGTCGCACGGGTTTTTCAGGGACAGCCCTATCATGCGGGGGTATCCTATATGCGGGATGTCGGGACCCGGAAGGAGAGCGGCAGGCAGCTCAGCCTGCTGCTGTCGGAGGAGGATGGAGACCGGCTGGAGCTGCAGGACCCGGGCGATGATTCCGGCTTTAAGAATGAAGCGCTTTTACTGACGGATGAGCAGCTTCTTCAAAATATTCAGACGATTCAGAACGAGAGCGGCATTCATCAGTCCGCTTCGCTCGTCGCTCCGATGGGACGCTGTTCCCTGGATATCGAGATGGAGACCGGCACAGGCAAGACCTATGTCTACATTAAGACCATGTTTGAGCTGAACAAGCGCTATGGCTGGAGTAAGTTCATCGTTGTAGTTCCGAGCATTGCCATCCGCGAGGGCGTAAAAAAGTCCTTCGAGATTACGGCGGATCATTTCATGGAGTGCTATGGCAGGAAGGCCCGCTTCTTCGTCTATAAGAGCAGCAGCCTGAACCAATTGGATTCCTTCTCCGGGAGTTCCGGCATCAATGTCATGATTATCAATACACAGGCCTTTGCCGCCTCCCTGAATGAGGACAAGAATGTAGAAGGCCGCAGGGGTGATGCCGCTGCGAGAATTATCTATAGCAAGCGGGATGAGTTCGGATCTCGAAGGCCGATCGATGTCATCGCCGCGAACAGGCCAATTCTGATACTAGATGAGCCACAGAGGATGGGAAAAGAGGATTCCGCCACACAGAGGGCGCTGAAGAGCTTCCATCCTCTCTTTACTTTGAATTACTCTGCGACTCATAGAAAGCAGCATAATCTGATCTATGTACTGGATGCACTGGATGCGTACAACAAGCGCCTGGTGAAGAAAATCGAGGTCAAGGGCTTTGAGATCAAGAATCTGCGAGGCACCGACCGATATCTCTACCTGGAGAGCATCCTTCTGTCTCCGAAGAATCCTCCTCAGGCGCGGATCGAGCTGGAAACAGCGCACGGCAATGCCGCAAGGCGTGAGTTCAAAAAGCTGAATGTGGGAGATAATCTCTACTATCTCTCCGGGGAGATGGAGCAATATAAGGGCTTTGTCGTCTCGGAGATCGACCCGTTTACCGGCAGTATGAGCTTTACAAACGGCGATACGCTGCGAAAGGGCGATGTGGTCGGCGATGTATCGGAGGAAGATATGCGCCGGGTACAGATCCGGGAGACGATCCTCTCTCACTTTGAGAAGGAGCGGGAGCTCTTTGGGATGGGGATTAAGACGCTGTCCCTCTTCTTCATCGACGAGGTCTCGAAATACCGCCGATATGACGAGGAAGGCAGAGAGCTTACGGGGGAGTATGGGAGAATTTTTGAGCAGGAATACCTCTCTGTGATGAATGAGTACAGGACGCTGCTCGATCCGGCCTATACGGCCTATCTGGATTCGGTCGATGTCCATGAGGTGCATAAGGGCTACTTCAGCATTGACAAAAAGGGGCGTATGGCGAACAGTTCCGTCAAGCGCGGCACGGATCTGTCGGACGATATCTCCGCCTATGATCTGATCCTTAAGAACAAGGAGCGGCTTTTATCCTTTGAAGAGCCGACTCGATTTATCTTCTCTCATTCTGCGCTCCGTGAAGGCTGGGACAACCCGAACGTGTTTCAGATCTGTACCCTGAAGCACAGTGACAGCACGGTGCAGAGGCGCCAGGAGGTGGGGCGCGGTCTGCGCCTTTGTGTAAATCAGAGCGGGAACCGCATGGATGCGGAGGCTCTGGGGGATAAGGTACAGGATGTCAATGTGCTGACTGTCATCGCCAGTGAGAGCTATGCGTCTTTCGTAGACGGTCTCCAAAAGCAGACAGAGGCTGTGCTCTATGAGCGCCCGCGAAAGGCGTCGATTTCGTATTTTTCAGGAAGGACTATCCAGCGGGACGGAAGGTCTGTCAGGGTGGACGAGCATCAGGCGCGGGCGATCTATCAATATCTGGTACGAAATAATTATGTGGATGAGGAAGACAATGTCACCGGGGAATACCGGGAGGATGCCGAGGCCGGGAATCTGGCCCCGCTTCCGGAGATATTGAGATCGATCGAGGTCGGTGTCCACGCGCTGGTACAGGCAATTTATGACGACAGTCTGTTGAAAGCCATGTTCGAGGACGGCAATAAGCCAAAGGTGCTGGAAAATCCGCTGAACGAACGCTTTGAGAAGGCTGAATTCCAAAGGCTCTGGAAGAAAATCAACCATAAATATGCTTATACGGTGGATTTCGATTCGGAGGAGCTGATTCAGAAGGCCATTAAGCACATTGACAGCGAGCTCTATGTCAGTGAGCTGCAATATACCGTGAGATCTGCGGGACAGAGGGAGATGCTGAACGCCGATATGCTCCGGGAGCGCTCCGGCTTCTATGATGCGAAGAGCAGGACCAGTGTCCTGAAGCATGCCAACAGCAGCGGGCTTCGCTATGATCTTCTCGGAAAGATCGCGGAGGCCGCGGTTTTAACCAGGCGCACTGCGGCGGCGATCCTTCAGGGAATTCGCCCGATGACCTTTTCCATGTATCGAAATAATCCGGAGGAATTTATCAAGAAGGTGATCCGGCTTATAAAGGAGCAGAAGGCCGCGATGATCGTGGAGCACATTAGTTACGACACGATTGAGGGACAGTATGACAGCAGCATCTTTACCGTGGAGAAGCATAAGCTGACGATGGACAGGGCTTATCTTTCGAAAAAGGCGATTCAGGACTATGTCTTCACGGACGGCACGGCGGAAAAGAGCGTGGAACGCCGCTTTGCGGAAAGCCTTGACGGGGCGGAGGAGGTGTTTATCTATGCCAAGCTGCCGAGGGGATTCTACATTCCCACACCGCTTGGGCATTATTCTCCCGACTGGGCGATTGTATTCTATGAAGGGAAGGTCAAGCACGTCTATTTCGTCGCCGAGACCAAAGGAAGCATGGAAAGCCTCGATCTGCGCCCGATCGAAAAATCCAAGATCGACTGCGCGAAAAAGCTGTTCGAAAAGCTGTCGGACGGCCTTGTGAGCTATGACCATGTGGACAGCTATCAGGAGCTTCTCAATAAGGTGATGCAGTAGCATCATCTGCCGTCCGGAGGACTTCGTGCCGCTCCGATGAGGATAGAAATAGAGCCAAGTGATATCCGCTCCGGTGGACTCTCCGCCCTTCCTGTGCTATAATATCTCCACGGATGTAAGCGCTTACGGAAACGGCATTTTCCGCCTCTTATGGGGGACTTTCCGGGCCGGGAGCGCGGAACGCGGAGACTGAGAAAGCAAAAATGGAGGGAAGAATGAAGCTGGACCTGAGAGATGCGAAGGATTGTAAATTCGATGCGGTTTCACTGGGGGAGGTAATGCTCCGCCTGGACCCGGGAGAGGGCAGGATCCGCACGGCCCGTTCCTTCCGGGCCTGGGAGGGGGGAGGAGAGTACAATGTCGTCCGCGGTCTCCGCAGGTGCTTCGGTCTTAAGACCGCGGTGATTACCGCTCTTGCGGAGAACGAGATCGGTTATCTCGTGGAGGACTTCATATTACAGGGCGGCGTGGATACCTCTTTGCTTCGCTGGATGCCGACGGACGGCATAGGGCGGGTTTGCAGAAACGGGTTGAATTTCACGGAGAGAGGCTTTGGGATCCGCGGCGCGAAGGGCTGCTCTGACCGCGCAAATACCGCGATTTCCAAGGCGAAGCCGGAGGATTTTGACTTCGATCACATTTTCGGAGAGCTCGGTGTGCGCTGGTTCCACACGGGAGGGATCTATGCGGCTCTCTCCGAGCAGGCCTCGGAGACCGTCATCGCCGCGATCAAGGCGGCGAAAAAATACGGGACCATCGTATCCTATGACCTGAACTACCGTCCCTCCATGTGGTCCGCGATCGGAGGGCAGGAGAAGGCGCAGGAGGTGAACCGCGAGGTCGCGAAGTATGTCGATGTCATGATCGGAAACGAAGAGGATTTCACGGCCTGCCTCGGCTTCCGGATCGAGGGGCAGGACGAGTCCTTAAAGGAGCTCAATATCGAGGGCTACCGGAAGATGATCTCCGAGGCGGCGAAAACCTATCCGAATTTCAAGGCGGTCGCGACGACGCTCCGCACGGTCCGAACGGCGACGGTCAATGACTGGTCCGCACTTTGCTGGGCGGAGGGAAAAATCTATAAGGCAAAGGACTACAAGGGACTGGAGATCATGGACCGTGTCGGCGGGGGGGATTCCTTTGCCTCCGGTCTCATCTACGGCCTTATGACGAGCGGGGACGCGGAGCTTGCCGTAAATTACGGGGCGGCGCACGGTGCCCTGGCCATGACCACACCGGGAGACACCAGCATGGCGAGAAGGAAAGAGGTGGAGGCCGTCATGGGA
The DNA here is from genome assembly GCF_000469565.1 of Oribacterium sp. oral taxon 078 str. F0263. Lineage (NCBI taxonomy): Bacteria > Bacillati > Bacillota > Clostridia > Lachnospirales > Lachnospiraceae > Oribacterium > Oribacterium sp. oral taxon 078. The sequence continues at coordinate 39,999 of NZ_KI273105.1, read as the reverse complement.
GGAGCGGGAGCCAGAGTGCAGCGCTGAGTGAATCGGGATAGAAGCGGGATATAATATAGAAGATAAGAGGTCTTCCCGGGGGGAAGCGGACCGCACTGCATAGAAGAGGCCTTGATGAAGAGGTTTTGTTGAAGGGGCTTTAGGAGGAGCTGGAGTGCCGTATATGAGAGAGAAAGGACAGGTGATAAAATGAAGGTTTTGATGATCAATGGGAGTCGGAGGGAAAAGGGCTGCACATACACGGCCCTGACAGAGATCGGGAAGGTCCTCTCGGAGGAGAAGATCGACTCGGAGATCCTCTATATCGGAAAGCGCGCAGTCAATGGGGAGATCGACGAGCTGGTGAGAGAGGCAGCGGAGAAAGCGATGGAGGCCGATGCTCTGATCGTCGGATCCCCGGTCTACTATGCCTCCCCGAGCGGCGAGGTCCTCAGCTTCCTGGACCGCTTTTTCCAGCTCGGAGGAGCGGTGTTAAAGCACAAGCCGGGCGCCGCTGTCACCAGTGCGAGAAGGGCAGGCACCACGGCCTCCCTCGATGTCCTGAATAAGTATTTTCTCATCAATGAGATGCCTCTGGTCTCCTCCTGCTACTGGCCGATGGTCCATGGCAACAGCCCGGAGGAGGTCAGGAAGGATGAGGAGGGAATCTTCGTTATGAGGACGCTTGCCCGGAATCTCTCCTGGCTTCTTAGGCTGATCGAGCTCGGAAGGAAAGAGGGAGTGACGGCGCCGGAGAGCGGGCCGAAGCCAAAGACGAACTTCATCCGCTTCGAGCCTTAGATGGCTGCGCTGTATTTCTGAAGGCATCTTATCATGAATTTGAGCCTCTGCGCCTATGGACGGGAGGCATCTTCCGCCCCGGTGCTTTGCCGCCTCATCCCTCCGCCGCCTTGCAGGCGGGGGTGGGCCATTTGCCGCATCATGAGCGGGACGTTTGCTTCCCCGGCGCTTGGCCGCCTTGTGGGCGGGTACGGGTTATCTGTTGTCCCGGCGCTCAGTGATCCTTTTTTGGGATCGCTGAGCGCCGCGGTTTTTCTCAGATTCTTCCTCCCGTAAGCATCTCATATGCTTCTGCATAGAGAGCGGCGGTTTTGGTGACGACCTCCTCCGGGAGTACGCCGTGGTTTTCCGGATTTTCTTTCAGCCAGTTTCGGACATACTGCTTGTCAAAGGAGGACTGCCCTCTACCCGGCTCATATTCCGAGAGGCGCCAGAAGCGGCTGGAATCCGGCGTGAGCAGCTCGTCGGCGAGAACGACATTTCCCTCCGGATCCAGGCCGAATTCGAATTTCGTGTCCGCGATGATGATGCCGCGGCTTAAGGCGTAGTCCGCGCATTTTTGGTAGATGGAGAGGGAGGCGTCCCGGATCCTTTCCGCGATCCTCTGCCCCTGTCCCGGGAAGCTCTTCTCTAAATGAGGGATGCTCTCCTCATAGCTGATGTTTTCATCGTGCTCCCCGAGCTCCGCCTTTGTGGACGGCGTGTAGAGAGGCTCCGGGAGCTTTTCGCATTCCCTCAGGCCTTCGGGTAGTTTTCTGCCGCAGATTGTGCCGTCTTTTTTGTAATTCTCCCAGCCGGAGCCCGTGATATAGCCCCGGACGATGCATTCGATCGGAATCATCCGGAGCTTCTCACAGAGGGTGGAGCGCCCCTGAAAGTACTGAGCCTGGAAAAACTCCGGCATATCCTTCGGATCGACGGAGATGAAATCATTGGGAAGAAGCTCCCTTGTATAGTCGAACCAGAACCTGGACATCTGGGTCAGGATCCTTCCCTTCCCCGGAATCTCATTTTGGAGAATGATATCAAAGGCAGAGATCCGGTCTGTCGCAACCATGATGAGCCTTGTCTTGGAAAGCTCATAGATTTCCCTCACCTTCCCCGCTCTGACGGCCTTATACTCCCTCATCCTGTTCCTCCTTTCGCATTCCGGCTTCGAAGCGGAGCCGGATTTTTAGCACCGGAATCAGTATATCTTATTTTGGCTTTTCGGAGTAGGGGCTTTTCCTCGCCGGGCTGCGGGACTGTTTCTCCGGAAGAACAAAAAAGGGCTTGACTTATCAGAATTACTGCGCTATGATCTGCCATGTTGATAGTAATTATCAATTTTATTTTTCGGAACTGCAGGAGGTTCGAAAAATAAATCCGGCTTGGAAAGGAAATACGATGAATTATTCGAGACAGCGGGAAGAGGTGCTGGATCAGCTCCGGATGCATAAGGATCATCCCACAGCGGATGTGATCTTCTCGGAGCTCCGGGGCCGCGACCCAAGCATCAGCCTCGCAACAGTTTATCGGAACCTGAAGCTTCTCTCAGAGCTGGGAGAGATCAGGAAGCTCTCCTTTGTTTCGGGGGCGGATCGCTTTGATCCCACGGTCAGTCCGCATTATCATTTTGTGTGTGAGCGCTGCGGCAGGGTACTGGATCTGCCAATGCAGGTGGCGGAAGGACTGGACGCGGAGGCGCAGGATTTTGTCAGCGGCAGGGTGACGGGACATGATCTTGTCTTCCGGGGAGTCTGCGGGCAGTGCAGCGCGGAGGAGAAGGGGGATTTGTCCCCCGGGCAGGAGAAGAGCTGAGAGAGCTTTGTTGAGTCTATCTATATTAAGCCGAGAGGACGGCGGAAAAGGAGATTAGCTTATGAAAACATGGGTTTGTTCTGTCTGTGGTTATGTCTTTGAGGGCGAGCAGCCGCCCGAGAAGTGCCCGGTGTGCAAGGCCCCGGCATCGAAGTTCGTGGAGCAGACCGGAGAGCTCAGCTGGGCAGCGGAGCATGTGATCGGCGTCGCGAAGGATGTCCCGGAGGATATCAAGAATGATCTTCGCGCCAATTTCGAGGGAGAGTGCAGCGAGGTGGGGATGTATCTTGCGATGTCCAGAGCCGCTTACCGGGAGGGCTATCCGGAGATCGGAGACTACTACAAGATCGCCGCGTTCGAGGAAGCGGATCATGCCTCCCGCTTTGCGGAGCTTCTCGGTGAGGTCGTCTCTCCGTCCACAAAGGAGAATCTCACGGTCCGTGTCAAGGCGGAGAACGGCGCAACGGCCGGGAAGACCGATCTGGCAAAGAGAGCGAAGGCTCTGAACCTCGATGCGATCCACGACACGGTTCACGAGATGGCGAGGGATGAGGCGAGACACGGAAAGGCCTTCCAGGGTCTTCTGAAGAGATATTTCAACGCCTGATTATTCAGGTCGGATGATCGGGGGAGCGTCTATGGGGCGGGAGAATTCCCGGGCGCTTTTGGGGAAACGAAAACAGTATAGAGTAGAGTAAAATGGCCTGTCGTGATTGTATTTTTAAAGATCATGACAGGCCCATAGAATGGGTATAGAGTAGAAGAGTCTATTGGGGACCGATGGGGTTAGGTCGGGAAAATAAAATTTCAGGAGGACAGGATTATGGCAGATTACAAGGGGAGCAAGACAGAGAAAAACCTCTGGACCGCGTTTGCAGGGGAGTCTCAGGCAAGGAATAAGTATGAATTCTTCGCCTCCCAGGCACAGAAGGAGGGCTATCAGCAGATTGCGGCGCTCTTTATGGAGACGGCGAACAACGAGAAGGCCCATGGGAAGATGTGGTTTAAGGAGCTCGCGGGGCTCGGCGGCGGAGTCGGCGATACCGCGGCGAATCTGAAGGCAGCTGCTGCCGGCGAGAATTACGAGTGGACGACGATGTATAAGCAGATGGCCAAGGACGCGGAGGAGGAGGGCTTTTCTGCCCTCGCCGCAAAGTTTCGGCTGGTCGCGGAGGTCGAGAAGTCTCACGATGAGAGATACCAGAAGCTGCTCAAAAGAGTAGAGAGCGAGACTGTCTTTAAGGAGGAAAAGCCGACGATCTGGAGATGCAGAAACTGCGGATTTCTCTATGAGGCGGAGGAGGCGCCGGAGAAGTGCCCCTGCTGTGATCATCCGAAGGCCTTCTTCGAGAGAGTGGAAGAGAATTATTGATTTGCCGCGGGGCGGTCATATCTGATGCTTAAGGACCCGGGGGAAGTGCATTTTGCCTTGCGCTTCGCCCGGGGCTTTTTACTTTTTTCTTTGTAAGGACTTTATCATTTATGCTTCATCCGCCGCGGATTTCCGCCTTTCCCGGTTGACGGGTCAGATTTTGTGATTTACTATAAGTCAGTGGACTTTTCCTGTGCCGATTATTATGCTTTGAGCGGCGGGGATCCGGCGCTCAAACGGGAGTCTGAATCACTTTCGGCGCCGGAATCCTATATTTTATCTTGCTGCATTTCCAAATTCACGGAGAGGAAAGGGGTTACGCGATGAAGCATCTTGAGATCGAGAAGGTAATCGGAAGAGAGATCGTCGATTCCAGAGGAAATCCGACAGTGGAGGCAGAGGTCTATCTCAGCTGCGGCACGGTGGGGAGGGGGGCTGCCCCCAGCGGCGCGTCCACCGGGGAATTTGAGGCGCTGGAGCTTCGGGACGGAGACAAGAGCCGCTACGGCGGGAAGGGCGTTCTGAAGGCTGTCGAGAATATCAATACCGTCATCAACGCGGCAGTAAGAGGCATGGATCCCCAGGATGTCTACGCGGTGGATGGGGCGATGCTCGCAGCGGATGGGACGAAGGATAAGTCGAAGCTCGGAGCCAATGCGATTCTTGCGGTTTCCATTGCCAGCGCAAATGCCGCGGCGAAGGCGCTCGGCATCCCGCTCTACCGCTTTCTGGGCGGCGTGAACGGAAACCGCCTCCCGGTTCCGATGATGAATATTCTGAATGGCGGCGCGCACGCGACAAACTCCGTGGATACGCAGGAATTTATGATTATGCCGGCGGGAGCTCCCTCCTTCCGCGAGGGACTCCGCTGGTGTACGGAGGTCTTCCACGCTCTCCAGAAGCTCCTGAAGGCGGAGGGGAATACCACCGCGGTCGGAGATGAGGGCGGATTCGCTCCGAATCTGGACTCCGACGAGGATACCATCGAGCATATCCTGAAGGCAATCCGGGAGGCGGGATACGAGCCGGGGAAGGATTTCGTCCTCGCGATGGACGCCGCCTCCTCCGAGTGGAAGAGCGAGAAGGGCAAGGGCTTCTATCATCAGCCGAAGTCCGGCCGGGACTTCACCTCCGATCAGCTGATCGAGCACTGGAGGTCCCTGATCGATAAGTATCCGATCTACTCCATCGAGGACGGCCTCGATGAAGAGGATTGGGAGGGCTGGAAGAAGATGACGAAGGAGCTCGGAGACAGAGTGCAGCTCGTCGGAGATGACCTCTTTGTGACCAATACAGAGAGACTGAAGAAGGGGATCGACAACGGCTGCGCGAACTCCATCCTCATCAAGCTGAACCAGATCGGCTCTGTGTCGGAGACGCTGGAGGCCATTAAGATGGCGCACAAGGCCGGCTACACGGCGATCGCTTCCCACCGTTCCGGAGAGACGGAGGACACCACGATCGCGGATCTCGCGGTGGCGCTGAATACCTGCCAGATCAAGACCGGAGCGCCGAGCCGTTCCGAGCGGGTCGCGAAGTACAATCAGCTCCTCCGGATCGAGGAGGAGCTCGGGAATGCCGCTCAATATCCGGGGAAGGCTGCGTTCAACAGAAAGTAAGGATCTGTCCGTAAATCGACGGTTCTCCGGAGACTGCAAAAGGACGGATCGCCGGGCGGCGGGGCATTGGGCGGCCTGCAGAGCCGCCCGTCCCTGCAGGGGAAGAGTCGATACCTCGAAAAAAGCATAGAGAGATTCCGATGCCCGCGCAGGCAGCTTTGCCTGCGCGGGCATTTTTCGTTCCGGCCATACGGGAAAGAAGTGCGAAGTGAAAACTTTCCCTTTTTTGCAAAAAAAGAGTAAAAAAATTCCGAAATCTGTGCTACACTGTAGCGAAATGGAAATATTTCATTTAAGATGAGTCGGCACGAACGGTCAAAATCCATGGATTTTACTGTGCGCTTGCCTCGCCGAAGAGCGGGGAGGGGGGCTTGCAGGACAGGGAGTCCGCTGCTTCCGGGAGGTCATTTATGAATTCTTTACTTTACTTGGTTCCGCTCTTCGGGGCCGCGGCTCTCGCTTTCGCGTTTTTTCAGGCGCAGCGGGTTATCGGTGCTCAGACAGGCAACGAGCGGATGCAGGAGATTGCGAGCGCGATTTCCGAGGGCGCTCATGCCTTCCTTTTCTCGGAATACCGGATTCTTCTTCTTTTCGTGGCGATTCTTTTCCTTTTGATCGGGATCGGAACGGGAAGCCGGAGCTGGGTGAGTGCGCTCGCCTTTGTGTTTGGAGCGCTTCTGTCCACTCTGGCGGGATACTTCGGCATGAGCACCGCGACGAAGGCCAATGTCCGCACGGCCGCGGCAGCCGAGAGGAGCGGGATGAATCAGGCCCTGCAGCTTGCATTTGCGGGCGGCTCCGTCATGGGGATGTGCGTCGCGGGCTTCGGTGTTTTGGGAGTCAGCCTGGTCTTTCTTATCACAAAGGATGTGAATGTGCTCTCCGGCTTTTCCCTCGGAGCTTCCTCCATCGCGCTTTTTGCGAGGGTTGGCGGAGGAATCTATACCAAGGCCGCCGATGTCGGAGCGGACCTGGTCGGAAAGGTCGAGGCGGGGATTCCGGAGGATGATCCGAGAAATCCCGCTGTGATCGCGGATAATGTCGGCGATAATGTCGGTGATGTCGCCGGCATGGGGGCGGATCTTTTCGAGTCCTATGTCGGGGCGCTGGTCTCTGCCCTGACGCTGGGAGCGGTTTATTTTCAGGATGCGGGGGTGCTCTATCCTCTGCTTCTTGCGGCCTTCGGTCTGCTCGCCTGTATTATCGGAAGCTTTTTCATCCGCGGTGGGAATGAGCCTCAGAAGGCTCTTAAGCTTGCAAGCTATGTCTCTGCTCTTGGCGTAATCGTCGCGGCCTTCTTTTTCAGCAATTTTCTCTTCGGGAACTTCCAGGCGGCGCTCGCGGTGGTATCCGGCCTTGTGGCGGGACTCTTGATCGGAGCGGTGACGGAGTTTTACACCTCCGGAGATTATAAGCCGGTGCAGGAGATCGCGCGCCAGTCGGAGACCGGGGCCGGCACCAATATCATCTCCGGCATCGCGGTCGGCATGCGCTCCACGGCGATCCCGATCCTTCTGATCGCGGTCGCGATCTTTATCGCGTATCGGGAGCTCGGCCTTTACGGGATTGCGCTCTCCGCGGTCGGCATGCTCTCCACCACGGCCGTGACGGTCGCCGTCGACGCCTATGGTCCGATCGCGGACAATGCGGGCGGCATCGCGGAGATGTCGGGACTCGAGGAGTCGGTCCGCGGCATCACGGATAAGCTCGACGCGGTGGGAAATACGACGGCTGCCATGGGAAAGGGCTTTGCGATCGGGAGCGCGGCGCTCACGGCTCTCGCGCTTTTTGCGGCCTATGCGGAGGCGGTGCAGCTGCAGAGCATCAATGTCCTGGACAGCCGCGTCACGATCGGGCTTTTGCTCGGAGCGATGCTTCCCTTCCTTTTCTCCGCCTTCACGATGAGCTCTGTCAGCCGCGCGGCCTTTGCGATGATCGAGGAGGTCCGCCGGCAGTTCCGGGAGAAGCCCGGCATTATGCAGGGCACGGAGAGACCGGATTATAAGAGCTGCGTCGCGATCTCTACCAATGCCGCTCTGAAGGAAATGATCGTCCCGGGGCTTCTCGCGGTGGCGGCGCCGCTCGCGGTTGGCCTGCTTCTCGGAGCGGAGGCTCTCGGCGGGCTGCTCGCGGGAGCCCTGGCCTCCGGCGTCATGATGGCGATCTTTATGTCCAATTCCGGCGGCGCCTGGGACAATGCGAAGAAATTCATCGAGGGCGGACATAACGGCGGAAAGGGAAGTGAAGCGCATAAGGCGGCGGTGGTGGGAGACACCGTGGGGGATCCCTTTAAGGATACCTCCGGCCCCTCCATCAACATCCTCATCAAGCTGATGACTGTCATCTCCCTCGTCTTTGCCCCCCTCTTCCTCTCCCTCGGCGGAATACTATAAAAAGCTGCGAAGCCGCTCGGGAATGATCAAGCGGAGAATGCCCTTACGCGGGGCGTTCTCCGCTTTTAAGCGGAGGCAAAGCCGCGCCATCTTTTGTTTTACAAGGTCCGGATTTTTCGCTATACTGTGACGCGGGAGAAGAGAGATATGAACGTCTTTAATATTATCGGGCCGATCATGATCGGCCCTTCCAGCTCTCATACAGCCGGCGCGGTGCGGCTCGGAAGAGTGGTGAACAAGCTTTCCGGCGGAGCGGATTTTCAGGAACTCACGATCGAGCTCTCCGGCTCCTTCGCCCGCACCTACCGGGGGCACGGCACGGATCGAGCGCTCCTTGCGGGGATCATGGGATTTCACAGCTATTCGGAAGAGATTCGTGACGCGCTGGATATCGCGAAAAAACGCGGCATTCCCTACCGCTTCGTCGAGACGGATATCCCGGATGCGCATCCGAATACCGCGAGAATTCATTTTCTCACAAGGGACGGCGCCGAGGGGAGCGTGCAGGGAGCCAGCATCGGAGGGGGAAATATCCGAGTGGATTTCGTAAATGGGCTCCGGGTGGACTTTACGGGGGAGAACAATACGATCCTGGTCCTGCATCGGGACCGGCCCGGCCTCATCGCCTCCGTCACGAATCTGATCTATGAGGAATATCGGGATATCAATATCGGGAATTTCCGCCTGAGCCGCCGGGAGAGAGGGGGGCTTGCGCTCATGACGATCGAGATCGACCAGGTCCCTCCCGATCGGATGGTAGAGGAGATCCAGAACCTTCGGGATGTGGAGAAGGCGCTTTTGATCCGGGCGAGCTAGGGGGAGGGATATGCTTCGATATGATTCCATTCAGAGCCTGATCGATGCCGCGGAGCGGGATGGGATAAGGCTCAGCGAGCTTTGCCTGAGGGATCAGGCGGAGGAGCTGGAGAAGCCGGAGGAAGAGCTTTACGCCAGGATGGAGGAAAGCTTTGATGTGATGTGCGAGTCCGTTCGAAAGGGCAGTACAGCGGGACTTCGCTCCACCTCGGGCCTGACCGGCGGAGAGGGAGAGAGGATGCTCCGCTATGCTGAGGAGCGGCGGGGCGGACTGTGCGGAAGCTTCCTCACGAGAGCTCTCGGAAGGGCGCTGTCTGTCTCGAACTGCAACGCGGCGATGGGGCGGATCGTGGCGACTCCGACCGCGGGAAGCTGCGGCATCCTCCCCGGCTGCCTGGTCTCCATGTACGAGGACAGGGATATCCCGAAGAGGGAGGTCGTCATGTCCATCTTCACGGCGGGGGCCTTCGGCATGGTCATCGCGAATACGGCGTCCATCGCCGGGGCGTCGGGGGGCTGTCAGGCGGAGTGCGGCTCCGCCTCCGGTATGGCGGCAGCGGCTCTTGTGGAGCTTTCCGGAGGGACGCCGACACAGTGCGGCTATGCGCTTGGCATGGCGATCGTGAATCAGCTGGGGCTGGTCTGCGATCCGGTGGCGGGGCTCGTGGAAATCCCCTGCATCAAGAGGAATGCCTCCGGTGTCATGATTGCCTTCTCCTCCGCGGACATGGCGCTCTCCGGCATTGATCTGAAGATTCCGGTCGATGAGTGTATCGCGGCGATGAAGGCGGTGGGGGACAGCATGGCTCCGGCGTTGAAGGAGACGGCGCTCGGCGGCCTTGCGGCGAGTCCCACCGGGATCCGGCTTCGGAAGCAGGTCTTCGGGAAGTAGGGAGAGGGATACGATAAGCGTTCTTGTGAAAGCCCATGGAAGAGAAAAAGCCTTTTCCATCGGGCTAGTACAATCTGCCTATAAAATATAAATTATATCGAAATAAAATATTGAAGAAACATAGACTTTGTGCTAGAGTGGGAAAGGCGATGAGTCAGGTCTGTGCCGGGCTTTCTGTCCTTTCCGCAGACGCTGATCCGGAGGAAACAGCTTTTCGAAAGGCCGCCTTGCGCGGCGAGAAGGGGGGTTCATGGAAACTACTGTCACAAAGAGAAAGGGGGGCGCGGGATTCTGGGTTTGCAATTTCGCGTTCACATTTGAGCGCTTCGCCTATTACGCGGCGAAGTGGCTGATCTTTCAGTTCATTGTCGCAACGGCGATGGAGGGCGGGCTCGGAGCCCATAAGGATGCCGCGGCCAGCTATCAGTCCTTTTTTGTCGCCTTCACTTATCTTGCGCCGCTGCTGGGCTCCTATATCTCGGATCACCTGATCGGCGCCAAGTATCTGGTTCCGGTCGGAATGGTTTTGATGGGGATCGGCTACCTCCTCGGCTGGCAGGCACACAGCCTCACCGGCGTCGCGATCATGATCGCTCTTGTCTCCGTGGGAACCGGCCTCTTCAAGCCGCAGACAAACTCCATCACGGGGCGTCTCTTCTCGGATCCCAGGGATCTCGACAAGGCGTTTTCCACGCAGTATTCCATGGTCAATATCGGCTCCTTCCTCGGAACCACCTTTATCGGCATCCTCGCGGGAACGCAGGGCTACCGGATCTGCTTCCTGGTCTGTGCGGTTGCGATGTTCATTGATGCCGTGATGTTCTTCTCGGGCTGGGGCGTGCTGGGAGAAGCCGGTGCGAAGCCGTTTAAGCTCACGGAGAACAGTGCCAAGGCTGCCCAGACGGAGAAGAAGGAAGCGGGAGAGGCGCGTCCTCTCACCAGAATCGAGAAGCAGAGGGTCGCGGCGATCATCGCGGTCTCCGCTTTCTCCGCCATCTTCTGGATCTTCTGGTACCTGGCCTACCTCCCCGTCTACGATTACTGGGCGAGCGCGGACGAGGTCCGCATGAACTGGATGCTCTTTGGCTATAAGATCCCGACCTCCTTCTTCGATTCGGAGAACGGACTGCTCTGTATCCTTCTGGGACCGGTGCTCGGCTCCATCTGGGCGAAGGATGCGAGGAGACCGGGCGGCGGCCTGAGCATTTTCAAGCATACGGCGCTCGGCATGGGAATCCTCGGCATCGCCTTTGCGATCTTTGCCCTTGCGGATGTGACGAGGGGCGGAGGACAGGCGAGCCTGATCTGGGTCGTGCTCTTCGGCATCGCGCTTTCCACCGGTGAGATGACCTTCTCTCCGCTGGGGAACTCCTTCATCTCGAAGTTTGCCCCGGCGAGGATGCTCTCCGCCATGATGGCGGTCTGGACGCTCGCGATCTTCATCGCGGGGCTCTCCTATGGTCCGCTCTACAACCTGATCTCAAAGTTTCCCTTCGCAGGTGCGAACTTCGGCATCGCGGCGCTCCTGATCGTCCTCGCGGCGGTTCTCTGGGCACTGGACCATAAATTGAACAGTCTGGTCATTGACGAAAAGAAGTAAAGAGAGTATAAGATAGGAGCAGGATTTTCCCGGACAGGGAAATCTGAGAGAGGAAATGTCGCTGCAGCGGCATTTCCTCTTTTCCGGCGGCGGGGAATTTGCGGGATCTGTCTCTGAAGGAGAGGGAGCCCGGGAAGTACGGGACATCAATATGGAAGAGTTTTTCAAGAAGTATCACGGGCTGATCAATATTCTGCAAATCATCGCGGGCTGCCTGATCACGTCTTTTGCCATCAACTGCATCCTGATTCCGAATCAGCTCTCCACAAGCGGAGTGACCGGAATCTCGCAGATGATCGAGAAATTCACCGGGATCAATTACAGCTATATCTACTATGTCTTCAGCCTGACGATCCTTCTGGTCGCGTTCCTGACCCTGAAGCGGGCGGAGTTTGCGAAGATCATCTTTGTGTCGATCCTGTACCCGGCGCTTCTGATCGCGACGAGGCAGCTGCATTTCGTCTTCGTGGAGGGCGAGATGTTTCTGGTCTGCATCTATTTTTCGCTCTTCTACGGCTTTGGCTCCGGCCTTGTGCTCCGGGCGGGCGTCACCTTCGGGGGGACCGATACCATTGCCCGCATCCTGAACCGGAGAGTCCTTCGGAAGCTGCCGCTCAGCCGCATTATGCTGGTTCTGGACGGCTGCATCATCATTATGCTGGGCCTGGTCTTCGGTAAGGATGTGGCGCTCTACGCTCTTGTAAATCATGTGATCTCCATTTATATTATGGACTACATGCTCTTTGGATTCCGCCAGAAGCTCTACAAGGTCTCCATCATCAGCAAGGACCCGAAGAGCAGCGGAGAGATCGCGGATTTCATCATGTCAAAGGGCAGGGGAGTGACGGTGCACAGGGTGGTCGGTGCCTATACGAAGGAGGAGAAGCAGATGCTCACCACGATCTGCTCCCCCAGTCAGTCCGCCGTCTTCCGGAACTATCTCGCGGGCTCTCATCCGGATGTATTTATGGAAGTCTCTCCCATCGTGACGGTCTACGGCGTCGGCGCGCGCTTTGTGAGGATCAAGGAGGAGGAGAATTGATATCCTGAAATCTTAAAAGAATCAGATTTATTCCGTAAGAAACTTTAGATTGTTTTTAGATCGAGTTTTTATTTTGGCCATATTTGCGCCATATCCTTTATCCCATCCACTGGACAGTTGCAGTGCGTTTTCTGCGCGGAAAGGAAGGATAAGCATGGTTTCAGGAGAAAGAGGTTGTCGATGAAGAAAACGATACACCTGCTTTTCGCAGGAAGGGATGCCGGAAAGCGGAGCAGAGTATGGAAGAGGATCTATCGCAGTGCAGTTTCCGCGATGATCGGAGCGGGCGCGCTTTTTGCCGCGGTTATGCCTGCCTATGCAGACACTGCGGAGGATAACGCAGCCGCCCTGGTATATGAGGCGGATTCTGATCCGATGTCGATCGACAGCGCGAATGCGCAGGGCAGTGGAAGTGCACAGAGCACTGCGGCAAAGCAGGGAGATCTTCTTTCCTTTGAGAATGCGGACCCGCTTTCTCATACGGCGCAGGAGGGAAATGTCATTCAGGCGAGCACGGAGCCGCTTCTGATCTTTTCCGACAACGGGATGTTCTATAATGAGGACGGCTCCGCTGCGGATACGCAGAACTATGACAGCAATGCTCCGCTTGCGAGCCAGATCGTGAGCTTTGCCTCCCAGTATATCGGGCGTCCCTACCGCTACGGCGGAGCGAGCCTTCAAAACGGTGCGGACTGCTCCGGCTTTGTCATGGCGGTGTACGGGCATTTCGGGATCTCCCTTCCGCATTATTCCGGTGCGCTCGCCGGTGTGGGGAAGAAGGTGGAAAGTCTCGCGCAGGCGGTTCCGGGCGATATCCTCGCGTATTCCGGCCATGTCGGAATCTACCTCGGAAACGGGAGGATGCTGAGTGCGCTCAGTACCAAGAGAGGAATCACGGTGGTTTCCGCGACATATAAGCCGATCCGGGCGATTCGGAGAGTAGTTTGATTTCGTCATCTCCCGCGGCTTTTAGGAGGAAAGGGGCGGCTGCACAGCAGCCGCCCCTTTCGGCGGCACAAAAATCAGGATCCTGAGAAATGACAGAAAAGGACATTGGACAGGGAATAGGATAGGGATAAGGAAAGGAAGAAAAGAGAGATGGAAGAGAGCATCGCGGATCGGATCGATCATACTATTTTAAGGGCGGACGCCCGGGAGGAGGATGTGAGGCGCTGCTGCAGGGAGGCGAGGGACTTTCATTTTCACTCGGTCTGTGTGAATTCCTGCCATGCGGCGCTGGTCTCGGAGGAGCTCAAGGGAAGCGGCGTGCTCTGCTGCTGCGTCGTGGGCTTTCCACTCGGAGCGGCGCTTTCGGAGGCGAAGGCCCTGGAGGCGAAGAGAGCGGTGGAGGCCGGTGCGGCGGAGATCGATATGGTCCTGAATGTCGGAGCGCTGAAGGACGGAAGGGACGATTATGTAAGAGAGGATATCCGGGGCGTGGTGGAGGCCGCGAGGCCCGGAATCGTGAAGGTGATTCTTGAGACCTGCCTTCTCTCTGAGGAGGAAAAGAGGCGGGCCTGCCTTCTTTCCGAGGAGGCGGGAGCGGCTTTTGTGAAGACCTCGACGGGATTTTCCGGAGGCGGGGCGACGATAGAGGATGTGAAGCTTATGAAGGCTGCTGTAGGAGGCCGGCTCAGGGTGAAGGCCTCGGGGGGAATCCGTGATCCGAGGTTTGCGCGGGAGCTGATCGATGCAGGAGCGGATCGGCTTGGTGCAAGCGATGGAAGGAAGCTGCTCTGATCCGTTTTTCAGGGGAAGAGGAAGAGTGCTTTCTTTTTTCTGACGATTCATTACAGTTGGGGAAAGCCTATTGATTCGGCATATTTTAGCTGATAAGCTCCTCCTGTACAAAGAAGAAGAGAGGATAAACCATGCGAAGAAATCAAAGAGCGCTCTGCCTCCTTTCCCTGGGGCTTTGCTTGAGCGCGGCATTTCCCGGAAGAGGCTTTGCGGACGGTCCTTCGCCTTCCGGCGGGCCGGGAGTTTTGATGGGACCGACGCAGGGGGGTGAGAATGCGGCAATCCCCGCGGAGGGCGGCGCGGCATCGGATCAGAGCAGCGCGTCACCGCCTCAGAGCGGAGCATCCGTTCAGAGCAGTGCTTCTCCGCCTCAGAATGGCGCATCCGTTCAGAGCAGTGTGTCGCCTCCTCAGAGCCAGGGCGCGGTATCGGATCAGAGCGGCGCGATTTCCGCTCAGGGCACTCCCGATGCGGCGGCTTCTTCTGCCGAGGGCGTCCCCTCCGGGACGAACGGGGGCGGGAGCACAAAGTCGGATGCGGATGCCTTTTCGAACCCGTGGCTTGGCTACAGCAATGAGGACGGCTCGGATCTCATCTATCTGGAGAAGGGCACAGAGGTTTCGAAGTTTCAAAATGACAATGGCGCGATCGACTGGGAGGCGGCAAAGGCGGACGGTCTGGACTTCGTCATTGTCCGTCTGGCCTACGGCCTGAAGGAGGACCCCTATTTCGATCAGAACGTGAAGGGGGCTCAGGCGGCCGGGCTGAAGGTCGGCGCCTATCTCTGCTCCACGGCGAAAAATATGGACGAAGCGGTGGCCGAGGCGAATCTCACGATCCGGAAGATTAAAAAGTATAAGCTGCAGTATCCGGTCGCCTATGACGCGGAGGTCAATGATATGCTCTCCGAGGGGGCGACGCCGGAGATCCTCACCGCCATGGCGAACAAGTACTGCGCGATGGTGAAGGCAGCGGGCTATACGCCCATCGTCTATGCGAACCGGACCTGGCTCACGGAGTATATGAATATCGCGGATATCCCCTATGATATCTGGTTTGCGGCCTATCCGCAGGACAGGGTCTACCGCCCGGTGAAAGGATCGAATACAACGATCTGGCAATCCGGAGAGGCGGGAACGGTCAAGGGCATCAAGGGAAATGTCACGACGGAGTTTTCCTGGAAGGCCTACGGAGGGGGCAGTCCCTCGAGAAAGAACGCGGGGAGCGGCGGCTCCGCGAAGAAGGGGAGCCTTCCGGCCACGGGGAGCAACAGCGGATCGGGCAAGGTCTCCGGGAATTCCGGGGGAGGAAGCGCCGCCAACACGAATAATAAGGCGGACGGCAATGGAGTCTCCGACGGCTGGACGCAGAAAAACGGCAAGTGGTATTATTATGAGAAGCGAAAAAAGGTGAGCGGCTGGAAGCAGGTCTCGAAGTTTTGGTACTATATGGACGGGGACGGCGTGATGCAGACGGGCTGGGTCAGAGACGGTGGAAACTGGTATTTTCTGAAGCCAAACGGCGTGATGGCGACGAACTGGGCCAATGTCGGGGGCAGGTGGTTTTACCTTGGTTCCGACGGGCGGATGGTGAGCGGCTGGACCAAGCTCGATAAGAAGTGGTACTATCTGGGGGATGACGGCGCGATGGCGACCGGCTGGAAGACGATATCCGGAAACTGGTACTACCTGGGGGATGACGGCGTGATGGCCGCAGACGGCACGAAAAAGATCGACGGCACAAATTACCGCTTTGATAAGTCCGGTGTCTGGCTCGCCTGAACCGACATCGGAGAGGAAAGCTGTTTTTGAGAGAGATGAGCGGAACTCGGAAGGGAGAGTTTATGAAGTTCGGAAAGGTTTTGATCGCGGCGGCGATGCTCGGAGTTTTTTCCGCGATGCCCGCCTTCGCGGAGAATATTGAAATGGTGAAGCTTGACGTGAGCCCCTCGGGGGATGAGGATATCCAGCCGGGGCAGTCCTATGGGAGGCAGGAGCCGAAGCCGCTGGATGCGAGCTATAAGGTCGCAAGCTATGGCACAGAGAATGTGAAGGAGAACAGCAGCACCGTCGGAGGCACGCAGCAAAAGAGCGGAAAGAAAAATCAGAAGAACCAGAATCTGAAGACGCCCTTTACCTATACGATCGAGCTCACTCCGACGGAGGGAAACAGCTTCTCCGACAATGTGGTCGCGGAGGTGAAGGGCTCCTATGAGGTCAGCATCGAGTCGAAGGCTCCGGATAAGCTGAAGATCAAGGCGAAGGCCTATCCCTTCTATGTGCTGAAGAATGTGAGCGGGATCGAGCAGAGCGGCAAGAGCTATAAGTGGAGCAAGGTGGACAATGCGGCGAGCTATGATGTCGTCATCTACTACGCTTCGAAGGACGGAGACGAGAAGACGGCGAAGAAGAATGTGACGACGCCGAAGATCTCGGTCTCATCCTATCAAAACGGCGGCAAGGAGGTCGATCATATCTCCGTCCGCGCAAAGCACGGCGGGGATAAGCAGGGGCATTATGTCGCAAACAGCCAGTATGTGGAGAGTGACGGCAGTACGGACGCGAACTTCGATGACACGATCCGCTTTGACCTGGTCACGGCCCGCTCCAATGGGGCCGCCGTATCGAGCGACGGGACGAGCGCGAATTCTTCCGCAGCGGGTCCTGCGAGCGGAGACGGCTGGAAAAAGGTCGGTGAGGACTGGAGCTATCTGAAGGGAAATCAGAAGCAGACCGGCTGGATCAATCCGGAGGGGGATGACTGGTATCTCCTGGACCAAAACGGAAAGATGCTCACCGGCTGGAATCAGATCGACGGCAAATGGTATTATCTTGATACGGATGCGACGCAGAAGCTGGGCAGGATGCTCAGCGGCTGGAGAAATATCGGCGGGAGCTGGTATTATCTGAATCCTGAGCGGGGTTCCTCTCTTCCCTTTGGGGCGATGTATGCGGATACGCAGACTCCGGACGGCTATCATGTGAACGCGAACGGTGTCTGGCAGTAAGAGCAGGAGGTAAAGAATAGATGAAGAAAATGACGGGAAGACTTCTTTCGATCAGCGCAGCGCTCCTTCTCCTCACAAATTCCGTGACGGCGTTTGCGGAGCAGGGCAGCGCGAATATCGTCTCTGCAAGCTCCGTGCCGGAGAGTGCCCAGAGCGCCCAGGCGGGCTCGGGAGGGAGCGCATCGGAGGGAACGACGGAGAAGAAGTCCGCTCCGATCATCATGAATCAGGGGGTTCGGCAGAACAGCTACGAGCTCGGTCTCGGGGGAGCCACTGTCACCATGATTAAGGGAAAGGAGAGCGGACAGCAGCTCGCCATCGTGGTGAAGTCCAATGACGGGAGGATCATCGTCGTGGACGGCGGCTTCAAGACGAACGCCCCCTATCTCGGGGAGTATATCAAGGCAAACGGCGGAAAGGTCGCCGTCTGGCTTTTAACCCATCCCCATGTGGATCATGTGGGGGCACTGGATGTCATGCTGGAGCAGCAGAGGAGCGGAAACCCGAAGGACTTCGCGAAGATCGACCTCGGGGAGATCTACTACAGCTTCGCGCCGATGGATTTCTATAAGGCACATGAGCAGGAGTACCGGCTCCCGGTTATCCAGGAGAGCTATGACGATATCGCGGCTTATGACCAGAGCAAGGTCCACTACAATTCTCCCGCCGGCACAAGCTTCGATATCGGAAATGTCAACGTTCAGATCCTGAATCAGCCCTATCTCTTTGATATCGATACCGGGAACAACAGCTCGATCTGCTATATGCTCACGATCAACGGGAAGAAGATTCTCATCACCGGGGACCTCCCCTATGAGGCGGCGGAGCAGCTTCTGAAGGACCGCGGGGCCGCGGCTTTGAAGGCCGATGTCGTGCAGCTGGCTCATCACGGGCAGCACGGCGGCTCCTTCGCCTTCTACAGCGCAGTGGGAGCAAAGTACGCCCTCTGGCCGACACCGCAGTCCCTCTGGGATAAGCGGGACGAGGCCTTTACGGAGGACCAGCAGACCTATACCATCGCGCTGACCCGCCACTGGATGAATAAGCTCTCCGTAGAGCAGAACTTCGTCATGGCAGACGGCGACTGGACCTTCCGATAAAGGGACGCCCGATCCCGGGCCTATCCTCTTCTGACTGCGGCGCTCGAAGAGCTCTCTGCCGGGCCGAACTAAGCGGGAGAATCGGAAGTCGGAAAGGGCAGAGGAAGAAGACAGAAGGAGAAGAAAGAGCATACAGAGAAAGCCTCCCCGAAGCGGGGAGGCTTTTTGCCGGCTAAAAGAGAGAGCGGGGATCCGGCGTCATGCCCCTTCGGCGCTTTCGTCAGATGGACAAATCCGCTGAATTCAGCTATACTTTTCTCGAATACGAACTGCTTCCCGGCAGAGCACAGGGAGTTATCGGAAGGTCTTTCAAGGAGGATAGGATGAAGAAGACAGCACTTGTTATTATGGCGGCGGGGATCGGCTCCCGTTTCGGAGGCGGAATCAAGCAGCTTGCCAGACTGGGCCCCTCGGGGGAGATCATCATGGACTACTCTGTGCATGACGCTCTGGAGGCGGGCTTTGACAGGATCATCTTTATCATCCGAAAGGAGATTGAGAAGGACTTCCGGGAGATCATAGGGGACCGGATCGCGAAGGCAGCGGACTGCAGCTATGCCTTTCAGGAGACGACGATGCTTCCCGAGGGTTTTTCCCTCCCGGAGGGGAGGACGAAGCCCTGGGGGACCGCGCACGCCCTGATCCAGGTCCGGGAGCAGATCGACTGTCCCTTTGCCGTGATCAACGCGGATGACTTCTACGGCAGAGAGGGCTTTCACCTGATTCATGATTATCTCGTGGAGGAGATGGACGAGACGAAGCCCTATGCGGATATCTGCATGGCGGGCTATATCATCGGAAATACGCTCTCTGAGAACGGAAGCGTAAACCGCGGCATCTGCAAAATGGGGGCGGGCTCTTATCTCTCCGAGATTCAGGAGACCTATGACATCAAAAAGGGAGAGGACGGCGTGATCCGGGGCATCGATTTTGCGGGGAAGGAGGTCCTCGTTCCGGAGAAGGCCATCGTATCGATGAATATGTTCGGACTGCCGGAGAAATTCCTGGATACTCTGATCCGGAACTTCCCGGACTGGCTCCGGGAGCACGGGCAGGAGATGAAGTCGGAGTATCTTCTCCCGCAGGAGATCGACAGGCTGATGAGAGAGGGGAAGGCGAAGGTCCGCGTGCTGGAGGACCATGACCGCTGGTTCGGCGTGACCTACGCGGAGGACAAGGCGCTGGTTGAGCGCTCGATCCGGGAACTGGTAGAGGCCGGGGTATATCCGAGAGCGCTGTATCAGAACTAAGCGGGGGAAGAATCGCCTATGGCGGAGACGAACAGGGAGCGGAGAAAGCAGGAGCTTCGCAGGAGGATGCTGGACTTTGCGGCGCTGGAGGAGAGGGACCGGCAGAAGGAGTCCAGGGATAAGGAGAAGCGGAGGCAGCTGGCCGCGGGGGAGCGGAGATTTCGCGCGGTATGCTTTTTCTTTCTGGGACTTGTCCTTTTCCTTATCCTGCTGCTTTTTCTCCACTTTCTCCTCTATCGCTGCTACCGCCGAAGCTCTGTAAACTGGAGCAGGGATTTCCGGGCGGAGCGCCGGGATACGGACAATAATTATGAGAGCTATCTGCCCTATGGCGAGGGGATGCTCAGGATCACGAGGGATGGAGCGAGCTATCTCGGACTAAAGGGAAAGCAGCATTGGAATCAGGCCTTCGAAATGAATCAGCCCTTTGTCTCGGTAAACGGTGACTTTGCCGCAGTGGCGGAGCAGGGCGGAAATGCCATTTATATCATGGCCAAGTCCGGCCCCACGGGCTCCGCGAAGACGAGCCTTCCGATCACAAAGCTGACGGTCTCCGGGAAGGGCGTGGTCTACGCGGTCCTGGAGGACCGGAACGCAAGCTATATCAGCGTCTTTACGAAGGAGGGAAGAGCGCTCGACATCAGCATCAAGTCCGTATTGAAGGGGGACGGCTATCCTCTGGATCTCTCGGTCTCGCCGGACGGTACGGAGCTCATGGTTTCCTATGTTTTCCTGGAAAACGGCAGCCTGAAAAACAAGATCGTCTTTTATAATCTCTCGGAGGCCGGGAGGGACGCCGGCTCAAGCCGTGTGGTCGGAGGCTTTACGAACGGCCTCGAGGGACACCTTGCGGGGAGGGTTCATTTCTCCGATGCGGGACATGCGGAGGCCTTCCACGACGGCGGCATCCTCTTCTATTCGACAAAGCAGCCGTCCAGTCCGGTGGAGAAGGCCTCGGTGCAGGAGGAATCCACGATCCGGGCGATTGCCTGGGGGGACAGGGCGCTTGCGCTGATCACGGACAGCGGAAGATCCGAAGCGGAGAGCAGTGAGGAGAGCACGGATCCCTCTCAGGAGGAGAGCGGGACCCCGCAGGGAGAGGAAAGCAGCGCGGCGGAGACAGAGGGAAAGACGAAGGAAAGGGAAAAAGAGAAAGAAAAGGAAAAGAAGAAAAAGACGGAGCCCTATCGCCTGAAGGTCTATGATCTCGAGGGCAGGGAGCTTTTGGACCGGGGCGTTTCCCTCGGCGCCGAGGGGCTCTCCATAGACGGGGACAAGGTCTTTCTCTACCATGACACGGCGCTTTTGATCTATGATATCCACGGCAGGCTGCGCTTCCGGGGGGAGCTGGATCTCCCGATCGAGAGCGTGCGCGCGACATCCTCCTTCGGGCCCTTTGGAGGCAGCATTTTGGTGGGGAGCGACGGAATCCTGAAAAGCGTTCGGCTCCGTTGACGGCTTTTCGGGAGAGAGGGAGCGGACAAAGAGTATGAGAGAGGCGGATCATTTCGAGCAGATCGGAGAGGGTCTATGAATCAGTATTGTGTCGGAATCGATGTGGGGGGGACCACGGTAAAGTGCGGGATTTTCACCTATAACGGGCTTCTTCTGGATAAGTGGGAGGTACCCAGCCGAAAGGCGGAGAACGGCCGCTATATCCTCCCGGATGTGGCGGATGAGCTGAAGAAGCATCTCTCGGAAAAGACCATCGAGGAAGAAGATATCGCGGGGATCGGGATCGGTGTGCCGGGGCCGGTCGAGCCAAACGGATATGTGCATATCTGCGTGAATCTGGGCTGGGAGGACCGCTGGCCCGCGAAGGAGCTCAGAGAGCTTATGGGCGGGAGGATTCCCTGTGCCTGCGGGAATGACGCCAATGTGGCGGCGCTCGGGGAGATGTGGCAGGGCGGCGGCAGAGGGCACGAGAACCTACTCATGGTGACGCTCGGAACCGGAGTCGGAGGGGGACTTATCATGAACGGCCGCATCGTGACCGGGGCGCACGGCGCCGGGGGAGAGATCGGCCATATCCATGTGAGAGAGGAAGAGGAGGAGAGCTGCAACTGCGGAGGACGGGGCTGTCTGGAACAGGTCGCGAGCGCGACAGGCATCGTCCATGAGGCCCAGCGGAGGCTTTCCCGCCGGAAGGATCACTCAAAGCTCCGGGTCTACGGGAAGGCGCTCAGCGCGAAGGATGTCTTCGACTGCGCAAAGGAAGGGGACATCATCGCCCGGGAGACGGTGGAGTGCAGCATGCGCTATCTCGGCATCGTCCTCGCCCAGGTCTCGATGATCGCGGACCCCGAGGTCTATGTCATCGGAGGCGGCGTCTCGAAGGCGGGGAATTTCCTGCTCGAAATGCTCAGAAAGTATTACGAGGAGTATACGCCGATTCTGAAGCCCGAGCAGAAGGCGGAGATCATGCTGGCGACGCTCGGAAACGACGCCGGGATCTATGGCTGTGCCCGTCTGATGCTGGAAAACGATTAGGGAATCGGGCTGTGCCTTGCGGCTTTTGTTTGTTTGAACAGACTTCTCCGGCTTCTTTAAAGGAGAAGAGATATTGGGAGAAGGGATATCGCCGGAAAGAGCGGAATGAACGAAAAGGTATATCGGACACTGGAATTTCATAAGATTCTCTCGGCTCTCTCGGAAAGGGCGGACTCCGGGGAGGGAAAGAAGCTTGCGGAGGGACTTCGCCCCGCTTCGGAGTCTTCGGAGATCGAGAGCAGGCTGCAGGAGACGGAGGACGCGCTGGATCGGATCCGGCTCTATGGCCCTTTCCGCTTCTCCGGGCTCAGAGAGCTCTCCGCCTCTCTTAAGCGCCTGGAGATCGCGTCCTCCCTCTCGATCCCGGAGCTTTTGCAGTTTTCCGCGCTTTTGGATCTTACGGAAAGGGCGAGGAGCTACGGTAGAGCAGAGGAGAAGGCGGAAGAGAAAAGGGAAGAGAAGCGAAGCGGGAGCAGGGGACATTATACGAGAAATGCCGCAGAGAGAGCGGCGGAGGAGAGGGAGAAGAGGCAGCGGGAGGACAGCCTGATCGGATATTTCCGGGCCCTTCTTCCGCTTTCTCCGGAGAATCGGGAGCTCAAGAGATGCATCCTCTCGGAGGAGCAGATCGCGGATGACGCCAGCGCGGGACTTTCCTCCGTGAGGAGACGGATCCGCTCTTTGGAGGAGCAGATTCATTCTCAGCTTTCCTCCCTCCTTGCGAGCTCGCAGAAGATGCTCCAGGACTCCGTCATTACGATGCGGGACGGAAGATACTGCCTTCCGGTGAAGGCGGAATACAAGAGCTCCTTCCCCGGCATGATCCACGATCAAAGCTCGACCGGAGCGACGCTTTTCATCGAGCCTCAGAGCATCGTGAGGCGGAATAATGAGATCCGGGAGCTAAGGGCGGAGGAGAAGAGGGAGATCGAGAAGCTGCTGGAGAGGCTCTCTGCCTCCTTAAGCCCGCATACGGAGGGCCTTTCGGAGAATATTCGGCTTCTCTCGCATCTTGACTTCGTATTTGCAAAGGCAAAGCTTTCTCTGGGGATGAAGGCCGTGAGGCCGCACTTTTCCGAAAAGCGCGCTCTCTCCCTCCGGGAGGCGAGACATCCCTTGATCCCGGAGGACAGGGTCGTGCCGATCACGATCCGACTGGGCTCGGACTTCACGATGCTTGTGATCACGGGACCGAATACGGGAGGAAAGACAGTCTGCTTAAAGACGGCAGGGCTTCTCCAGCTCATGGGGCAGGCGGGGCTTTTCATCCCGGCGGCAGAGGGCTCGGAGCTCGCGCTTTTCCGGGAGATCTTCGCCGATATCGGGGATGAGCAGAGCATTGAGCAGAGCCTGTCCACCTTTTCCGCCCATATGAGCAATACGGTCCGCATCCTGCGGGAGGCGGATGAGGAGAGCCTCTGCCTCTTCGATGAGCTCGGCGCGGGGACGGATCCCACAGAGGGAGCGGCGCTCGCGATGGCGATCCTCCACTCTCTTCATGAGAGAGGGATCCGGAGCATTGCGACGACGCACTACGCGGAGATCAAGGTCTATGCCCTCTCTACGCCCGGCGTGGAAAATGCAGGCTGCGAGTTTGACTTAAACAGTCTGAGCCCTACCTACCGGCTCCTGATCGGTGTGCCGGGAAAATCCAATGCCTTTGCGATTTCCCGGAAGCTCGGACTCCCGGAGGAGATCATCGCGGACGCCGGGAGACGCCTGGAAGCGGGGGATGTGAAGCTTGAGGATGTGATCGCGAGCCTGGAGGAGAGCCGCATCACCGCAGAGCGGGAGAGGCAGGAGATTGAGCGCTACCGCGAGGAGATCGCAGAGTACAAGCGGAGGGCGAGAGAGTCCTCAAAGGGCGTCGAAAAGGGCCGGGACAAGATCTTAAACCGCGCGAGGGAGGAGGCCGCTTCGATCCTCGCGGAGGCGAAGGAGACGGCGGACTCCATCGTGAAGGAGCTCAGGAAGAGAGAGCAAAGCGGCGGCTCCACGCTGGAGGCGGAGAGGCTCCGATCCGGACTGAAGCAGGAGCTTCGGGAGCTGCAGGGCGAGCTCGGGAAGACGGAGAGAGCGAGGGGGCCGGCGAGGCCGCTCTCTAAAAATAAGATCAGGATCGGAGACATCGTGCGGGTGCTTCCCCTGAATCTGACGGCGCGGGTCTCCACTCTCCCGGACCGGGATGAGATGCTCTTTGTGACGGCGGGCATCATCCGGACGAAGGTCGCCCTGAAGGATCTGGAGCTTTTGCAGCGGGCCCCGGCTCTGCAGACGGAGTCCGGACAGAGAGGAGGACAGAAATCCTCCGGAGGGATGAGGGTGCAGAAGGCTCTTCGGATCTCTCCGGAGATCAAGCTGATCGGGAAAATGACGGCGGAAGCCATGCCGGAGCTCTCCAAGTATCTGGACGATGCCTGCCTCGCCCATCTCCCGGAGGTCCGCATCGTCCATGGGAGGGGAACGGGTGCCCTTCGGAATATGGTGCACAGCATGCTCCGGAAGGATCCGCATATCGAATCCTTCCGCCTCGGGGAGTACGGGGAGGGCTCGGACGGGGTGACGGTCGCCTATTTTAAGAAGTAGGGAGGATCGGAGGCGCGCTTTTTGCGAGAGAGGAGAGAAGCTTGACGGAGAAGCAGAGGATATTGATCGTGGATGATGACAGCTCTATTTCGGAGCTGATCTCCCTCTATCTGGAGAAGGAGTGCTTCGACACCCGCATGGTGGAGGATGGGGAGGAAGCGCTCCGGATCGTTCCCGAGTACCGGCCGGACCTCATCATCCTGGATCTGATGCTGCCCGGCATCGACGGATACGAGGTTTGCAGGAGGCTTCGTATGAGGTCCTCTGTGCCGGTCATCATGCTCTCCGCCAAGGGAGAGACCTTCGACAAGGTTCTGGGGCTTGAGCTCGGGGCGGACGACTATATGATAAAGCCCTTTGACTCCAAGGAGCTGGTGGCCAGGGTGAAGGCGGTGCTTCGGCGCTGCCCGAAGAAAAGAGGAGACGCCGCCCTCCCCGGGGAGAGCGCGGAGACCGTCCGAAGGGCGGAGCCGGAGGGAGGGCTTCGGAGCGGAAATTATATCGAGTACCCCGAGCTTATTATCAATCAGAGCAATTATTCCGTATTCTACCGGGGGAAGCCGGTGGAGATGCCTCCGAAGGAGCTGGAGCTCCTCTACTTTCTCGCGAGCTCTCCGAACCAGGTCTTTACGAGGGAACAGCTCCTGGACCATATCTGGGGCTATGAGTTCGCCGGAGATTCCCGCACGGTGGATGTCCACATCAAGCGCCTCCGGGAGAAGATCTCCGGAAACGGCGCCTGGGAGATCGCGACGGTCTGGGGGATCGGCTACAAATTCAGGACAGCGCAGGCATGAAGAGATCCTTCTACCTCAAATTTCTGCTCACCTACCTGGTCTTCGGGCTTCTGAGCTTTCTGATCAGCGCGCTCGCGGCCTCCCCGATGACGAAGCGCTATCTCTTCCGGGAGCAGGCGAACAACCTCTACTCGGAGGCGACGCTGATCGCGACCACCTATTCGGATCAGAACAAGGCGGGACTCTCCGAGGAGCTCATCAATGAGCAGATGAAGGCGGTCGCGGCCTTTCTCCGGGTGGACATCTGGCTTGTGGACAGGAAGGGACGGATCATCTCGGACTCTGACTCGGAGAAGCGGAAGGATCAGCAGATTCCGGATTTCGATGAGGCGATCCCGGGGGGAAGGCGCTGGACCATCGGGGACTACCGCGGGATGTTTTCTGAGGAGGTGCTCAGTGTGGCGGCCCCGATCACGAGGGAATATTTCACCGGAGGCTATGTGCTCATCCACCTCCCCTCCCGGGAGCTTCGGCGCTCGGAATCGGAGATTCTCGCGATCATCTACCGGACCAGTCTGATTCTCTTTCTGCTCTCCCTCCTCATCCTCCTCGTCTTTTACTTCATCGTATTCCGGCCGCTCCGCTCCATCACCACGGGAGCCATGAAATACGCCGCGGGGGATTACGCCTACCGGATCGAGGTGAAATCCCGGGACGAGATGGGGTATCTCGCGGAGACACTGAACTTTATGTCGGAGGAGATCGGAAAGGCAGACGAGTATCAGAGGCAGTTTATCGCCAATGTGAGCCATGATTTCCGCTCTCCGCTCACCTCCATCAAGGGCTATCTGGAGGCGATTCTCGACGGGACCATCCCGCCGGAGATGGAGCGGAAATATCTGCAGCGCCTGATCGTGGAGACGGAGAGACTGGAGAAGCTCACGGGCTCCCTCCTCTCCCTGAATTCCGTGGAGCAGAAGGGCTTTCTGATCCGGAGCAGCTTCGATGTCAATCAGGTCATAAAGTCAGTCTGCGAGAGCTTTGAGATGAGCTGTCAGAAGAAGAGGATCACCTTCGAGCTCACCTTCTCGGAGAAGCGGGAGCCGGTCTATGCGGACCACGCCAGGATACAGCAGGTGCTCTATAATCTGATCGACAACGCGCTGAAGTTCTCCGGGGAGAACTCCGTGATCGGGATTCGGAGCGGGCTTCGGGGCACAAAGGTCTTCGTCTCCGTGAAGGACAGCGGAATCGGGATTCCGAAGAAGGATCTGACGAAGATCTGGGATCGTTTTTATAAGACAGATCTCTCCCGGGGAAGGGACAAGCAGGGCACGGGGCTCGGACTTTCCATCGTAAAGTCCATCATTCACGCGCACGGCGAAAATATCGACTGTGTCTCTACGGAGGGGGTCGGGACGGAATTCACCTTCACGCTGACGGCGGCGGACCATGAGGACGGAGAATCATGAAAGAGAAAGACTTCATCAGGGAGAAAATCGTGGGTCGGAGAGCGGGGCGGGGAAAGCGCCTTCTCCGCCTTCTCATGCTCCTTTGCTCGGCCCTTTTGTTCGGCTTTGTCGCGGCCCTGGCCTTTGCGCTCTCGGAGCCCCGCCTCGCAAAGCTCTTTCGAACGGAGACTCCGGAGTCCGTAGAGCTGCAGTCGGAGGAGTCGAGTGAGGAGAGCAGGGAGGAGTCGAGCGAGGAGAGCAGGGAGGAGACGGAATCGGAGGCTCTGGAGAAGAGGATACGCACGGAGATCGAAAGCTATGATTTCCCGGTCTCCGCCTATGAGAGGATGATTTCCAATCTGAAAAAGGTCTCCTCGGATGCCGAGAAATCCCTGGCGGAGGTCCGAAGGAGGGAGAGCGGGACGGATTTCCTCGGGGAGAGCATGGATTCGGAGAACAGCTGGGCCGGCATCATCCTCGCAAAGACCGGAGATGAGCTCCTGGTCCTCTGCCCGATCGACGCGGTGCGGGAGGGAGGAAATCTGAGCATCTCCGTGCTCCGGGAGGAGGGGCATGAGGCCTCCGTGAAGGCGAGGGACAGGACGGATCGTCTCGCGATCCTCTCCGTTCCGATCGCTTCTCTGAGTGAAAAGGAACGGGAGGAGACAAAGGCGATCCCCCTCGGAAACTCCAGGCTCCTGCAAAGGGGAGACACTCTCCTCGCCATCGGAGCGCCCTCCGGCTTCCTCTATTCCTCCGCCCGGGGCCTGGTTTCCTACCTCTCCTACGACTATCCCTCGACAGACAGGACGGTGGAAAACATTCAGCTCAATCTGGAGCAGGAGGAGAAGCTCGGGACCTATCTCTTAAACAGCTCCGGAGAGCTCGTGGGGATCCTCTTCCCGGAGGGAGAGGGAGGAGGCGGCTACCATGAGATCCTCGGAATCTCGGATCTTGTGGGAAGCCTGGAGCGTCTCAGCAATGGAGAGCAGCTCCCCTACCTCGGCCTGAAGCTCCAGAAGGTGACGCCGGAGATGGAGCAAAGGGGGATCCCGAAGGGAATTTATATCAGAGGCTGCGAGGAGGGCTCCCCCGCCTTCCTCGCCGGGATACAGTCGGGCGATATCCTCTCGAAGCTGAATGAGGGAGGGATCGAATCCCCGCAGGACCTCCAGAAGATGATGAAGGAGCTTCACCCGGGAGAGAATGCGGAGCTTACCGTACTCCGCCAGAAGGGGCAGGGCTACCGCGAGATTTCCTTTCCGCTCTCTCTCGGGGAGCGCTGAAGCGGATGAGCCGTTAGGGAAGAGGATAAGAAATGAGATGGATTGAGAACTTTCACGATGGACTCCGTGTCTCCGATATCTACCTGGTGAAGGCGCGGAATGCGGCCCTGACAAAGAGCGGGAGAGAGTACCTGAACGTGACGCTCCAGGACCGGAGCGGGACGATCGACGCGAAGATCTGGGAGCCGAATTCCCCCGGGATCCATGAGTTTGAGATCATGGACTATGTGCATGTAGAGGGGAATGTCACCATCTATAACGGCGTGAATCAGCTCAGCATCCAAAGGCTCTCCGTCGCGGAGGAGGGCCAGTACGACCCGAGGGACTATCTTCCGGTCTCCGGGAGGGGGCTGAAGGAGATGCAGCAGGAGCTGATTCGATACATTCACTCTCTCCGGGAGCCCAGGCTCCGGGAACTTCTGGAGACGCTCTTCCTGAAGGATGCGGCCTTTCTCCGGGAATTCACTCTGCATTCTGCGGCGAAGGCGGTGCACCACGGCTATGTGGGGGGGCTCATCGAGCACACGCTCTCCGTCGCCTCCATCTGCGACTTCTACGCGGGGCATTATCCGGATCTGAACCGGGACCTCCTCGTGAGCGCGGCGCTCTGCCACGACATCGGAAAGGTGCGGGAGCTCACGCCCTTCCCCAGAAATGATTACTCCGATGAGGGGCAGCTGCTCGGGCACATCGTCATCGGCTATGAGATGGTGATGCGGGCCGCCCGGAGCATAGAGGATTTCCCGGAGCCCCTTCTGACGGAGCTTGGACACTGCATCCTCTCTCACCACGGGGAGCTCGCCTATGGCTCTCCCAAAAAGCCCGCGCTCATGGAGGCGCTCGCGCTCTCCTTCGCCGATAATGCGGACGCGAAGCTGGAGACTATGCGGGAGGCTCTGGATGCGGCGGAAAAGTCCGGAAA
The DNA here is from genome assembly GCF_000469565.1 of Oribacterium sp. oral taxon 078 str. F0263. Classification (NCBI taxonomy): domain Bacteria; kingdom Bacillati; phylum Bacillota; class Clostridia; order Lachnospirales; family Lachnospiraceae; genus Oribacterium; species Oribacterium sp. oral taxon 078. The sequence goes on along the minus strand of NZ_KI273105.1, from coordinate 11,116 downwards.
GAGTACGGAGGGCGGGGGCTGGATCGGCTACAACCGCTTTCTCGAGACGAACCTTCGGCGGACAAAGCCGTGAAGAGGAAGCTGTCCGCGCCGCCGGATTTTGCCATAGGAAAGTTTTAGAACGCCGGGGGCTTTCCTTTTTGCCGGCTTTGTCGTATAGTAGGGAGGCAGGAGAGAAACACAATATATAGAGCTGATTGACAGAAATATCACTATATTTTGTAAGAATGCGAGCTCGAAATCCTGCGGGGACGCGGGGTTTCGGGCTTTTTGCCGCTCCGGGATATTCCCGGAGGAAAAGGAAAAAAGGGACAGAGCAGGAAAGAATCAGGAGGGAAGGGCAAATGGCAGCGGAGCTTTTGATCAGGACAAATGTCATCAAGAGAAACGGGCAGGAGGTCAAATTCGATATCCAAAAGATTGTGAATGCGATTCAGAAGGCGAATCACGAGGTGGCTCCGGTCCATCAGATGAACGAGTATCAGATTCGCGGCGCCGCGGAGAAGGTCGCGGGCCAGATCGGAAGCTCGAAGCACGCCGTGAATGTCGAGGACATCCAGGATATGGTGGAGACCGCCATTATGGAGATGCGCGGCTATGAGGTCGCGCAGAAGTATGTCCGCTACCGCTATAAGAGGGAGCTTGCGAGAAAGTCCAATACGACGGACGATGAGATCCTCTCCCTGATCGATCAGGCCAATGAAGAGCTGAAGCAGGAGAACTCGAACAAAAATCCGGTCATCAATTCCACGCAGAGAGACTATATGGCGGGGGAGGTCTCCCGGGATCTCACGAAGCGGCTCCTGCTTCCGGAGGACATCGTAAAGGCGCACGAGGAGGGCGTGATCCACTTCCACGACTCCGATTACTACGCGCAGAAGGAGCATAACTGCGATCTCATCGACCTGGAGGATATGCTGCAGAACGGGACGGTAATCAGTGAGACCATGATCGAGAAGCCCCACAGCTTCTTCACGGCCTGCAATGTGACGACGCAGATCGTCGCCCAGGTCGCTTCGAATCAGTACGGCGGGCAGTCCTTCACACTCGCGCATCTTGCGCCCTTTGTAGATGTCTCCCGCAGGAAGATCCGCGCCTCGGTGATCGCCGAGCGGACGGACTGCGGGGAGCCCCTGACGGAGAGCATCATCGAAAAGATCGTGGAGCGGAGACTCTCCGAGGAGATCAAGAGCGGGATTCAGACCATCCAGTATCAGCTGATTACATTGATGACCTGCAACGGGCAGGCGCCGTTTGTCACGATGTTTATGTATCTGGATGAAGCGCCGGAGGGAAAGACCAGGGATGATCTCGCCCTCATCATCCGGGAGGTGCTTTTACAGAGGATGCAGGGTGTAAAGAACGAGAGGGGGGTCTGGATCACGCCGGCCTTCCCGAAGCTCATCTATGTGCTGGACGAGGACAATATCTCCGAGAGCTCCCCCTACTGGGAGCTGACCCGGCTCGCCGCCCGCTGCACGGCAAAGCGCATGGTGCCGGACTATATTTCGGCGAAGAAGATGAAGGAGTATAAAGGCGGCGATGTCTATCCCTGCATGGGCTGCCGCTCCTTCCTGACACCGGATACGGAGGGACTCGGGAAGGATGGAAAGCACAAGTATTACGGGAGATTCAACCAGGGCGTCGTCACCCTGAACCTCGTGGATGTCGCCTGCTCCGCCCAGGGCGAGATGGATCGCTTCTGGGAGCTTCTGGATGAGCGCCTGGAGCTTTGCCACCGGGCACTCCGTCTCCGCCACGAGAGACTGCTCGGGACCCTCTCCGATGTCGCGCCGATCCTCTGGCAGCACGGCGCGCTCGCGAGACTGAAGAAGGGGGAGACGATCGACAGACTCCTCTTCGGAAATTATTCCACAATCTCTCTGGGCTATGCGGGACTCTATGAGATGTGCGTCCGCATGCTCGGAAAATCCCATACCACGGAGGAGGGGAGAGAGTTCGGGCTCAAGGTCATGCAGAGGCTCAATGACAAGTGCAGCGAATGGAGAGAGGCGGAGAACATCAGCTACTCGGTCTACGGCACGCCGATGGAGTCCACGACCTATAAGTTCGCGAAGGCATTGCAGAAGCGCTTCGGACATATTCTGGGCGTCACCGACAAAAACTATATTACGAACAGCTATCACGTCCATGTCTCGGAGAAGATCGACGCTTTCTCGAAGCTCAAATTCGAGGCGGATTTCCAGAAGCTCTCCCCGGGCGGCGCGATCAGCTATGTCGAGGTCCCGAACATGCAGAACAATATCCCGGCGGTGCTCTCGCTCATGAGATTTATCTATGAAAATATCATGTATGCGGAGCTCAATACCAAGTCGGACTACTGCGCCTGCTGCGGCTATGACGGGGAGATCCGGATCATCGAGGACAGCTACGGGAAGCTGATCTGGGAGTGCCCGAACTGCGGAAACCGGGATCAGGAGAGGATGTCCGTCGCGAGGAGGACCTGCGGCTATATTGGGACACAGTTTTGGAATCAGGGGAGGACCCAGGAGATCAAGGACAGGGTGCTGCACCTGTGAGCGGAATCGGGCGGAATCAGGCCGTTTTCCCTTGATAAAATCCGGAAAAATGGATAGAATCAAGGGGACGGGTGAGGAGTGAGACCGGAGGCGGGATGAATTACGCGGGGATCAAGGAGTTTGATATCGCGGACGGGCCGGGAGTCCGGCTCAGTCTCTTCGTCTCGGGCTGCCCGCATCACTGCCCCGGCTGCTTCAACGAGGAGACCTGGGATGAGAACTTCGGGAAGCCCTTTACGGAAAAGACGAAGGAGCATATCCTGACTGCCCTCGAAAATCCGGTCTATCAGGGGCTCACGCTCCTCGGGGGAGAGCCTCTCTATCCCAAAAACCAGACGGGGCTTCTTCCGCTCGTCCGGGACTTTAAGAGGCGCTTCCCGGAGAAGGATCTTTGGTGCTTTACGGGCTACCTCTACGATCGGGATATCCTCGGTTGGATGTGGGAGGAACTCCCGGAGACAAAGGAGCTCCTCCGGGCGATCGATGTGCTGGTGGACGGGCCCTTTATCCTTGCGAAAAAGGATCTCTCCCTCCTCTTTAAGGGCTCCTCCAATCAAAGGACGATCGATGTGAGAAAATCCCTTGCGGAGGGGCGGATCGTGTGCTGGGACCCGGGGGAGACCTCCATGGCGGGGAAGACAGGGATCCCGGGGAAGCCCGCTTCAGACGGGGAAGGAGAATCATCATGAGAAAGAGACGGTCCATATTCCGGTTTTTATCTGTTCTGGCCGCATCCTCCCTTTTGCTTTGCTCCCTTTCCTGCGGGAAACGGGAGACAGGGAAGGATGAGACGGCCTCTTCTTCTGTGACAGAAGCTTCGAAAGAGGGAGGAGAGAGCGCTGTGTCAGAAAGCGGGGGAGAGGAATCCTCTGCGGGCTCGGAAAAGGCATCCGCTCCCGCCGAGGAGAGCCGGAAGCCGGAGGGGAAGAGCATCAGCGGCACGGTGCGGGACGGCTCCATGAACAGCGTCGTGATCGACGGCGAGGATGGAAAAAGCTATAATTTATCGCTGGATGATGATACGGACAGGAGCGCTCTCTCAGAGGGCATTGTGATCGGAAAGCGAATCCGCGCCGTTCTCTCGAAAGAGGGGCGCGTGGAAAAGCTGGAGGATATCAATTAGCTAGGAGGAAGGCATGATACGGATTCCCAAGCGCCTTATGCGCCTTATTTTCGGGGGGATTGCCGCAGCGCTCCTCCTGCTTCTTTTCTTTTTCCTGATCTGTCCCCTCGCAAATGACGGGGCGGCGAAGCGGAATCTCCGGAAGGTGGAGGCGCTTCCTCTCCCGGAGGGGGCGGAGAAGCTGGAGAGCTACAGCGCCTCCGGTCATCTTCTCGGGAGGGGCAACGGCATGCAGTATCTCGGCCTCATCCTTCTCAGAAGCGCGCAGAGCGAAGAGGAGCTGAAGCTCTATTACGCCGCCCTCTCAAAGACGGGGGAGCAGTACAATGTCGCCGCGCAGACGGGGAGAGAGCTTGCGATCCTCCCCGGGAGGAAGCATCATTTCAAGACGGATATCTCCGGAGGGGACTGCTATATCGTCTATCTCTGGGGAGGGCGAAACGGCATCTTCGAGGCGCTGGATCCGAGGTAGAATATCAGGGTAGTCCGATTGGGAGCTTTAGGCCGATACGGAGCGAAGGGATATAGAAACGGAGTCGGAAGGGATGGAAATCTATCTGATACGGCATGGGGAGACGGAGTGGAACCGGAGGAGGCGTCTGCAGGGGAGGTCCGACATCCCTCTCAATGATACCGGACTTGCGGAGGCGAGGAAGGCGGAGAGGAATATCCGGGAGCTTTCCTTTGACCGGATTATCCACAGCCCCCTTCTTCGCGCAAAGCGGACGGCGGAGATTCTCCGGGGGGAGCGGAGCTGTCCCATCGAGGCGAACAGGCTTTTGACGGAGCTTTCCTTCGGGATCGGAGAGGGGATTCAGCTCTACGAGACGAAGCGGGGCTTTCCCGGGGAGAGGCTTGAGAGATCGGAGGCGGAGGAACGGGACTGGCGGGAAAAGAAGGAGCTTCGGGAGCGCCTGCTCGGCTTTTTCGAGGAGCCCGAAAACTATATTCCGGTCGAGGGCGCGGAATCGATCGCTGCGATCAAGGAGAGGGCCGCTTCCTTTCTCGAGGAGGAGATCCTGCCGAGAGAGGGGATGGAGGAGCGCCTCATGCTGGTCTCCCACGGAGGCATGATCCGGGCCTTTCTCTCCGTCCTTCTGGACCTTTCGGACAAGGACTTTTGGAATGGAAGGGTTTCTCCGAACTGCGGGGCCACGATCCTGGAGCTTCAGAACGGGAAATTCACATTGAGAGAGCGGAGAAATCTCGTCACGGGGGAGATCCTTCCGCTTTGAAATACAAAAGAGGAGAGAAGAGTCTCTGCCCTTGCATCGATGCAGGGGCAGAGGCTTTTTTTATTTTTATCCGGCTCTCAGAGGAAATTCCCGGGGGCTGCTTTTGAGATAATGCTTGACAGCGGCGCAGGATGTGATATGATTTGCTTCGAAAAATTTATTTAAAAAATTTTAAGTGATATTCCGAAAAGGGAGAGTCTTCACTTAATCAGGCGGGCCGGGAATCGGCCCGGAGGAGAAGAATATGGACTTTGAGAGATTAAAGGAAATCATCGTGGATACGCTGGCCTGTGATGAGGATAAGGTGAAGCCGGAGGCGGATCTGATCAAGGATCTGGAGATCGACTCCCTCTCCCTGGTAGAGCTTCACATGGCGCTGGAGGATGAGCTCGGGGTCTCCATCCCGGATGGAGAGATCGGAAAGCTCCACACCGTGCAGGATGTTTACGACTATCTCCAGAAGGCGAAGGCATAAGGTTCGGAGGAAGCGAAGGAATGGGCGCGCGCTTTGCGGCGCCCATTCCTGAATCTTGCGGTTTGGTCCGCTTCTCAGGAGGCAATATGAAATCACCCATTACTTCCCTATATGAGCTGGTCAAGGACAGGGAGCTCAGAAACCGCGCGTATAAGGACACGATCAGCGCGTCCCAGTCGGTGAAGATTCCGGCGGGCTTCATCAGCTGCAGAAAGTGCAGCAGGAGATCTCTGAGAAGCCGCTGGGAGGAGAACTTTTATATCTGCCCGATCTGCGGCTCCTACAGCCCGATCGGCGCCTATTACCGGCTGAAGCTCATCCTCGATCCCGGGAGCTTTCATGAGCTGGACAAGGATCTTTGCGCGGGAGATCCGCTGGACTTTCCGGACTACGGGGAGAAGATCGCGGCACAGGAGAAGAAGACCGGTCTGAAGGAGGCTGTCGTCTCCTGCTGTGGGAAGATCGGCGGCATCGATCTGACCGCGGTCGTTCTGGACAGCCGCTTTTTCATGGGATCCATGTCCCGCGCCGTCGGGGAGAAGGTGACCCGGGCAGTGGAACACGCGGATCAAAAGGGGCAGCCGCTCATCATTTTCTCCGCGAGCGGCGGGGCGAGGATGCAGGAGGGGATCTACAGTCTCATGCAGATGGCGAAGACCTCCGCTGCGATCGAGCGCTTCTCGGAGCACGGCGGCTTCTACATCAGCTTCCTGACGCACCCAACGACCGGGGGAGTGACGGCGAGCTTTGCGACGCTGGGGGATATCACGCTCGCGGAGCCGGGCGCCCTGATCGGCTTTGCGGGGCCGAGGGTCATAGAGCAGACCATCAATGCGAAGCTCCCAAAGGGCTTTCAGCGGAGTGAATACCTGCTGGAGCATGGCTTTTTAGACAGGATCGTGGAGCGGAGGGAGATGAGGGAGATACTGCTTCGGCTCTTAGAGCTCCACAGAGCGGAGGGAGCGCAGGGGGGTGAGAAGGCATGATGATAAAGGACATTCTCAGCGAGCTGGAGCGGACGGAGCGGGAGCTCGAGACCCTCTCGGAGCGGAAGGAAGGAGAGAGCGGGGAGGAGATGCGGAGTCTCGGGACCTCGAGGGAGGAGCTTCTTCAGAAGCTGAAGAGGCTTGAGCCCGGGGATCGGGTCTTCCTCGCGAGGCATCCGAAGCGCCCCCATATCGAGGACTTCATCGCGGCGCTTTTTACGGATTTTTTTGAGCAAAGAGGAGATCATCTCTTTGACGAGGACCGGGCGGTCTATGGCGGCATCGCCCGCTTCCACGGGCGGCCCGTGACGGTGCTCGGCACGCGGAAGGGGCGGACGGTCCAGGAGAATATGGAGTGCAATTTCGGCATGCCTCGGCCGGAGGGCTACCGGAAGGCGCTTCGCATCATGCGCCAGGCGGAGAAGTTCGGGCGCCCGATCTTAAGCTTCATCGATACGCCGGGGGCCTATCCCGGACTGGAGGCAGAAGCACACGGGCAGGGAGAGGCGATCGCGAAGAATCTCGCGGCCATGAGCTCCTTCCACGTCCCCATCCTCTCCCTCGTCACGGGGGAAGGGAACTCGGGAGGGGCTCTCGGGATCGGGGTCTCGAACAAGATCCTCATGCTGGAAAATGCGGTCTACTCCGTTCTGAGCCCGGAGGGCTTTGCGACGATTCTCTGGAAGGATGCCTCCCTCTCCGGGGAGGCCGCGAAGGTGATGAAGCTCACGGCGGAGGATCTCCTCCGGGCCGGGGTCGCGGACAGTGTCATCCCGGAGCCCGTCGGAGGGGCGCAGCGCGACCCGGAGCAGCTCTACCAGAGCATGGACAGGGCGATCTCTCAGGCACTCTCTTCCTTCCGGGGGATGAGTCCCTCGGAGATCCGGGAGCAAAGATTTGAGAAGTACAGGGCGATCTGATGCGGAGACGGAAGACAGAGGAGAGGGGACAGAAGAGGACGGAATGGACGGACTGAAGATAATAGCGCTCGGCTCCGCACTGCCGGGTCGGCTCGTCTCAAATGATGAGCTCTCGCATTATGCGGACACGAGCGATGAGTGGATTTTTCCGAGGACCGGCATCCACGACCGGTATTTCTGTGAAAAGGAGGAGAGCGCGATGACGCTCGCCGGCCGGGCGGCGCGGGCGGCCCTCGGAAGATCCGGCATCGATCCCTCGGAGCTCGGCGCTGTCGTGGTGGCGACGATGTCCGCGGACTTTGCGACACCGAGCCTCGCCTGCCTTGTGGCGCGGGAGCTGGGGTGCCCGGAGACGATCCCGGCCCTGGATCTCAATGCCGCCTGCAGCGGCTTTGTCTATGGACTCGAGGTCGCAAGGGGACTGCTTCTCGGAAACGGGGGCCGTTATGCGCTTTTGATCGGGACGGAGCAGCTCTCCCGTCTCTTAGATCTCTCTGACCGGACGACCTCCATCCTCTTCGGGGATGGTGCGGGGGCCGCGGTCCTCGAGCGGAGCGCGGCCTCGGTCTATGAGAGCTTCCTCGGATCCCGGGGGGATGCGTCGATCCTCGCGCCGGGGACCTATACGGGGGCCTTCGACGGCTTTTATTCCGACGGGACGGAGGATGAGAGCGTGCTTGGGAGCGGAGTCACCGCGGGGAAGCATCAGAAGGTAGATCACATGCTGATGGACGGGAAGTCGGTCTTCCTCTTCGCGATCGATATCGTGCCCCGCTGCATCGAGGAGATCCTGAAAAAGAGCGGGAGGACGATGGAGGAGATCGCCCATGTGGTCTGCCATCAGGCCAACAGCCGCATCATACGAAATGTCGTCCGCCATATGAAGGCGGATTCCGGAAAGTTCTTTGAGGATATGGAGCACTACGGGAATACCAGCGGGGCCTCGATTCCGCTCGCGCTGGATGACATGAGAGAGAGGGGCCTGCTTCAAAGAGGGGAAGAGCTCATCCTCGTGGGCTTTGGCGGAGGGCTCACCTGGGCTTCTGCGATCCTTTGCTATGAACCTCCGCTGCCGAAGGATCCAAAAGGGGAGACGGGAACAGAAAGGAAATAGAAAAGGAATATGGAAAAGAAACGCTTAAATGAGATACTCGGGATTCGCTATCCCATCATTCAGGGCGGCATGGCCAATATCGCAACCGGGGAATTCGCGGCGGTCTGTTCTGAGGCAGGGGCACTGGGGCTGATCGGCTCCGGCGGAATCCGGAGCGCGGAGGAGCTCAGGAGGCAGATCCATATTCTGAGAGAGAGGACGAAGAAGCCCTTCGGCGTCAATCTGATGCTCATGAATCCGGAGACGGAGAAGATGGTGGATATCGTCTGCGAGGAGAAGGTCCCGGTGGTCACGACCGGCGCGGGAAATCCGGGAGCCTATATGGAGAGATTCAAGGCCGCCGGAATCCTGGTGATTCCGGTCGTGGCGGCTCCGATTCTCGCAAAGCACCTGGAGCGGATCGGGGCGGACGCGGTCATTGCGGAGGGCTGTGAGAGCGGAGGGCACATCGGAGAGATGACGACGATGACCCTGATCCCGCAGACGGTCGATGCGGTGGATATCCCGGTCATAGCGGCGGGCGGCATCGCGGATCATCGGCAGATGCAGGCCGTTCTCACGCTTGGGGCCTGCGGGGCGCAGATCGGCACCGCACTTCTTGCGGCAGAGGAATGTCCGATTCATGAAAACTATAAGGAAGCGGTTCTGAAGGCGCAGGGCTCCGATACCATCGTGACCGGGAGAATCGGGGGGACACCGGTGCGGGTTCTCAAGAATCAGATGAGCCGCGAGTATGTGAAGAGGGAGAAGGCCGGAGAGGACAGGATGGAGCTCGAGAAATTCACGCTTGGCTCTCTCCGAAGGGCGGTCTTCGAGGGCGATACGAAGAACGGATCGCTCATGGCGGGACAGAGCTGCGGACAGCTGAAGGAGATCCGACCGGTGTCAGAGATCCTGGCGGAGATCTGCCGGGGGATTTGAGTGAGAGCGCGCTATCAGGCGGCGGGGACAGAGGAGGAGAGAGATGAGCATCGCATTTTTATACGCCGGGCAGGGCAGTCAGCACGCGGGGATGGGAAAGGACCTCTATGAGAGCTATCCGGAATTTCGGGAGGTCTATGAGGGCATAGAGCTACCATTCGACCTTCGCCGCCTCTCCTTTGAGGACCCGGAGGGACTCATTCATGAGACGAAGTATACGCAGCCGGCCCTCGTCGCCTTCGCCTGCGGCGTGACGGCGATCCTCCGCGGCATGGATTTTCGCGCGGATTATGCGGCAGGGCTCTCCCTCGGGGAATATTCCGCTCTCAGCTATGCGGGATCCATTGACGCAAGGACCGCGGTTCAGCTTGCGGCCTTTCGGGGAGATGCGATGCAGAGGGCCTCGCAGGGCCTCGCCTGCGGGATGAGCGCGGTCCTCGGCCTTCCGGAGGAGAAGCTTTCGGAGGCCTGTGAAAGGGCCTCCGAAAAGGGACTGGTCTCTATCTGCAATTATAACTGCCCGGGGCAGCTTGTGATCGGCGGAGAGAGCGAGGCCGTGGAGGAGGCGGGACGGATCGCCCTGGAGCTCGGGGCAAAGAGAGTAATCCCTCTCAAGGTCTCCGGCCCCTTTCACACCGCTCTTATGAAGAGCGCGGGGGATGCGCTCTCTGAATATTTCAAAAAGATCCATTTTAAGACGCCGGAATGCACGGTCCTCTACAATTTTCTCGGAAGAGAGAGGAGGGAAGGCGATCCGGAGATACCGGAGCTTCTCATCGAGCAGGTGCAAAAGCCGGTCCGAATGGAGAGCATTCTTCGGGAGCTCCTCGGAAAGGGAGTCCGGAGCTTCTATGAGATCGGCCCGGGGAAGACCCTCTCCGGCTTTGTGAAAAAGACCGCAAAGGCCATGGAGATCGAAGGGGTCGAGATTACTTCGCTGGAGACCGCGGAGGAGATCGAAGCGCTGAGAGAAAGGATGAGGGGATAAGGAGAAGATGGAGCAAAGAGAAGAGAGGCGGAAGCTCAGCCTTGTGAGCGGTGCGAGCTCCGGGATCGGGAGAGCGATCGCGGTCCGCGAGGCGAGGGCGGGAAGAAATCTGCTGATAAACTATGCGGGAAATGAGGAGGGGGCGAAGGAGACGGAGCGCCTCATTCATGAGGCTGCGCCGGAGGCAGAGGTCCTGCTCTTTCGGGCGGATGTCTCGGAGGAAGAGGCGGTTAAGGAGATGGTCGATGCGGCGGTCGAACGCTTCGGTGCGATCGATGTCCTCGTGAACAATGCCGGAATCACAAGAGATAATCTCCTTCTTCGGATGAGCGCGGAGGACTTCGACAGCGTCCTTCGCATCAATCTCCGGAGCGTCTTTCTCCTCTCTAAATATGCCGGGAAATACATGCTGAAGAAAAGAAGCGGCCGGATCATAAATATCTCCAGCGTCGTCGGCCTCCATGGAAATATCGGACAGGTCAACTATGCCGCGTCCAAGGCGGGGATCATCGGCATCACGAAGACTCTTGCGAGGGAATACGCCGGGAGAAATATCACAGTCAACGCCGTGGCCCCCGGTTTCATCGAAACCCGCATGACCGAGACACTGCCGGAAAAGATCAAAGAAAGCATGCTCTCGGAAATCCCCCTCGGACGCTTCGGAAAACCGGAAGACATCGCAAACGCCGTCAACTTCCTCGCCTCCGACGAAAGCTCCTACATCACCGGCCAGATACTCCTGATCGACGGTGGAATGAGAGCGTAGGCGTTTTTCTTTCAGAAAAACGCCGGAGCGAGTTGGCACAGTGCTAAG
>NZ_KI273104.1:26513-46481 GCF_000469565.1 Oribacterium sp. oral taxon 078 str. F0263 | reverse complement strand
GCCTTGTTTTATGTCATTTTCCTCTGTCTTGTTTCTTATTGGATCTGGGATTTTATCCGGAATGGAAAGTTTCGGACCTATCTCCCCTGACTTTTATTTTTCTTTGACAACGGGATTTGGGGCTTTTGACAGCCCTCTTTTCTTATGCTAAAATTTCAAGGATTATGTAAATGCCGAGGCTTCGGCGCCCCTCTCCGGGCCGCGGTCTTTTTTGCCGGGGGAGGGGATCCGCAGAGGATTTTTGGGGGAAATCATGAAGGGAATTATATTGGCCGGAGGCTCCGGCACGAGACTTTACCCGCTCACGAGGGTGACATCCAAGCAGCTGCTTCCGATCTATGACAAGCCGATGATCTATTATCCGCTCTCCGTTCTTATGAACGCCGGCATCCGGGATATCCTCCTGATCTCCACGCCGATGGATACGCCCCGCTTCGAGGAGCTTCTCGGTGACGGATCGCAGTTTGGCATCCGCTTGAGCTATGCTGTACAGCCCTCTCCGGACGGGCTCGCTCAGGCCTTTCTGATCGGGGCGGACTTTATCGGCGGGGATCCCGTCGCGATGATTCTCGGGGACAATATTTTCTCGGGTCACGGCTTCCGGAAGATTCTGAGAGAGGCCTCCGCGAAGGAGAGAGGAGCGACGGTCTTCGGTTACTATGTGGATGATCCGGAGCGCTTCGGCATCGTTTCCTTTGATGAAAAGGGGAAGGCCGTCTCCATTGAGGAGAAGCCGGAGTTTCCGAAATCCAATTACGCGGTGACGGGACTCTACTTCTACGATAATCGGGTCGTCGACTATGCGAGGAAGCTGAAGCCCTCCGCGAGGGGGGAGCTCGAGATCACGGATCTGAACCGAAGCTATCTCGAGCAGGGTGAGCTGGATGTCTCTCTCCTCGGGCAGGGCTTTACCTGGCTGGATACGGGGACGCAGGAATCCCTGGTCGATGCCACGAACTTCGTCCACACGATCGAGACTCATGAGCACCGGAAGATCGCCTGCCTGGAGGAGATCGCCTATCTGAATGGCTGGATCGACCGGGACAGGGTCGAGAGTGCCTACCAGATGTACCGGAAGAATGAATACGGCAAGTATCTGAAGGATGTGCTGGACGGAAAGTTTATCGTACAGGACTGAGACTTTGCACAGGATTGAGCCTTTACGCGGGGCAGAGGCGGGATATCAGAGAGATCCGGAGGACTGCGGGCAGTATCCGGAGAAAAGAGGAAAAGAGGATGAAATATATCGTGACCGGCGGCGCCGGCTTCATCGGCGGGAATTACATGCATTTTGCGGTCAATACCTATCCGGAGGATCAGTGGATCTGTCTCGATAAGCTGACCTATGCGGGAAACCTGGAGACGCTTAAGCCGCTCGAAGGGAAGCCGAACTATCATTTTGTGAGGGGGGATATCGCGGACAGGGAGTTCATCTTCTCCCTCTTTGAGAAGGAAAAGCCGGATTTTGTCATCAATTTTGCGGCGGAGTCCCATGTAGACCGCTCTGTGACGGATCCGGACATTTTTGTCAGGACCAATGTGATGGGAACCGTCACCCTGCTGGATGCGTGCAGAAGCTTCGGAATCCGGCGCTATCACCAGGTTTCTACGGACGAGGTCTATGGGGATCTTCCGCTGGACCGCCCGGATCTTTTCTTTACAGAGGAGAACCAGATCAAGGCCTCCTCCCCCTACTCGGCCTCCAAGGCCAGCGCGGATCTTTTCGTCATGGCCTATCACAGGACCTTCGGGATTCCGGTCACGATCTCCCGCTGTTCGAATAACTACGGGCCCTATCATTTTCCGGAGAAGCTGATCCCGCTTGTGATCTCGAGGGCGCTGAAGGAGGAGAAAATCCCTGTCTACGGAAACGGGGCGAATGTCCGGGACTGGCTCTATGTGACGGATCACTGCAGGGCGATCGACCGCATCGTCCGAGAGGGGAGATCCGGGGAGGTCTACAATATCGGCGGACACAATGAGAGGAGCAATCTGGAGGTCGTAAAGACGATTCTCCATGCGCTCGGAAAGCCGGAGAGTCTGATCGAGTATGTGAAGGACCGCCCGGGGCATGACCAAAGATATGCGATGGACCCCGCGAAAATAGAGAGAGAGCTCCACTGGGAGCCGGAGTACAGCTTTGATACGGGGATTCCCGTGACGATCGACTGGTACCTGAAGAACAGGGAATGGTGGGAGCACATCATCTCCGGAGAGTATCAGAAATACTTCGAAGAGCAATATAAGATCTGAGATCTTTGCTTTTCCCTTCCGGACTCAAGACAGCTCTGGAAGGGCTGCGGCAGGATGAAGGGAGCACGAGCCAAGGAGGGGAAAATGAGAGTTCTTGTGACCGGTGTCGGAGGACAGCTCGGACACGATGTGATGAATGAGCTGTTCCGGAGGGGGATCGAGGGCGTGGGATCCGATCTGTCGCCGGAGTATAACGGAATATCGGACGGGTCTGCCGTGACATCGATGCCCTATCTTTCGATGGACATCACGGATCCGGAAGCGGTGTCCCAAGGGATGTCGGAGCTCTCTCCGGACGCGGTCGTTCACTGCGCCGCCTGGACGGCAGTGGATGATGCGGAGGGTGCGGACAAGGTGGAGAAGGTCATGCGGATCAATGCGGAGGGCACGCGCTTTCTGGCGGAGGCCGCGAAAAAGGCGGGCGCGAAGTTTCTCTATCTGTCCACGGACTATGTCTTTGACGGAAGAGGGGAGAGGCCCTGGGAGCCGGATGAGAAGGATTATGCGCCCCTCAATGTCTACGGGAAGAGCAAGCTGGAGGGGGAGCTTGCGGTCTCAGAGATACTGGAAAAGTATTTCATCGTGCGGATCGCCTGGGTCTTCGGACTGAACGGAAAGAATTTTATCCGGACCATCCTGAATGTCGGGAGGACGCATGAGAGTGTGCGGGTCGTCAGTGACCAGGTTGGCACGCCGACCTATACTTTGGATCTTGCGAGACTTCTGGTCGATATGATCGAGAGCGAGAAATACGGCTATTATCACGCGACCAATGAGGGCGGCTACATTTCCTGGTATGATTTTGCAAAGGAGATCTACCGCCAGGCGGGCCTTTCGACAAAGCTCATCCCTGTTACGACGGCGGAGTATGGACTGAGCAAGGCAGCCCGTCCCTTTAACTCCCGCCTGGATAAGTCGAAGCTTTTGGAGCAGGGCTTTCAGCCGCTTCCCGATTGGAGGGATGCGCTCTCCCGCTATCTTTCGGAGCTCACGGAACACTGAACACGGAATATTCCGGAAGGGAACTGCTTCTGTCAAGGCAGATCCGGGCTGGATGGCAGGCTGATCCGCATAAATTCGACGGGACAGGAGATTTGGCGGGACAAGAGGATCGATCGGCGGCGCTGCGGTAAGTGCCTTCGGTGCAGGACGTTCTCGCTCCGGCCGCCTGCTCTGTCCGGCAGCACGGGGGACTTATTTTGAAAAGTGGCGCTGCGTGCCGGGCCGGCTCCCGGATTGGCACTCAGCGGCAAAATGCCGGTAGGTACCTCAAAGTGCCGGTATGTACTTTAAAATGCCGGCGGCTGCCTATAGGGGAAGAGGAAAGTCCGGACCGGGCGGCGGAAAGCCTGCCTTGTGAAGGCCTGCCGACGGCACGGGGGCTTTGTCGGCCGCGGGAGGGGAATCGCAGGAGAACTCTCAGCGTAGGAGGAGAGAGAATGGGAAAATATTTTGGTACCGATGGATACCGCGGTGAGGCCAATGTGGATCTCACGGCAGATGCGGCCTTCCGGGTCGGGAAGTTCCTGGGATGGTACTATCAGAAAAAGGGAAGAGCCAGGGAGAGATGCCGGATCGTGATCGGAAAGGATACGAGGAGATCCAGCTACATGTTTGAATACGCGCTTGCTGCGGGTATCACGGCAGCGGGCGCGGATGCTTATCTTATGCATGTGACGACGACCCCTTCTGTGAGCTTCATCGTCCGTTCCGAGGACTTTTCCTGCGGTGTCATGATCTCGGCCTCCCACAATCCCTTCCAGGACAACGGCATCAAGGTCATCAATGAGAACGGGGAGAAGCTCGGGGATGAGGTGATTGAGGAGATCGAAGCCTATCTCGACGGCAGGACAGCGGAGATCCCTCTTGCGAAGGGAAAGGCGATCGGCAGGACAGTGGACTTCGCCGCGGGGAGGAACCGTTACATCGGCTATCTCATCTCCCTCGCGACGAAGTCCTTTAAGGGAGTAAAGGTCGCACTCGACTGCGCAAACGGCTCCGCGAGCTCCTGCGCAAAGGCGGTTTTTGATGCTCTTGGCGCGGATACCCATGTGATCTCCGGCGAGCCGAATGGCTTTAATATCAATGAAAACTGCGGTTCGACCCATATGGAGAGGCTGCAGAACTTCGTTCTGGAGGAGCACTGCGACCTGGGCTTCGCCTATGACGGGGACGCCGACCGCTGCCTCGCCGTGGATCACGAGGGCAGGCTTGTGGACGGGGATCAGATTCTCTATCTCTGCGGAGCTTATATGAAGGAGAAGGGGCAGCTTCCGGGAAATACCATTGTCACCACGATCATGTCAAACCTCGGCCTTTACAAGGCGCTCGACCGGCTCGGCATCCGCTATGAGAGGACGAAGGTGGGGGACCGCTATGTCTATGAGTCCATGGCGGAGAACGGCTATGGTCTCGGCGGGGAGCAGTCCGGGCACATCATTTTTCTAAGGCATGCGACGACGGGGGACGGTATCCTGACCTCTTTAAAGATCATGGAGCTCATCCTCGATAAAAAGAAGACCCTGCATGAGCTCTGTGAGGATTTTACCGTTTATCCGCAGGTCTTAAAGAATGTGCGGGTTTTGGACAAGGAGAAGGCGGAGGAGGATCCCGCCGTCCGTGCGGAGCTCAGAGCGCTCTCCGAGAAACTGGGAGAGGAGGGAAGGGTTCTGCTTCGCGCCTCCGGCACAGAGCCGCTGATCCGCGTGATGGCAGAGGCAAAGACAGAGGAGGAATGTGAGGACTGCGTGAACCGCCTTATCGCCGTGATGGAAAGATCGGGGCTCACGATTTAAAGGCAGGACGGCGGAGAGCTCTTTTTGCGCCGGCAGGCTGTATTTTCGGGAAGGGCGGAAGAGAAACGGAGGGAAGAGGATGCTGAATTATCAAAGGTACAGAGGGTTCCCCATTTTCCGGTATCCAAAGAGAAGCTGGACGGAGCGGGAGATCGAAAAGGCTCCGATCTGGTGTTCCGTCGATTTAAGAGACGGAAATCAGGCCCTTGTGGAGCCGATGAGCGTGGAGGAGAAGCTCGAATTCTTTCAGCTTCTCGTGAGACTTGGCTTCCGGGAGATCGAGGTGGGCTTTCCCGCCGCGAGCCAGATCGAATACGATTACCTGAGGAATCTGATCGAGCGAAAGCAGATCCCGGAGGATGTGACGGTACAGGTTCTCGTGCAGTGCCGTGAGGAGCTTCTCGATCGGACCTTTGAGAGCCTTGTGGGGCTCGACAAGGCAATCGTCCACATCTATAATTCGACCTCTGTCCTTCAAAGGGATGTCGTCTTCGACAAATCCCGGGAGGAGATCAAGGAGATCGCGCTCCGGGGTGTCGAGATGGTGAAGCGGCATGAGAAGGATTTTTCCGGGAAGGTCCGCCTGGAGTATTCCCCGGAGAGCTTCACCGGCACGGAGATGGACTATGCTCTTGAGATCTGCAATGCGGTTATCGAGGCCTGGGACGTCCGCCCCGGACGGGAGATCATCATCAACCTCCCCTCTACCGTGGAGATGCACAGCCCGAACGTCTATGCGGATCAGATCGAATTCATGTCCCGGAACCTTAAGAGGAGAGATTCCGTCATTCTATCCATTCATCCCCATAATGACAGGGGAGAGGGGGTCGCTGCGGCGGAGCTCGCTCTCCTCGCGGGGGCGCAGAGGGTGGAGGGCACGCTCTTTGGAAACGGGGAGCGGACCGGCAATGTAGACATCCTGACCCTGGCCTATAATATGTTTTCGCAGGGGATCGATCCGAAGCTGAATCTCGAGAACATCCGGGAGATTCAGGAGGTCTATGAGAGATGCACGAAGATGAGCATCCCGCCGCGGCATCCCTACGCCGGGAAGCTCGTATTCACCGCTTTCTCCGGCTCTCACCAGGATGCGATCAACAAAGGCCTCCGGGCGATGCGGGAGAGAAAGGGGACGATTTGGGAGGTGCCTTATCTCCCGATCGATCCCGCGGATATCGGGAGAGAGTACGAACCGGTCGTCCGCATCAATTCGCAGTCCGGAAAGGGCGGGGTCGCCTTCATTCTGGAGGACCGCTTCGGCTACCGCCTGCCGAAGGGAATGCAGAGGGAGTTCGCGGATTACATCCAGAAGATCTCCGAGGAGCAGGGAGAGGTTTCGCCCGAGCAGATCTTCGAGGTCTTCCGGATCGAGTATCTGGAGAGCCGGGAGCCGATCGAGTTTCGGAATGTCCGCAGCACCGATATTGAGAATGCGGACGGGAGCTACACCACCTTCGCGGATGTCACCTACAGAAATGCGGGCCGCCTCCACGAGTTCAGCGGCTCGGGCAACGGACCGATCGCGGCGGTGCTCTCCGGTCTGAATAAGGAGCTCTCCATGCAGGGAAAGGTCCTGGACTATTCCGAGCACGCGCTCAATGCGGGCTCGGATTCCAAGGCTGTCTCCTATATCCACCTCCTGGATGAGGAGAGCGGAAGGAGCAGCTACGGCGTGGGCGTCTCCTCAAATATCACGCGCTCCTCGATCCGCGCGCTCTTTGCCGCGGTGAACCGCCTTTTCTATCCGGAGGAGGCAGAGGAGAGCGGGAGAAGAAGAGTAAAGGAAGCGGAGGAGAAAAAGGCTTGAATATCGTTTATGCCTCGGATGACGGCTATGCCGCCTGTCTTTCGGTCTCCATCCTTTCCCTTATGGAGCACAATGAGTCAGAGGAGCTCTGCTTTCACATTCTCTCCGACGGCATCTCGGAGGAGCACCGCCGGATGCTCCGGGAGGAGATCGAGGATGAGGGAAAGAGCGTCATCTTCTATGAGCTTTCGGACCTCTCCGGGGAGCTTTCGGAGAGGGTCCCCGGCATGGATACCGGAAGGTTCCGCACGACGACGCTCGCCCGCCTTCTCATGGGATCGATCCTCCCGGAGACGGTCACAAAGGCGCTCTATCTGGATGCGGACACCGTCATTCTTCAGTCGATCCACGATCTCTACCGCACAAGGCTCGGACAAAAGGCGGCGGCGATGGCGCCGGAGCCAAGCATCTACCCGGCGCACAGGGATTTTCTGGGGCTCTCTCCGGAAGAGCCCTACTGCAATGCGGGGGTGCTTCTCCTGAACCTCGCCCTTTGGAGGGAGGAGGGCTGTGAGGAGCAGTGCTTTTCCTACTACCGTTCGATGCAGGGAAGGCTTCCTTTTAATGACCAGGATATCCTGAATGCGGTTCTTCGGGGGAGGCTTAAGCTTCTCCCGCAGCGATATAATTTCTTCAGTAATTATTATTACTTCCGCTTTCGCTCCTTCCTCTCGCGTTCCCCCTGGTACCGCTCCTGCGAGAGCGAGGAAAGCTTTTGGGAGGCGAAGCATCACCCGACTATCGTTCACTTTGCGGGGGATGAGCGCCCCTGGCTTTTCGGGAATCGAAGCCACTACCGGAGGGCCTATGACTATTTTCTCTCGAGGACTCCCTTTTCCGGCAGAAGGAGGGAGAGAGGGCGGGAGCTCTATCTGCAGCTCTACCACGGGATGAACCTGCTGAGCTTCTGTTTCCCGGCTCTTCGCTTTAGGATCGGGGATCGCTATTATAGGAAAAGCTTCCAGAGAGAGGCGGAAAAGGAAACGACGGAGAGGCAGGGCGGAAGATGAAGCTTGCGGCAGTGCTTTTAAATTACAATGATTACGAGGGGACGAGGGCGCAGCTGGACAGAATCCGGGACTTCTCCCTCCTCTCCCGGATCGTGATCGTGGACAATCACTCGACCGATGGAAGCGGGGAGAGGCTGAGAGAGCTCGCCGGAGGGAAGATCTGCTTCCTTTCGAGCTGGAGGAACGGAGGATACGGGAGCGGGAATGACCTCGGCATCCGCTATGCCGCAAAAAATCTCGCAGCGACACATATCCTTGTCGCAAACCCGGACGCTGTCTTCTCCGAGGACTGCCTCGGGGATATGGCGCGGCTTTTCATCCAAAAGGAAAAGGCGGGGGCTGCGAGCGCTGTGATGTGGGACCGGCAGGGGAGAGCGCAGAAGACGGCCTGGCCGCTCCGCGGCTTTTTGCCGGAGCTCCTGAATTCCGGACCGGTCTGCCGGAGGCTTTTCTCTCGCTTTATCGACTACCCGCCCTCCTTTTTCCGCGGAAGAGGGGCGGTGAGAGTCGGAGTCCTGCACGGCTCTCTCCTCCTTCTCTCCGCCGAGGCCTACCTTCGTTCCGGAGGCTATGACCCGAAGGTCTTCCTCTATGCCGAGGAGAATATCCTGGCGCGGAGACTCTCGGAAAGGGGCTATGAGAGCTATCTTCTCCGGGGACAGAGCTATTACCATGAAAATTCCGGGACGATCTCTCGGAGCATCCGCACTCCGACGGAGCGCCAGAAGCTTCGCCAGGAATCGGAGCGCTACTACTACAGGCAGTACCTCGGGATCAAGCTCCCGGGGCAGCTCCTGACCCTGCTCTTCCAGTGGATCGTCCTCCTCGAGACCCGGCTTCTGGAGCGGCTCGGCCTGCTTCGCTGAAGGGACGGAATTCTGTGTGGCGGGGGTTTTACTGTACGGTCTCGATTGCCTTGCTTTGCCCGCTTTGTTTCGCCCCGTCCCGGCACCTGGATGTACATAAGCAGGCCGTCTGGCGCCCCGGCACTTAGCGATTTGGCCCCGTAAATCGCTTATGTGCCGCTGGCTGCGCCAGTCGGAGCGAGAGCGTCCTGCGTTGGCCATCCGGGGGCTGGGACGGCCAAGCCAAAGACAAAAACTGTTTTTTGGCAGACAGAATCAATGAGCGTGCGATGGGCGGACTGAGATCCGGAAAGGAGGGAGGAGCTGACAATGGTCCGAATTCTGCTGTGCAGCTATAACGGGGAGCGCTACCTCCCGGCTCAGCTCGACTCCATTCTCTCTCAGAGGACGGAGGAGGACTATGAGCTCCTGATCTCGGACGATTGCTCCGGGGATGGGACGAGAGAGATCCTCCGCAATTACCGGGAGAGGCGGCCGGACAGGGTCCGCCTCCTCCTAAGAGAGAGCCCGAGCGGGGGAGCGTGGCGGCATTTCCTGAGCCTTTTCACGGAGGGCTATGCCGCGGGGGCGGATTATATCATGCTCTCTGATCAGGATGATGTCTGGGAGCCGGAGAAGCTTTCGGAGAGTCTGGACGCGATGCGGAAAATGGAGAGAAGCTGCGGGGCGGCGCTCCCGCTCCTGGTCCACTGCGATTCCCGGCTTGTGGACGGAGAGCTCCGGGAGATCGCTCCTTCCTTTACGGCCTACCAGAAGATGAGTCCCGAGAGGGACAAGCTGGCGCAGCTCCTCGTACAAAACCACGTGGTCGGAGCTTCTGTGATGATAAACCGCGCCCTCTCGGATCGGATCAGGACGATGCCGGAGCGGATTGTCATGCATGACCAGTGGATTGCGCTCATCGCGGCTGCCTTTGGGAGGCTCCTCTACCTTCCGAAGCCGCTCTATCTCTACCGTCAGCACGGGGCCAATGTCCTCGGCGCCGAAAAGGGATCTTTATTCTCGGAGCTTTTCGGGAGGCTTGGGATCGGGCGGAAGGACGGAAGGAGCAAAAGAGAGATGGACGAGCATTCCCGCGCGGTTTATGCCGCTCTTTTTGAGCAGGCGGAGAGCTTCCTTCGGATTTACGGGGAGGAGCTCAGGCCGGAGCAGAGGAGGCTTCTCGAGGATTTTCTCAGAATCAAAGAGCAGGGGAGACTCGGGAAGATAATCAATATATTAGGGCACGGCTTCACCTATAATTTGCTGCACCGGACGATCGGAGAGCTGATCTTCATCTGAGGGGAAGCTGCTTTTGGGGAGGGGCGTCTTTGGGATCTTTGGGAAAGGAAGAGATTTTTTCGGAGGCAAGGCGGAAGGCGGGGGAGCCGGGGCTTCCCCTTATCAGCGTCTGCGTCGTGACCTATAATCACAGGCCCTATCTTTCCGACTGCCTGGACGGGATTTTAAAGCAGGAGGGGGATTTCCGCCTCGAGATCCTGATCCATGACGACGCCTCGGAGGACGGGGCGAGGGAGCTGATCGAGGATTATGAACGGCGTTTTCCGGAGATCATAAAGCCGATTTTACAGACAGAGAATCAGTACTCGAAGGGAAAGACGAATATTACCGGGATCTTCAACATCCCGCGCGCGAGGGGAGAGTTCCTCGCAGTGATGGACGGGGATGATTATTATTGCGATCCCCGAAAGCTTGAGAAGCAGATCCGATGTTTTCAAAGGGAAAAGGAGCTCGTATTCTGCTTTCATTCTGCGAAGGTTCTCCTCCCGGACGGAAGCTTCGGGAATTCCGCTTTGATGCGGCCCTACCGGGGAAGCCGGATCTTAAGCGGCGCAGAGCTTGTGGACCGAAGAGGCGGCGCACCCTTTGCGAGCTTTTTTTTTCGGAGGGAGATCCTGGAAACGCTTCCGGATTATTATTTCGACTGCCCGGTGGGGGACCGGCCCCTGGAGTGGATCGCGGCGAGCTGCGGAAAGTCCTTTTATCTGGATGAGCCTCTCTCCGTCTATCGCTTTCAGCACAGCGGCTCCTGGACGAGGGAGCAGGGGGAAGGGGAGAGAGAAAAGAAGCAGAGGAGATACCGGGAGGCGATGGAGAAAAGCTTCCTGGAATTTGACCGGGAGAGCGGCGGGAGATTTCATCCGGAGATCGAGAGGGCGATCGGAAGGCTTCGCTTCTTAAGTTATGTAAATCTCCGGGATTTTCCGGAGATTTATCGGAGAGGAAACAGGGAATTCTATCGGGAGCTCAGTCTCCGGGACCGCTTCTTTTTGCAGTTTGAGAGAAGGATTCCGGGGCTTTACCGCGCGATGCAGGAGAGATTTGGGCAGGGGATCGGATAGGGCTTTATAGGAGTGCCGGAATTTCGCAGCTTGGACTGCGGAAAAAGTGATGCGCGGAAACGGCAATTCGGCAGGGATCTTCGTGATCGCGGATTTCGATGAGGGACGGGGAGACATTTTCCGGGGGCCGAGAGACAGAGAAACGGGAGGGATATGGCGGGAGAGAATCTGAAATCGAAGGTAGTGAACGGGCTTTTCTGGAAGCTTTTGGAGCAAAGCGGCTATCAGGGAGTCCAGGTGCTGGTCGGGATACTGCTTGCGCGCCTTCTCACAAAGGAGGAGGTCGGAACAGTCAGCATGATCGGCATTTTCATCACGATCGCAAATACCTTCGTTCAGTCCGGCTTCGCGACGGCTCTTGTACAGAGAAGAAAGGTGAGCGAGGAGGATTATGATTCCGTCTTCTGGATCTCCATGCTTCTCTCTCTCGGTTGCTTCCTCCTTCTTTTTTTGCTTTCGCCATTTGTCGCCGGCTACTACCGCGTGAAGGCACTCTGTCCGATGCTCCGCGCGATGGCTCTTGTCCTTTTCCCCGGGGGCGTCATCTCCATTCAGACCGCCTGGATCTCCCGGAACCTTCAGTTTCGCGCCCTTTTTCGCGCCACCATGGGCGCGGTCCTTCTCTCCGGGGCAGCCTCCGTATCCATGGCCTTTCTGGGCTTCGGGGCCTGGTCCATGGCCTGGCAGCAGCTGATCTACTACTTCAGTCTGATGCTTTTTCTCTTTTGGGATCTCCCCTGGCGCCCTCGCGCGCTTTTCCGTCTCCGCTCCGTGGAAAAGCTCTTTTCCTTCGGCTGGAAGATCCTGGTCTCCGGACTCATCGATACCGTCTGGCAGAACGTCTATGGCCTTGTGATCGGCCGGAAGTACTCCCTCTCGGAGCTCGGCGTCTATAATCGGGGGGAGATGTTTCCGAAGCTGATCTGCGCGACGCTTTCCTCCTCCGTACAGTCCGTCATGCTCCCCGCCTATTCGAAGCTTCAGTCCGACAGGGAGAGGCTTCGTGATGCGGCGCGGCGC
This sequence comes from Oribacterium sp. oral taxon 078 str. F0263, assembly GCF_000469565.1. Classification (NCBI taxonomy): domain Bacteria; kingdom Bacillati; phylum Bacillota; class Clostridia; order Lachnospirales; family Lachnospiraceae; genus Oribacterium; species Oribacterium sp. oral taxon 078. Next base: position 34,388 of record NZ_KI273104.1, on the reverse strand, counting down.
TCAATCCGGCTCTCAGCCTTCTTGCTTTTTCCGATGATGGCCGGGATGATGGCGGTCTCCCGCCCCCTGATCCTCTTCCTGCTCACGGAGAAATGGATCTCCGTCGTCCCCTACCTCTGTATCTTCTGCTTTTACTATGCGATCTACCCCATGCACTCGATCAATTTGCAGCTTTTGAATGCGGCGGGGCGCTCCGATCTCTTTCTGAAGCTGGAGCTTTTGAAAAAGGGGATCGGAATCCTGGTTCTTATCGGAAGCCTTCCCTTTGGGATCCTCCCGATGCTTCTTCTGAAGGCAGGGGTCGAATATCTGGACCTCCTGATCAATGCCTGGCCGAATCAGAGGCTGATCGGCTACGGACCGATCCCGCAATGCGTGGACATGCTTCCCTCCGCGCTCTGCTCGCTTTTGATGGCGCTTCCGGTCCGGCTCCTGGAAAATGCGGGCCTTGCGATACTTCCGACGCTTCTCCTCCAGTGCATCGCGGGGCTGCTTCTCTACCCCTTGATCTCCTGGTTCTTAAATCGAGAGCTTCTCCTCTACCTTATCGCTCTCCTCAAGGAGAGGATCGCCCCGGGGAACGGCCAAAATCCCGCCTCTTCGAATCCATGATTTTTTAACGAGCTCCTTGAAAGAGAGAAACGCCCCAAAGAGAGGCCGGGGCGGCTTTTTGCCTGCATCTATTTCATTCGCATGTCTATGGATCTTCGGATAGCTCAGATTTGAAAGCACTTTTGGAGTTCCTTATATTCTCCCAGGGCGAGAATGGTGAGATCTCTCGTTAAGACGAGATTCGGCGTCACCGTGACATTGGTCTTTCCGTCCTGCTTTGTGGCGAGGATATTGATGCCGTATTTTCTTCGGATATCCAGCTCTCCGATGCTCTTACCGACCCAGGACTCCGGGATCTCCACTTCGAAGATTGCGTGCTGCCGGTCGATCTCGATATAGTCGAAGATATGGTCTGTCGTATAGCGCATCGCGGTCCACTTTGCGATCTGCTTTTCCGGATATACGACATGGTCCGCTCCGTTTCGGAGCAAAAACTTCTCCTGCACATCTCTCTCCGCTCTGGAGACGACGCATTTTGCGCCGAGCTCCTTTAAGAGGGAGGTGGTTTCCAGGGAATCCTGGAAATTGTCGCTGATCGTCACGATGCAGATGTCATAGTTTCCGATCCCGAGGGAGCGGAGAAATTCCGCGTTGGTGCTGTCTCCGATCTGCGCGCTCGTCACAAAGGGCATGACCTCGTTGACCCGCTCCTCATTGCTGTCCACGGCCATAACCTCATGTCCGAGCTCGTTCAGGTGGACGGCAATATGCTTTCCGAGCAGCCCAAGGCCGATCAGGAGAATACTTTTCATAGATAAAGTCCTTTCTTTTCATAAGTGACAGGCGTATCGGTTATACGCTTATTCAGCCCACCGCGATCTTTTCCTGAGGAAGCTTCGCGAAGCTGTGGGTCCTCGTGGAAATGGCCGCAAAGATCAGGGTCAGCGCACCGACCCGGCCCAGGAACATAAGGATGATCAGGACCAGCTGGGAGAGGAGGTGGAGCTTTGGCGTGATGCCCAGCGTGACGCCCACGGTGCCGACGGCGGAGGCCGTCTCATAGAGGCAGGCGGAGAGGGGAAGCCTCTCGTATATGCTGAGGATGACAGCGCCCGTAAAGAAGAGCGCGGCGTACATGAAAAAGATGGTCGCGGCGGTCTTTACCGCACTCTCCTCCATCCTTCTTCCGAACATCTGCGCATCCTCCTTCTGGAAAATCGTGGCGATGAAATTTGCCAGGAGCACGACGAAGGTCGTCGTCTTCATCCCGCCCGCCGTTGAGCCGGGGGAGCCTCCGATCAGCATCAGAACGATCTGGATCGCCTGGGAGGGACCGGACATCTTCGAGAGCTCTACAGTGTTGAAGCCGGCCGTCCGCATGGTGACGGACTGGAGGAGAGAGGCCAGGATCCGGGATTGGAGCGGGAGAGATGAGAGATCCTCAAAGAAGAAAAAGGCCGCGGGCAAAAGGATGAGGAAGGCAGTGGCCGTCAGGATGATCTTGCTTTGCAGGCGGTAGCGGTGGATACGGAAGCGCCAGGTATAGATATCATTCCAGGTCAGGAAGCCGAGGCCGCCCAGGATGATGAGGAGCATGATGGTGAGATTTACGACGGGGTTTCCGACATAGGAGCTGATGGAGACAAAGGGAGCGGCGTTCGTTCCGAGTAGGTCAAAGCCCGCATTGCAAAAGGCGGAGACCGAGTGGAAGAGAGCCATCCAGACTCCGCGGATGCCGTAGTCCCGGAGGAAGACCGGGAGCAGAAAAAACGCGCCGAGGAGCTCGATGAGAATCGTGCCCCGGAGGATGAAGCGGGTCAGTCTGACGATGCCGCCGACCTGGGGGGCGGAGATCGCGTCCTGCATGATGCTCCTTTGCATAAGGGAGATCCTTTGGTGCGAGAGCATCGTAAAGAGCGATGCGACGGTGATGACGCCGAGTCCCCCGATCTGGATCAGGAGGAGGATGACGGTCTGTCCGAAGGCGGACCAATAGCTTCCGGTATCCACTACGACGAGGCCGGTGACGCAGACCGCGGAGGTCGCGGTAAAAAGGGTCTTCGAAAAGGGAGTAATCCTTCCGCATTTAGCGGAAAGGGGGAGCATCAAAAGCAGCGCCCCGAGGAGAATGATCGAAAAAAAGCCGAGGATGATGATCTGGGCGCTGGTGAGATAGCGTATTCTTCGCCTGGGTTCAATGGGCATGGGACAGGCCTCCCTTCTCCCGAAGCTTCTGTCCGAGGTACTCAAAGACGGAGAGAAGCAGACAAAGTTCAATCGAGAGGAGACGGCGGAGGGGGACTCGGCGAAAGTCCGCCTTTTTCAAATGTCTCCTCGTCCGAAGGCCCTCCCGGAGCCCGGAGAGGTACTCCCTTCCAAAGCCCTTTTTCCAAAAGAAAAGGAGCTTTATGAAAAAGCCGAGAAGAAGCGGGACGGCATTCAGAAGGAGAAGGACAGGCGGCATATTCTTATAGAGGAGATAGATCGAATTTCTCGCGGAGAGCCGCACCTTAAAGGAATTATAGCGGCTGCCGCTCGTCCCGGAACCGACATGGAGTACCCTGGCGGAGGGCTCATAGCGAATCTCAAAGCCATAGAGCCGGGCCCGGAAGGAGAGGTCGATATCCTCGAGATAGGCGAAGTGGGCTTCATCGAAGAGTCCGGTCTCGGAGAGGAGGGAGAGGCGGTAGATCGCCGCCCCCGCACAGGCGGAGAAGACCGCAGCCGGTCTTTGAAAGCGTCCTTCGGGCTCCCCGTGTCCGCGCTGGAACTGCCAGCCGAGAAGGGTATACTGATCCCCCGCGTCATCGATTGTATCCGGATCGGAGCTTTGCAGCATCCGGGAGGAAAGAGCAAAGAGCCTTCCCCTGCGGTCTTGGTCCATGGCGCGGACCAGATTCTCCACAAAGTCCGGAAAGACCTCGGTATCATTATTCAGGAGTATGGCATAGGAGAAGCCTTTTTGAATGGCAAAGCGGATCCCCCGGTTTACCGCGGAGGAGAAGCCGAGATTCTCCGGATTTTGCAGGAGGATATGGCGATCCCTGTCCTCGGCGGCCCAGTGGGAGAGCCAGCGGAGGCTTCCGTCCGTGGAGCCGTTATCCACGACGATGGTCGAAAACTGATCCGTCGTCTCCCGGTCCAAAGCCGCCATACAGGGCGGGAGAAAACGGGAGCCATTGTAATTTGGTATAATGACGGCAGTTTTCATGAGGATTCTCCTTCTGCTTCTTGTGTCTTCCCGGACGATATCATTGCCTTAAGCTTATAAGGTCTTCCCTCCGCCTTCGCGCCTTCGCGATGCGGAGGAGAGGGCGTGGCAGCCAAGTTTTTCGCATGATCCCGCACGGCTTTGCTGCTTTGCAGCTCCCGCCGTGCTTCCTTTATTCGCATTCCCGCGGAGCTTCGCTCCACTCCATGCTCATAAAGGGGCGCGTCATAAAGTCTTCCCCCCGCCTTCGCGCTGGCGCGATGCGGAGGAGAGACTTTTGACGCTGGGATCATTATAAGCTCATCATATTATTTAATCAATTCCCTGCTGGATATGGGAAATTTATGTTATAATTTAAGAAATTACGATTTTGGTACAGATATTTATTTTCAGGGAGGGACATTCCATGACTTCATTTTCTTTTCCGCTGCCGGCTTTGATCCCCTTGCTCATTGTCCTGCTTGTTTTGCTTTTGCTTTTGAGAGGTTATGTCAAGGCACCGCCCGATAAGGCCTTCATCATCTCCGGTCTTCGGAAGAAGCCGAAGATTCTTGTGGGGCGCGCCGGAGTGAAGCTTCCTCTCCTGGAAAGGCTGGATGTTCTCTACCTCGGGCAGATGACGGTGGATATCAAGACGGAGCAGTCCGTCCCGACGACGGATTTCATCAATGTCAATGTCGATGCTGTCGCGAAGGTCCGGATCGCCCCGGACGGCGCCGGGATCGAGAAAGCCTCCCGGAACTTCCTCAATAAAAAGCCGGAGCAGATCGCTCTGGATCTGCAGGATTCCCTCCAGGGAAATATGCGTGAAATCATCGGAACTTTGACACTGAAGGATATCAATACCAACCGCGATTCCTTCTCCGATCAGGTGATGATGAAGGCGGCCACGGACATGGATAAGCTCGGCATCGAGATCCTGTCCTGCAATATCCAGAATGTGACGGACGAAAAGGGCCTCATCAACGATCTGGGGGCGGATAATACCTCAAAGATCAAGAAGGATGCCGCGATCGCAAAGGCGCAGGCGGACAGGGATGTCGCGATCGCGCAGGCGGAGGCCAATAAGGCGGCGAATGACGCAAGAGTGCTCGCGGATACGGAGATCGCGCAGAAGAACAATGAGCTTGCGATCCGGCAGTCCGAGCTGAAGGTGATCTCCGATACGAAGAAGGCAGAGGCGGATGCGGCCTACGAGATTCAGAAGCAGGCGCAGCAGAAGAATATTCAGATCGCGACGGTGAATGCACAGATCGCGAAGGCAGAGCGCGACTCCGAGCTCAAGAAGCAGGAGGTCGGCGTCATGCAGCAGGCTCTGGACGCCGAGATCAATAAAAAGGCGGATGCCGAGAAGTATCGCGTGGAGCAGGAGGCCGCCGCTGGGCTCGCAAAGCGCCAGAGAGAGGCGGAGGCGAGAAAGTACGAGCAGGAGAAGGAGGCGGAGGCGAAGAAGGCTGTCGCGGATGCGGCGAAGTATTCCGCAGAGCAGGAGGCCGCCGGGATTAGGGCAAAGTATGAGGCCGAGGCCGCCGGAATCGCCTTAAAGGGAAAGGCGGAGGCCGAGGCGAAGAAGGCTGTGGGTCTTGCGGAGGCGGAGGCCATGGAGAAGAAGGCGGAGGCCTACCAGAAGTACAATAACGCGGCCATGGCGGAGATGCTGATTAAGGTGCTCCCGGATATCGCGGAGGAGATCGCAAAGCCGCTCGCCCAGATCGATAAGATCACGATTATCGGCGGAGAGGGGAGGGACGGAGGAGTCTCCCAGATGGCCTCCAATGTCCCCGCCGTGATGGCAAAGCTCTTTGAGTCCATGAAGGAGACGACCGGGATTGATCTCGGAGAGATCATGAGGGCCGGAAGCTATGATGCGAAGGTGAACCGGAACATCCATGTGACGGGACTGGAAAATGCGATCCCCGGCCCGGAAAAGAAGGAGAGAAGCGAGAAGAAGGAGGAAAGGGAAGAAAAGGCGGAGCAGCTGGATACCGAGTAAATGCAGCGGCTGGAAAGGATGCGGCCCGTATTGGGGCCGCGTCCTTTTGTAGATTCCGACGAGGGAACGCCTATGCCGTATCTTGGCCTTATCGCAAAATAAGTGGGAAATAGGATCAGGATCAGCATCAAAGAAGGGACCCCCGACCCGGATCTGAGTCGGAAGCCCCTTCTTTCTTAATTTTTACTTTTCTTAGTCGTGCGGCTCGATCGCACCGGCAGCCTTCTCCCTTGCGGCGTCCGCCTGCGCCTTTGCAACGGCCTGCTTGTCCGCTTCGGACTGCTGCCCTACGATGACGGGATCCGTCGGATCGTAGTCCTGGCTCCTCGGGATTGCTTGATCGATGGCATCCTTTTCCAGCGGGCCCTTGTCCCAGGGATCCGAGTAGATCGTCACCGGGGTTCCGTTTCCGCAGTTATGGTAGACCCAGGCGGCATCCCCCGCCTTCATGCGGATGCATCCCCCGGAGATTGCCTGATCCATGTAGTTATAATTGATCGCATCAAAGGTATGCAGATCCGCCCTCGTGTAGAGGAGGGAGTGGATCAGGAAGCCCTGATAGAAACGGGAGAGGAACTGCGTATAGCAGTCCTGGTGCATGAAGTGCCAGCGGTATTTCTCATAGATCTTGAAATCCCCGAGGGGAGTGTCCGTCCCGCAGCTGATCATAAAGGTCTTGAAGGGGATCGTGAACTTTCCCGCGGAGTCTCTGGCGAGGATGGTGGCGGTGCGGGTCGCCTTGTTGATCCGGACGGCATAGCCCTTCTTCTGTGCGCCCATGACGGGTTCCAGATCCTTGACCGCGATGCCGTGCTCGCTGAAATAGCAGTTATAGCCGTCGATCGCCTTCCAGCCGGTCACGGGAGAGCCGTTTTCGAAGTAGAGCTGGTTGGAGTCCTCGTCGAAGGCCCAGCCGGTATAGGCGTGACCGTCCGCGGTGGCGTAGACAGGAGCACCGCTTTCTGTGCGGGTGAAGCCCTCGTTGTGCTCGTTGTCCAGGAACTTGGAGCCCGGATTTTCGAAGGGGACCTCATTCTTCCAGAGGGCGAGCTTCAGTCCGACGATGTAGCGGTCTCCGCCGATCACACCGCAGGCCTGCCCTTCCTTTGCCCAGTCTGTCATCGTACCATCGTTCAGGACAGCGCGGTAGTAGAGGGTTCCCAGCTTATGCGTATAGCCCTTGATCCGGAACTGGACCGCCTGTACGGTACCCCGGTCCGGCGTCTTTTCCTTGGAGGCCGCCCAAGGGCCCCAGCCGGTGCTGCTCGCATAGGTTCTGTAATACCAGCGGCCAACGTTCTGGTGCTCCAGCATCATACGCTGGAATCCGCCCTCCGCGAAGACGAAGGAATCATTTTTCTGGGTATAACCGTAGTCGATGCGGTCGCCGTTTCCATTATAGACATAGTAGGTTGCGAGCGGGATGAGCTGAAGCACGGGATCTTCTGTCATATCACCCGCGTGTCCGGTCGTAAACCTGGCGCGGAGAGTATCCACATCGACGCTCACCTTCGGAAGGACTCCGTTTACACTGGAATTCGGCTGCTGACTTTGTGCCTGATTCTGCGCCTGATTTTGTCCCCCCTGTCCCTGCTGATTATTCTGCCCCTGCTCCTGCGTCTGTCCCTGGCTCTCCGCCTGCGTGCTTCCCGCGTTCTGCGAGGACGCGGCATTCCCGGAGGAAGCCGCGGATTCGCTGCCCTGAGAAGAGGCACTGCTCTCTACCTGCACAGGCCTCATCCCGCTGATGACATTTGACTTCGCAAGAGCGGGAAGAGCCGCTGCCTGCGAAAGAGCAAAAATCGCGGCAAAGACTCCCGCCTTTTGGAACCTTATCATATCCTTTATGACCTCCTGATTAGTTTTTTTTGAATATTTATCCCTTTTGACCCATATGCCCTCCTATCATACAACGAAATCCGAAAATTGGCTAGCGCGGAAATACAGCCCCCCCGCAGGAGTTTACAATTTGACGGGGATCATATAGAATATGATTCCAGTGTATAAGCTCGCTCCTCCGACTTATGCTCGCATAAGAGAGGAAGAGCAAGCTTAAGACACGCCCCGACATGAGCAGGAAGCGGTGCGAAGCGCCGCGGGAGTGCGAATGGCGGGGCGC
>NZ_KI273104.1:0-26413 GCF_000469565.1 Oribacterium sp. oral taxon 078 str. F0263 | reverse complement strand
GAAGCAGCGAAGGCATGCGGAATCATAAGAATGTTTCGGGGTGTCACAAATGCCCACTGCGATTGTCAAGAAGACATGAGCAGGAAGCGGAGCGAAGCGCCGCGGGAGTGCGAATGGCGGGGCGCATGGCGCAAGCTGCGAAGCAGCGAAGGCATGCGGAATCATAAGAATGTCTCGGGTGTCACAAATGCTCACCGAGATCGTCAAGGAGACATGAGCAGGAAGCGGAGCGAAGCGCCGCGGGAGTGCGAATGGCGGGGCGCATGGCGCAAGCTGCGAAGCAGCGAAGGCATGCGGAATCATAGGTCTTCCTCTCCTCCGACTTATGCTTGCATAAAAGAGGAGGAGCGAGCTTAAGACACGCGGAATCGCAGGAAATGTAAGAATGTCTCGGGGCGTCACAAGATGCCCGCCGCGATTGCCGGCGAAGACAGGTGAAATCGCAGAAATGTTGAGTGGATTGAGTTAAATACCGCGGGAATATCGAGGGAGGCGCCGCAAGGGGCGGTCCGGGAAGGAGAACTGTGTCTGCGGGACAGAGAAAGCCGGAGGAAGCTGTCATCAATGTGACGAGAGCAAGCCTTCCGCCGATTGAGGAATATCAGGCGATGCTCAGAGAGATCTGGGAAAGCGCGCAGCTCACCAATATGGGAAGGTATCACGAGGAGCTCCGCGAAAGACTCCGGCGCTATCTCGGAGTTGAGGAGCTGGAGCTTTTCGTGAACGGACACAGCGCGCTGGAGCTCCTACTGCAGGCCTTTTCCCTGAAGGGCGAGGTGATCACGACGCCCTTTACCTTTGCCTCCACGACTCATGCGATCGTGCGAAACGGCCTGAAGCCGGTCTTTTGCGACATCTCGGAGAAGAACTATACGATAGATGTAGAGAAGCTTCCGGAGAAGATCACGGAGAATACCTGCGCGATTCTTCCGGTTCATGTCTATGGAAATATCTGCGCTGTTCATAAGCTTTCGGAGATGGGAAGAAAATATCATATTCCGGTGATCTATGATGCGGCCCACGCCTTCGGAGAGAGCTATGAGGGAAGGGGAGTGGGGAGCTATGGTGATGCTTCGATGTTTTCCTTCCACGCCACGAAGGTCTTTCACACGATTGAGGGCGGCGCGGTGAGCCTGGGGAGAAGAGATCCGGAGCTTATGGAGAGGCTCTATGAGCTGAAAAATTTCGGGATCCTCGGGCAGGAGGAGGTCGCATCCGTCGGGGCGAATGGGAAGATGAATGAATTTTCGGCGGCGATGGGGCTTTGCAATCTGAATCACATTTCGGAGTATATCGAGGGGAGGAAGCGGGTATTTGAGCGCTACCGGGAGATTCTGAGCGGGAGAAGGGGGATTCTGTTCCCGGAGCCCGATCCCGACACAAAAAGCAATTATGCCTATCTGCCGGTCCGCTTTTTCAAAGCCTCTTATTCGAGGGATGCGATCTTTGAAAGGCTTGGGAAAAATGGAATCCACGCGAGAAAGTATTTCTACCCCTGCGTCAACGCCTACCGCTGTTACCGGGAGCAGTACGATGAGAGGGAGACCCCGGTCGCGGGACGAATTTCCCGGGAGATTCTGACGCTTCCGATCTATCCCGGGCTGCCGCTCGAGGAGGTAGACCGGATCTGCCGCATCGTTTTGGAGGAGCGCTGAGAGAGGGGACCGGCCTTCGGAAGCCCGGATCAGGGCGCGGAAGCGGAATTCTGTGCCTCTTTTTAATAGGAGAAGGACGGGGAAGGAGGAAAGGATGAAGGAAAAGACAGCGCTTGTGACGGCGATCGGTTCCTTTTCGGCGGACTGCGTACTGGAGACTCTCAGGAGGCTTAATTACCGCGTCGTCGGGACGGATATCTACCCGGAGGAGTGGCTTCCCGCAAGCTTGAAGCTCGACGCCTTCTGCCGCCTTCCCCCCGCTGCGGAAGAGGAGGACTATCTTTTCTCATTCCGGAAGCTTTTGGAGAGGGAGAGGCCGGAGAAAATCCTCCCGCTCATAGACCTCGAGGTGGACCTTCTGAATCTGCACCGGGAGGAGCTTGAGACAGAAAACGGCATTTTCTGCATCTGCGGGAAGGAGGAGATCGAGCTTCTGAGGGACAAATACCTCCTCGCCCGGAAGGTCGCCGGCTCCTTGAATGAACTGGAGGACAGCTCCTGCCGGGCCAATGTGCGGGCGATCCGGACAGAGTACGCATCGGAGCTCGACTTCGAAGCTCTCAGCTTCCCGCTCGTTTTAAAGCCGGTGAACGGGAGATCCTCCGGCGGGCTCTACCGGATCCATAATGAGGATGAGCTCGGCTTTTCGCTCTCTGTGATACTCCGGGAGGGCGGGGAGGAGAGGCTTTCCTCCTATATCGCCCAGCCCCTCATCCGGGGAAGAGTCGTGACGGTGGATATCCTCCGGGACCGCTTCGGAAATACGGCATCTATCCCCCGGGAGGAGCTTCTCCGGACTCCCAACGGCGCGGGTCTTTCCGTGCGTGTTTTCCGGGATCGGAATTTCCAGAGGGTCTGCGAATATCTGGCAGAGCGGCTCAATATCCTGGGCTGCGTGAATTTTGAGTTCATCCGGGGCGAGGGCTCCGGCGTCTATTATTTCGTGGAGTGTAATCCCCGCTTCTCGGGGGGCGTGGCCTTCACGGAGCTCTCCGGCTTTCCGGCGGTGGAGGAGAGCCTCCGGATCTTTGACGGGGAGAGGCTCCGGACGGATTACCCGCTCCGCTGCGGCTATTTCACGAGGAAATATACAGAATGCAGAATGAAGCGATGAGCGGGAGAGCGGAGAAGAGGAGGAGAGGAGAGCTGCTCCTCGTGATCCCGGCCTATAATGAGAGGGAGAATCTCCCCGACGTGATCTCGGACATTCTGCTCTCGGGGGATGGAATCGACTACATCGTCGTCTCCGACGGCTCCACAGACGGGACAGCGGAGCTTTGCCGGGAGAGGGGATGGAACTATATTGAGCTCCCGGTGAATCTGGGGCTCGCCGGCTGCTTTCAGACGGGGATGAAGTATGCGCTCCGGGAGGGCTACTCCTATGCGGCCCAGTTCGACGGGGACGGGCAGCACAGGGCGGAGGATGTCCGTCTTCTCCTGGAGAAGATGAAGGAAGGAGAGTATGACATCGTGCTCGGCTCCCGCTTCCTCCAAAAGAAGCGGGGGGGCAGCATGAGAGAGCTCGGCTCCCGGCTCATCTCCCTCGCGATTTTCCTGAGCACGGGGAAGAAATTGACGGACCCGACCTGCGGGCTTCGGCTCTACCGGAAAACGGTGATCGAGGATTTCGCGCTCCGCTTAAACTATGGTCCGGAGCCGGATACCATATCCTATCTGATCCGGCGGGGATGCCGGATCGCGGAGGTGGCGGTAGAGGTCCGGGAGAGACGGGCGGGGGAGTCCTATCTCAGGCCCTTGAACGCGGCAAAATACATGGCGCGGATGCTGATCTCCATCCTCCTGATCCAGTATTTTCGCGGGGGAAGAGAGGATGGGAGAACGGGGAAGGGATGAGGAAGCTTTGGAGAAATGATGTTTTCTGGAATGCGGCGGGGAGCCTGCTGTATGCGCTCGCTTCCATGGTGCTTTCTTTTTTCGTGCTCCGCCTCATGGGGCCGCGGGACGGCGGGATCTTCGGCTTCGGCTTCTCTACCTTCGGACAGCAGATTTTCATCATCGCTTATTTTGGGATCCGCCCGTTCCAGATCACGGATATGGCGGGGGAGTACCGCTTTTCGGAGTATCACTTTGCGAGGAGACTCTCCTCCCTTTTTGCGCTTCTCTCCTCCCTCCTCTTCCTCTGGCTGATGGTTTCGATCGGAAGCTATGACGGGATCAAGGCGGAGCTTCTTTTTCTGCTTTCCTTTTATAAGCTTCTGGACGGCTTTTCCGATGTCTATGAATCGGAGCTCCAGCGCCGCGGCAGGCTCTACCTCGCCGGGCAGTCGCTTTTTTTCCGGACGGGGCTTTCCATGCTGAGCCTGATGCTGAGTCTCCTTGTCACGGGGAATATGCTTTTCTCCTGCATCCTCATGGATCTCACACAGCTTCTGGGCCTTTATCTTTTTGCGCTTCTTCCTCTCAGGTCCCTGGGAGAGCTTCCCGGAAGCGAGGTCTTTTCGGGAGAGAAAAGGAGGGGAAGGAGCCTCCGGCTTTTGCGGAGCACCTCCTTTCTCTTTCTCTCCGCCTTTTTGGACTTCTACATCTTTTCTGCCTCAAAGTATGCTCTGGATCTCAGGCTCGGTTCGGAGAGCTCCGGCATCTTCAATGTCCTCTTCATGCCGACCTCCTTCATCTATCTTGTCGCGAATTTCCTGATCCGCCCGATGCTCACGCGCCTTGCGACAGAGCGGAGGGAGGGAAGGTATGAGGATTTTTCGCGAAGCTGCCGCTTTTTGATCCTCGCGGTCTTTCTCATGGCGCTCGGCATCTCTCTCACGAGCCTGCTCCTCGGCGAATTCGGGCTTCAGATCTTCGAGCTCCTTCTCGGAATGCGCTATCGCGGGGCCCTGCTCCGGGAGATCCTGGCCTTCCTGATCCTGATTGCAGGAGGAGGCTTTTACGCGCTCGCGAATGTGCAGTACTATATCCTTGTGACGATGCGGCGCCAGGGGACGATCTTTTTCTCCTATGTCCTCGTATCCTTCCTTGCTCTCGTTTCCGCGGACCGCGCGGTGCAGTGCGCCGGGATCCTGGGAGGGGCAGTTTGCTATCTTTTCCTGATGGCTATCCTCTTCCTTTTCTTCAGCCTTTCCGTGCTCCGGGGGCTTTGGAGGATGCAGAATGACGGGAAAAACGGAACGCGGGAAGGGAAGGCGGAATAAGCGGGGGAGAAACGGCCGGATGACGGTAAGAGGCGGGGAGGACGGGAAGAGACGGAGAAAGAGAAGAGAGCATCGCTGGGAGAGAGGACGGACAGGGAGAGGGAAAGGAAAGGCGGACCGAAGGACGGAAAGCGAGGAGGAGAGAGGGAGAGCGGGACATGGCAGGGAGAGGTGCAGTAAAGCGGAAAGGGAAGGCAGGAAAGAGGAAGGGAAGAGAGAAATGAATCAGACGATGGATGCCATCATACCGAGCTACCGCCCGGGGGAGAAATTCTACCGGCTCCTCGCCATGCTGAAAAAGCAGCGCCTTCCCCTCGGAAAGATCATCGTGGTGAATACAGAGAGACGCTTTTTCGATGAGGAGAGGGCGAGGGAAGCGGCGGGGGAGCGCCTGGAGCTCCACCACATTGAGAAGCGGGACTTCGACCACGGCGGGAGCAGAAATCTCGGCGTCTCCTTCTCGGATTCCGAGCTCTTTCTCATGTTGACGGACGATGCGGTGCCTCGGAGTACGGAGCTCACGGAGAGGCTCTCTTCGGCCTTTCTTCGGGGGGAGAGGATCGGAGCCGTCTATGGGAGACAGCTTGCGACGAAGGAGAGCTCCTTTGATGAGCGCTATGCGAGGCGCTTTAATTATCCGGAGCAGTCCTTTGTGAAGTCCATCGAGGATCTGCCGCGCCTTTCGATCAAGACCTACTTCATGTCCAATGTCTGCTGCGCTTACCGGAGAGATCTTTTCGACAGGCTGGGGGGCTTTCCCAGTCCGATGATCTTCAATGAAGACATGGTCTATGCGGCCCGCCTCCTTCGGCTCGGCTATCGGATCGCCTATGAGGCGGAGGCGGAGGTCTATCATGCGCACTGCTACTCGGGTCTTCAGCAGCTTCGGCGGAACTTCGATCTCGGCGTCTCACAGGCGGAGCACCCGGAGATTTTTTCCGATCTTCGGCCGGAGGGAGAGGGGAAACGGCTGATAAAGGGAAATCTCAGGGAGCTTCTGAGAGAGGGAAGAGCCTGGAAAATTCCCGCCCTCATATGGAAGTCCGGCTGCAAGTATCTCGGCTACCTTCTCGGGAAAAATTACCGGAGACTCCCCGGGAGACTGCGCTCCGCCCTCAGTATGAACAAGGGCTATTGGAGAAGAAGAGGAGGAAAATGATGACGACGTTCTTTCGAATGATCCTGATCCTTGTCTCAGGGGCGACCTTCTGGGTATTGAACCGAAAGATCCGAAAATCCAGGATCCGGATCGAGGAGACGGTGTTTTGGATCCTGCTCTCGCTGCTCTTTGTGCTCTTTGCGCTCTTTCCGGCACTTGCGGATCGGGCGGCAGCGGCGCTCGGCATCTACTCCACGCCGAACTTCCTCTTCCTCTTTATCATCTTCCTGCTCCTTCTCCGGCTCTTCCATGTCAATATGCAGCTTGGGAGGCTGGAGGAGAAGCTTCGGACTTTGGCGCAGGAGTTTGCGCTCTCTCAGAACAGGGAGAGGGAAGAGGAGAGCTTTGGGGGCTTCCCCGGAGAGGAGATGCGATGAATCCGGAGCTGTCTTCCTTTCCCTTCCCCTGGCTTTTCCTCATTTTCATCCTGCTTTTGCTGCTCGCAGCTCTCCTTCTCCTCTTCCTTCGAAGGGAGAGGCTCTGCCTCCTTTCCTTTTCCCTGCTCTTTGGCCTTGGCTTTTTATATTCCCTTGTGCTGATGCCGCTCTCCGCTCCGGATGAGGTCGCGCATTATGTCGGTGTCTATGAGCTCTCCAATGTGCTGATCGGAAAGCCGGAGCCCATGCGGGACGAGGAGGGGAGACTTTTGATCCGGGCGGAGGATGTCTTTTTGGATGACTGGCCGGAGGACGGGGACCCGGACAATGCGACCGTGATCGGCATGCATCTTACGAGGAGAAGCTATGAGGAGCTTTTCCGGAGGGGGATTTTCTCGACGGGAGAGAAGGGCTATCATTTTACCCTGCAGGAGCCGGTGCACACGAGCTTTTTCGCCTATCTCTTCCCCGCCCTTGGCTTTTCCCTTGCGAGGGTGCTGAGAATGGGCGGCTTCGGACTGGTCTTTTTCGGGAGGCTCTTTAACCTCCTCCTCTTCTCCATCCTCACGACGCTCGCCGTGCGGCGGCTGCCGTTTGGAAAGGAGGTCCTCCTCTCAGTCGCGCTTTTTCCCATGGTGCTGGAGCTCGCGGGCTCCCTTTCCTACGATGCCTTCATCCTGGGGCTTAGCTTCTATCTCACAGCGACGGTCACGGACCTCGCGACCCGGGAGCAGGGGCCCGGGCTGAGTGATTTCCTGGAGATCGGCATCCTGGCCTTCCTGCTCTCCCCCTGCAAGATGGTCTATTCCCTCCTCTTCCTGGGCTGCTTCTCGGTGCCGGTTCGGAAGTGGAAGAATATCGGAAGCTACTTCCTCATGATTTTCGGGATCGCCTTTCTCATTGCGCTCTCCCTGCTCCTTATGAATTTTCAGGAGCTCTTCCGCTATCTTCACCCATCGGGAGGAGCGGTGAATTATGCGGATGCCGCCGCGACGGGGAGCGCCGCCGAGACCTATAATCTCATCGGGACATTAAAAACACCTGTGATCTTTCTGAAGATCCTGAGAAACAGCTTTCAGATCAAGGGGGAGGAGTATCTCCTCACCATGGTGGGGCATCCGCTGGGCCACTTCGATCAGGGGCTCGGCGCTCCGATCTTCCTGGTGGGGCTTTTCTACCTCATTGTCCTATTGCAGGGGATTTTTACCCGGAGGGGAGAAAGGGGGCTTTCGCTCCTGCAAAGGCTTTGCTTCCTCCTCACCCCGGCGCTTCTCGTCGTGGCGATCCTCGCGAGCATGCTGAGTGCCTACACTCCGAAGGGGACAGACTATGTCCTCGGTGTGCAGGGCAGGTATTTCCTTCCGGCACTTCCGATGCTCCTCCTCTCCTTCTTTGGAGGGCGGAGTTTATGGAGAGCGGGAGGGAAGGATGCGGCATCCCCTGCCGCATCCTCCGGGAAAGAGAGCGGGACTTTCGCGGGATCCTCTGCACCCTTCCATTCCTCCGGAAACGAAAAGATAGAAAAGATAGAAAAGGCAGAAAAGATAGAGCGGGGAAGCGGGGAAGGCCCAAAGGCTGCGGAAGCTGCGCCCTGCCCCCCGCGGGAGGCAGGAGAGAAAAAGGCGGAAGCCGCTCCCGCTCGGATAGAGACTAAGACCGGAGAGAGCTTGCCCGCTTCCGATGAGAGGGAGGGGAAGGCGCCTGTCTCGGATGAGGGGAAGGCGCCCGCCTCTAATAAGGAGAAGGAAGAGAGCTTCGGAAAGATGCGAAAGGGCCCGGAAGGAGGAGAGATGGGGACGAAGGATCCCAAAGAGAAGGAGAGAGCGGCGCCTCTCCGGGGACAAAGCAGAGCCTTTTCCGGAATCTTTCGGAGGAGGGAGAGGAAGAGCCGGAAAAGAAAGGCAGGGTGGGGACTCAGTGCCCCGGCGCCGATCCTTCTCTTTCTCGAATTTCTTCTAAATGCGGGGCTCCTGCTTGCTCTCCTTTCGATCATAGCGGGGCGGAGCTAGGGCATCCATCGAGACGGGAACGCGCTCTTCTTTCGATCACAGCGGGGGGAAGAGATAAAACACAAGATAAAGAAATAAAACGCGGGATAAGGAGATAAAAGGCGGGATAAAGAGACAAAAAATGTAATAATGTCGAAAATATTCTGAAAAATTCATTGTTTTTTAATGGATGCCGCGGGAAGGCCCTGCGATTGTGTGATATCATGGTGGCATTGCCGACGCCCTTTTCGTTTCTTTCTGCCTGATCCTCTATCCGGCGCTTTACCGGCTTCCATCGCTTATATTTGCCGCGGGAGAGGGCAGCGGAAGCGTTCTGCTTTGGGCGGAGAAAATCACAGGAAAACGCTGAGGCGGCCCGCGAATACTGACAGCGGCATGGAGAGGGAACGGGGAGGATGCCTCGGGGCCCCGGATGGATACAGGGAAGGTTATGAGAACGGTACTGCAATTATTGAAAGATATTAAAGCGCGGAGGCGCATGATTTTAGAGCTTGCGGCGGCGGATTTTCGGAAGCGCTTCGTCGGGTCCTACTTCGGCATGGTATGGATGTTCATCCAGCCCCTTGTTACGATCGCGATCTATGCCTTTATCTTCGGCCCCTATGGCTTTAAGTCCGCTCCTCCGGTGCCGAATGTGAGCTATACGGCCTGGCTGGTCCCCGGCATCGTGCCCTGGTTTTTCTTCTCGGAAGCGATGAATATGATCACCGGCATCCTTCAGGAATACAGTTATCTTGTGAAGAAGGTCGTCTTTCCGGTAGAGCTCCTCCCGATCATCAAGCTGATCAGCTGCAGTTTTGTCCACCTCTTCTTTTTCGCGGTCATGCTGGTTTTCTATCTCGTAAACGGCAGGATGCCGATGCTCTCCTGGATCCAGTGCTTTTATTACAGCTTTGCGGCGGCGATGTTTGCGCTGGGACTGGGCTATCTTACGAGCGCGGTCAATGTCTTTTTCAAGGATATGCAGCAGATCGTCGGCATCCTGCTCCAGTTTGGCATCTGGATGTGTCCGATCATGTACGATGAGAAGCTCTTTTTCTCGAAGGCACCCTGGGTTTCTGTTATATTGAAGCTGAACCCCTTTTATTATATTGTGGCGGGATACCGGGATTCCATGATCACCGGCAGCCCGTTTTGGATGCGGCCGAAGCTGGGCATTTACTTTTGGGGACTTACGATAGTGATCTTTTTCGCAGGGCTTCGCTTCTTCGGAAAACTGCGCCCGCATTTTTCAGACGTGCTCTGAGAGCCACGGCTTTTCTTATTCGTCAGATTTGTCTGCTGAGGGCGAAAGCCCGTCCGCATTTTCCGAAGGAGGACCCAAGATGCTTCATATGATAGCGGCGCTGTCCGTTATATTTCTTTTTCTGACATTCGGCTGCGTTTATTTCCTGAAGCTTGACAGGATGGAGGAGGGCAGGGAGAAGGATCTCTTCACGCTTCACCTTGTGCAGAGAAGATTGAGACGGATACTCGCGGCCTCCGGCGTGAGCTACGAGATCGAGGGGGCCGAAAATATCCCGGAAAATGAGGCCGTGATGTTTGTGGGGAATCACCGCTCCTTCTTCGATATCGTGATCGGCTATACTCTGGTAAAGGGGCCGACCGGCTTTATCTCAAAGCAGGAGGTGGGGAAGGTCCCGCCCTTAAAGCGCTGGATGGAGGAGCTGCACTGCCTCTTTATGGACAGGGACAATATCCGGCAGAATCTGAAGGTGATCCTCGAGGCGATCAAGCTTGTGAAGGGCGGGGTCTCCATCTGGATCTATCCGGAGGGAAAGAGGAGCACGGGGAGCGATGTGAAGGAGCTTCTGCCCTTTAAGGAGGGATCCTTCAAGATCGCGGAGAAGAGCGGATGCAGGATCGTCCCGATCGCGATGTATCCGACGAGGAGAATCCTGGAGGAGCATTTCCCCCGCATCATTCCGACCCATGTGCTCGTGAAGGTGGGGGAGCCAATCCTCCTTTCGGAGCTTCCGGAGGAGAAGAGGAGAAGGATCGGGGAGTACACGAGGGAGAAGATCATCGGATATCTCCGGGAAATGGAGGCTCGCTATGGGACTCGCTGAGCTCCGTGAGGAGCTGGACCGGGTGGACAGAGAGCTGGTGAAGCTCTATCGGGAGAGGGTGTCTTTGGTCTCGGAGGTCGCGAAAGAGAAGAGAAGGAGCGGGAGAGCGGTTCTTGACCCGGTCCGGGAGGAGGAAAAGCTGGACAGCGTCTCCGCTTTTCTTAAGACAGAGCTGCGGGAAAAGCTGCCGGGCGAAGGGATACAAAGAGAGGAAGGGACGGAAAAAGAGCCAAAAAGGGCGGCGGTGCCGGGGAAAGAGACACAGGGGGGAGAATCAGGCAGGGGAGTGCCTCTGAGCGGAGAGAGTGAGAAGGATTCCCGGCGGGCCGGGGTGGAGATAGAATTTCACGAAAGGGCGGTCCGTGAGCTCTTCCGGCAGCTGATGTCACTCTCCCGGAGATGGCAGCAGCGCCTCCTCGGGAGAGAGCCAAGCCCCGCATCGGGCTTCCGGGAGGTTTCTGAGATCCCCCGCAAAAAAAAGCGCGTCGCCTACCAGGGCCTGCCCGGTGCCTATGCGGAGCTTGCGGCGAGGAAGAGCTTTCCCGATGACTGCCGCTTTCTCCCCTCGGAGAGCTTTCGGAGCACGGTGGAGAGCGTTCTCTCCGGGAGGGCGGACTTCGCTGTCCTCCCGATCGAGAACTCCTCCTATGGGGCAGTGGCGGATAATTTCGACCTCCTCCTCCAGTTTCCGGAGGCGGTGATCCTGGGGGAGTGCTTCCTCCCGGTGGAGCATGTCCTGATGGCCCTCCCCGGAGGGGCTCTCTCCGGGATCCGCAGGGTCTTTTCCCATCCGCAGGCCCTCGCCCAGTGCGAGAGCTTCTTCCGGGAGCATCCGAGGATCGAGGCCGTACCGATGAGAAACACGGCGGAGGCGGCCAGGAGAGTGAGGGAGAGCGGGGAGAGGGAGCTCGCGGCCCTTGCCAGCGAGAATGCGGCGGAGATCTACGGTCTTTCGATCCTGCAAAGGGCCGTGAACCAGCAGAAAAGCAATACGACGCGCTTCCTCATCGTCGGGAAAGAGAAAATCTACGAGAGGGGGGCAGAGCGGCTGAGCCTGAGCTTTGAGCTGAGCCACAGGCCCGGAACCCTCTATCAGGTGCTGGGGAGCTTTCTCTTCAACGATCTGAATCTCAGCATGATCCAGTCCCGGCCGGTGCCGGACAGGCCCTTTGAATACCGCTTTTTTGTGGATGTTATGGGAAATCTATCCGATCCCGATGTGAGAAACGCGCTGAGTGAGCTTCCGGGCTTTCGGATCCTCGGGAATTATTCGGATTTCTCGGATGCGTTTCCCCGAAAAGCCGCCTTCCCGGCGGAGAGGATAAAAGGAGGAATTTAGCCGTGAGAGACGACAACAACATGCCGCAGATCAATGTCTTGGTGGTGGATGATGAAAAGGAAATCGCGGAGCTCGTGGAGATCTACCTTGTGAGCGACGGCTACAAGGTATTTAAGGCCTATAATGCGGATGAGGCGCTGCTCATTATGAAGCAGGAGGAGATTCATCTTGTGCTTTTGGATGTCATGATGCCCGGGATGAATGGCCTGGAGCTCTGCCGGAAGATCCGCGAGAGCTCGAACATTCCGATCATCATGCTCTCCGCAAAGTCCGCGGATCTCGATAAGATCGTGGGACTGACCGGCGGGGCGGACGACTATGTGACGAAGCCCTTTAATCCCCTGGAGCTCACCGCCAGGGTGAAGTCTCAGCTTCGCCGCTACACGCAGCTCAATCCGAATTCCACCAATGAGTTTGCCGGGAGCGAGATCAATATTCGGAATATGACGATCAACCGGGACAACCACAAGGTCGTGATCGAAGGGGAGGATGTGCGCCTGACCCCCATTGAGTTTGAGATTCTCTATCTTCTGGCCTCCCATCCGGGCAAGGTCTTTTCCACGGACGAGATCTTCGAGAAGGTCTGGAATGAGAAGGTCTACGAGGCGAACAACACCGTCATGGTGCATATCCGGAGACTCCGCGGGAAGATGAAGGAGGACCAGAGGGAGAATAAGATCATCACGACGGTCTGGGGTGTGGGCTATAAGATCGAGAAGTAAGAGGGAAGAGGCGTATTTGTTCCGGGATCTTCTCTTTTTCCGGGATAAAGAGCGGAGCTTTGACAAAGGAGGCGGGGAAGGGAGAGCTCAGTGCTTTTCCGCCCGGCTTTTGACGGATTTTGACAGCGGGATCGGAAAGCATGAGAGAAAAGGCGAAAAAGGGGCGGCGCTCCCATTCCAGGCAGGGCTACATGATGCAGCTTCTGATCAATGTGGGAATCTCCACGATCATCACCGCGATTTTGGAGATTTTCCTGGTGAGTAATGTCAGCGCCTTTGCCTCCTATCTCTACCAGAGGGGGGACAGCTCCCCGGCCGTGCAGCGCTTTGGCTTTGTGAGCACGGTGAGCATCCTTCTCTATGTGCTGAGCGGCATCGCCATCTTCTCCTTCATTTTTCTCCTCCTTCAGCAGAGGACGGCGAGGGATATCGGGAGGATCGCCCAGGCGGTGGAGCGGATCTCCGAGGGGGATCTCAGCGTTCAGCTGGAGATCGAAGGGGAGGGAGAGATCGCGCACATCGCGGAATCCATCAACCGGATGGAGAGAGACCTCATGGATCTTATGGAGCGGGAGCGGAGCGCGGAGCAGTCGAAGACAGATCTCATCACCAATGTCGCGCACGATCTTCGGACCCCTCTGACCTCCATCCTCGGCTATCTCGAGCTCCTGAGAGGCGGAGCCTCTCTTCCGAGAGAGACGGAGGAGCATTATATCGAGATCGTGTACAATAAGGCGGTGCGGCTCCAGAAGCTGATCGAGGAGCTCTTTGGCTTTACGAAGCTCTCCTACGGGAAGCAGAATCTGAAGATCGGCGAGCTCGATATCGTGAAGCTCCTCTCGCAGCTTGTGGAGGAGAGCTACCCGAACTTCGAGAAGCATGGTCTCAGCTATGAGTTCAGCTCCAATGTGCCCTCCCGCATGATACAGGCGGACGGGGACCTTCTCGCCAGGCTTTTTGACAATCTGATCACGAATGCGATCAAGTACGGCGCGGAGGGGAAGAGGATTCTGGTGCGCCTTCGTTCGGAGAAGAATGCGGTGGAGGTCCGGGTGATCAACTACGGCTATGTGATTCCGAAGAAGGAGCTTCCGATGATCTTCGATAAGTTTTACCGGGTGGAGCGCTCCCGTTCCAGCTCGACGGGCGGGACGGGGCTGGGCCTTGCTATCGTGAAGAATGTCGCGGAGATGCACCACGGCAGCGTGGAGGTGAGCTCGGACCTCTCCGGGACCTGCTTCACTGTGCGCCTTCCGATCCGCTATACGGCGGAGGAATGAGGGGCTGAGCCGTGCTTTCATGCGCTGCCCATTCGATGTATGGAAAGTGGGGAGGAGATTTATGCGGGAGAAAAGGACAGAGGGGGAGAGAAGAGTACGGGGGAAGGGACTGCCTTCACCGCTCCTTTTTCTCTCCCTCCTTTTCCTTTTTCTTTTTCTGCCCTCTTTCTTTTCGTTTGCAGATGAGATCGAGCTGAATGTCACCTATGGCTACCAGAACACCGCGAAGGCGGGGCGTTTCCTTCCCCTGAAGATCGGGATTCGAAACTCCGGCTCGGAGACCTTCTCCGGGATGATCCACATTTATATGGCGGAATCCGGCAGCAGTATCTGCGAGTACCAGTATCCGAGCGCCGTGGAGGCGGAATCCGATACGGAGCTCAGCATGGCGGTGGCACTGAGCTCCGGGGTCAATCAGCTCCTGGTCACTGCGACGAATCAGGAGGGGAGGCTGGTCGGAAGCCGCAGAGTCGGGCTCGATGTCGCAAGCTCCGACGCGGAGCTCATCATCGGCGTGCTCTCCGAGCAGGAGGATAAGCTCAGCTATTTGAACTCGGTCTCCATCAACGATGGTCTGCTCCGGACGCGGGAGGTGGCTCTCGACCAGGAAAAGCTCCCCTCCAGTGAGACGGAGCTCGATCAGCTGGATGTGCTCCTGCTCTCGGACTTTCCGCTCTCCAGGATGAATGAGACCGAGGTGGAGGTCATAAACCGCTGGGTGGAGAGGGGCGGTGTTTTGATTCTGGGAACCGGAGCGAGGGGGGAGGACGCCGTCTCTCCCTATTATCGGGAGCTTCTCAGAGAGCCGCTCAGTCCCAGGGAGCGGAGCATCGACATGCGGGAGGGGCTGGAGAGATCCTCCGCGCAGGAGGAGCCGCTCCGTCTCGTTGCCTCTCCGGTATCCCTCCGCTCGGGAAGGGAGGGGATATTATACGGTGGTGTGTCCTACCTCTCGGTCGTCTCCAGGGGAGCGGGGCTCATCGCGGTGAGCGGCTACGATTTCTGCGATCTCCAGCGCTTTGCGACGGAGGAGAGCGGCTACGTGAATCAGCTCTTCACGAAAATCCTCGGAGAGAGCCGCCTGAATGCGCTCTCGGTCTCCGCGTCCGAGAGGAGTCTGAACCGTTACTGGAGCATGGAGGCCCTCATGAACCAGTCGGATCTCTCCAAGCGTCCGAACGCGGGGCTCTACCTTCTGCTTCTTCTCACATATCTCCTCATCCTGGGGCCGCTGATCTATTATTATGTAAAGCTTCGGGATGCGATACGTCTCTACCGTCCCCTGATCTCGATCACGGCGGTTTTCTTCAGCTTTGTGATCTGGGCTGTCGGCGTCGGCACCCGCTTTAACGGAAGCTTTCTAAGCTATGCCAGAATCCGCGACATTTCCAGGAACTCTGTCGATGAAACGGATTATATCAATCTCCGCTCTCCCTACGAAAAGATGCGGGAGCTTCGGGTAAAGACAGAGTACTTTGTCTATCCGATCCTGAAGGGCTCCGACTACACGGGGGATATCACGGAGCTCAGGGATGAGACGGAGCTCGCCCGCACGGCGATCCGCTACGGGAGGGACCGCACGGAGATCAGCATCCGAAATGAGGCGCCCTTCAGTCCGAAATACTTTGAGCTCGACAATAAGTTCCCAAACAGCGGAGGCTTTTTCGGAGGAGAGGTGAATCTCTTCGACGGCTCCCTGGGGGGAAGCATCACAAACGGGACCGACTATACGCTCTATGATGCGGCGGTTCTTCTCTACGGGAAGCTCATCCTCATCGGAAAGCTGGAGAAGGGGGAGAAGATCTCTCTCCGCGGCAGGGAGACGGAAACCGTTCCCGTCGGGGATTATGAATGGATCGCCTCCCGGATCACGGGGGGAAGCCGCCGTGCGCTCTTAAGCTATTATCTTTCAAACAGCCTGAGCGGCTTTTTCTCCAATGCCCGTCTGATCGGCTTTGTCCGGGAGGAAGAGGTGAGCTTTCTGGAGAGACAGAAGCTGGAGAGCTTTGGGAGCAGCATGGTGACGGCTGCGCTCCCTCTGAACACAAGCTTCGGGAACTATGATCACTACAGCGCTCTGAGCCGGGATCCGGAGGTGAAAAGCGGAGACTACGAGAGGGCGAGCAATACGATCAGTGCGATACAGCCCGCAAAGCTCGCCTATCACCTGGGAGAGGAGGAGCAGGTGTGGGGCATCAGCTTCGAAGCCCTGAGCGTCAGCGAGAAGGGAGAGGAAAGGCTGAACGAAAAGCCCTTCCGGGGCTCGATCAGCCTCTATAATTATCGGACGGGAGGCTATGATCCGCTCCGCTCCGGCAGTCTGAAGCTGCAGGGGGAGGAGCTCTCGCCGTATCTCAGCGAGGAGAATGTCCTGGTAGTCCTTTACAGCCCAAAGGAGGAGAACGGCTCCCTATTGATGAGGCAGTACCTTCCCATGATCACCGTCGTGGCAAAGGAGAAGAGCAGTAAGGGAAAGAGCGAAGGAGAGAAGGAGTCCGGAGCGGAAGCATCTTATTCGGCGGAGAGCGCGCCGGAGGAAGAGAGTGCTTCCCTTCCGGAAGGGGAGAGCGCCGAGAGCTCCTCGGCATCGGAGAACGAAGAGAGACGAGAGGGCGGCGGAGGAGAGAGCGCAGCTTCCGAAGGGGGAGAGAGTACGGAGCACGCCGGGGGAGAAGAAGGAGAGAGCGGAAGCCTTTCCGAAGGGGCAGAGAGCGAAGAAGCGGAGCTATTCTTTGAGGGAAGCCTCGCCTCATCCCCGGGAGGAGAGGAGGGCGGAGCATGATAGAGCTTAGGGCAGTCAGAAAGAGCTACGGCAGTGCGATCGCCCTGGACGGCCTCTCCATGCATGTCCCGGAGAAGGCGGTCTATGGACTTGTGGGGCCGGCCGGATCCGGGAAGAGCAGCGTCATGGAGCTCCTCGCGGGCCTCTCCAGGCCGGATGAGGGGGAGATCCTCGTCGACGGGCTTAGAGAAGGGAGCGAAAGGAGAAGGTGGAAACGCAGAATCGGCTATATGCCGGACTTTTCCGGCCTCTATCCGGAGATGCGCCTCTCGGAGTATCTGGAATTTTTTTCCGCCTGCTACGATATCCCAAGGGCCCGCGCCCGGCAGAGAATCGGCATCCTTTTGGATCAGGTCGGCCTCCGGGGAAAGGAATTTCAGAGATTGGACGGTCTCTCCCGGGGCATGAGACAGAAGCTCTCCCTCGCAAGGGCTCTCCTCCACGATCCCAAGATCCTGGTGCTCGACGAGCCGCTGAAGGATCTTGATCCGGGAAACCGCTATGAGCTCCGCCAGATTCTCTCGGAGCTCTCTTCCGAGGGAAAGACCATCCTCCTCTCCTCCGAGATGCTCACGAGCATCTCGGAGATCTGCACGGATATCGGGATCATAGAGCGCGGGAGAATGGCGCTCGAGGGGAAGCTCTCCGAGGTACTTAGAAAGATCGACGCCTCCAATCCGATCCTCATCCTGGTCGAGGGATCGATCACAAAAACCATGCAGATCCTGAAGCAGGACCCCAATGTAAAATCCATCGGCATTCGGGAGCAGGAGCTCATGATTCTCTACGAGGGCAGTGAGGGGGAGGAGGCAGAGCTCCTGCGAAGACTGGTCAGCTCGGGGATCATGGTCCGAAGCTTTCACCGGGAGAGGGGAAATCTGGA
The DNA here is from genome assembly GCF_000469565.1 of Oribacterium sp. oral taxon 078 str. F0263. Classification (NCBI taxonomy): domain Bacteria; kingdom Bacillati; phylum Bacillota; class Clostridia; order Lachnospirales; family Lachnospiraceae; genus Oribacterium; species Oribacterium sp. oral taxon 078. The sequence continues at coordinate 8,974 of NZ_KI273104.1, read as the reverse complement.
GCTTCTCTTCCTGCAGCTCACGGGAGAACTCAGAGAAAGGAGAATTACAGGACATGAAGCGGAATCCGATCTATCAAAAGGATGAGCTGCTCTCGAACCGGAGCCCGATCCTTCCGGTGCTCATGCTCTCTACCAATGCGGTACTCGCCTTCCTTGTGCTGATCAACATTTACTCGGTTTCCGGGAACGCGGCGCAGACCGGGGAGATCCGCTACTCCGCCTTTTTGGAGCTTTATTATATTCTCCTTCTGCTCCTCTTTCTTCTGATTCTCCTGCTCGCCCCCGCTCTGAGCGCTCCGGCGATCAGCGGAGAGCGGGAGAGAAAGACGCTCTCCCTCCTCTTAAGCACTGCTCTCCGCCCTGTGGACATCATCTTGGGAAAGCTTTTCTCCGTCCTGAGCAGCATCTTTCTCCTCCTCCTGAGCACCGCGCCGATCCTCGCTTGTACCCTTCTCTACGGAGGCATCCGCTTCCCGGAGCTTTTTCTCTTTTTGCTCTTTTCCTTCCTCTCCGCCCTCTTCTCCTCCTCCTTGGGGCTCTTCTTCTCCTCTGCACAGAGGAGCAGCACAGGGGCGATCGCGTCCACCTATATCGCGGAATTCCTGAGCTTCGGCCTCATGCTCCTCCTCTTTTTCTTTCTTCCCGAGCTCTCCCTCACGCCGCTTCTCTACTATATCCTTCTCTGCCTCATACTCCCGCTTCTCTCCGTTCTCTTTCTGACTTTGGCCTGTCTCCGCCTCTCCCCCCCTTGAAGCGCTCCGGGCGGGACCTGGAAAAAGGGGGGAGCATTCTTCCTGAAAGCGTGTTAGAATACAGCAGAGCAAAGGATATCTCGGAGGAAAAGGAATGAATGCTTGTACCATGATCGGGATCGCCGGGGGCTCCGGCTCCGGAAAATCCACCTTCACCAACCGGATCAAGCGGGCCTTCGGAGATCAGGTCACCCTGATCTACCACGATAACTACTACCGCTCCAATGACGGCGTCCCCCTTGAGATACGCCAGAAGGAAAACTATGACCATCCGGATGCCTTCGAGACGGATCTCCTGATTCGCCATCTGAAAGCCTTAAGAAGGGGAGAGAGCGTCTCCTGTCCGGTCTATGACTTCTCTCTTCACAACAGAACGGAGAACAGCATCGAGCTGAGGCCCTCCCGCATTATCCTTGTGGAGGGAATTCTCGTTTTGGAGAACCCGGAGCTCCGCTCTCTTTTCGATATCAAGATCTATGTGGAGGCGGACGCGGACGAACGCATTATCCGCCGCATCATCCGGGATGTCAGCGAGAGGGGGAGACATGTAGAGGATATCTCCGAGCAGTACCTGACGACGGTAAAGCCGATGCACTACCTCTACGTCGAGCCCACGAAGGCCATGGCGGATATCGTCATCAACAGCGGCAGAAACGATGTGGCCTTTGATCTCATGAAGACAAAAATTCAGAGCCTTTTGGAGAGGGACTGAGCAAAGCGGGAGATCCCGGCAGGGAGCTTTACAGACGAAGGCGAGGAAAGCAGGAAGGGGAGGGAGCGATGTATTACCGGTCCACAAGAGGAGCTAAGGGGAGTGTGAGAGCGTCGGAGGCGATTCTCAAGGGACTCGCGGAGGACGGGGGACTCTACGTCCCGGAGGACTTTCCGCGTCTTCCGGGGAGCCTTAAGGAGCTGTCGGAGCTTGATTACCGGGAGCTTGCCCGGAGAATTCTCTCCTGCTATCTCACGGATTTTACCGAGGAGGAGCTTCGGGACTGCGTCGACTCGGCCTATAACGAGAGGAATTTTGATGATCCGAAGATCGCGCCTCTTCGAAAGCTGGAGGGGGACTTTCTTTTGGGGCTTTTTCACGGAAGGACCCTCGCCTTTAAGGATATGGCACTCAGCATCCTTCCCTATCTTATGAAAAAAAGTGCGGAGAAGACGGGCCTCAGGGAAAAGCTTGTGATTCTGACCGCGACCTCCGGGGACACCGGAAAGGCCGCGATGGAGGGCTTTTCGGATGTGGAGGGGACAGAGATCATCGTCTTTTATCCAAAGGACGGCGTATCCGCCTTTCAGGAGCTCCAGATGCGGGTGCAGCGGGGAAAAAATACCCATGTCGCAGCACTTTTCGGGAACTTCGACGACGCGCAGAGCGGTGTGAAGAGGCTCTTCTCCGATTCGGCTTGGAGAGAGAAGCTCCGGGAGAGGGGAATTGTCCTCTCCTCCGCAAACTCCATCAATATCGGCCGCCTTCTCCCGCAGCTTGTCTACTATATCTACAGCTACGGTCGTCTCCTCTCCCTGGGAGAGATCAGGGAGGGGGAAGAGATCAATGTATCGGTTCCGACCGGGAATTTCGGCAATATCCTCGCCGCCTATTTCGCAAAGCGGATGGGACTTCCCATCCGAAAGCTGCTCTGCGCTTCCAATGAAAACAGGGTCCTGACGGACTTCTTTGAGAGCGGAGTCTATGATCGGAGGAGAAGCTTCCTGAGGACCTCTTCCCCTTCCATGGATATCCTGATCTCCTCCAATCTGGAGCGTCTCCTCTATCTCGCTCTGGGGAGAGACGGAGAGCGCTGCCGCAGTGATATGGCGGCTCTCTCGGAAGAGGGAAGCTACCGGCTCAGCGGGGAAGAGAGAAGCTTTCTTTCGGACTTCTATGGCGGCTTTGCCAAAGAGGAGGACTGCTTCTCGGAGATCCGGCACTACGCGGAAAGGGAGCACTGCTTTCTGGACCCGCATACGGCGGTGGCGGCGTCGGTTCTCCGAAGCTATCGAAGGAAGAGCGGAGACGATACCAGGGCGCTGATCGTCGGGACGGCGAGCCCCTTTAAGTTCGCTCCGGCGGTGCTCAGAGCTTTGGGGAAGGAGGAGGGAGGAGAGCTCTTTTCGAAGATCGATCTTCTCTCCTCGATCAGCGGCCTGGCGGAGCCGGAGGCGATCCGGGAGGCCCGGGACGGGAGGATACGGCACAGTACGGAGACGGAGATCGGAGGGATGCGGGACTGCGTGGAGCGCTTCCTCTTTGGGAAAGCCTGAGAGGCCGCCTGCCCCTAAGGTTCTGTCTCTTCGAGAAGACTCAAGAATGCTCCGGATGAGAGGAGATCGATCTGCCGTTTGCCCGCCCAACGCAGGACGCTCTCGCTCCGACTACCGCGGCCAGCGGCGCGTAAGCGATTTTGAAGGGCCAAATCGCTAAGCGCCGGGGCGTCAGACGGCCTGCTTTTTGGCAGGCAAAACGTCAGATCGGCAGTAAAAAATGGGAGCGCTCCGATCCTGTCAGCGAAGAGCATCTCAGGCATCAGCCGACCTTCCTTCGGGAGGCACTTCTCTTTGAGAAGTGGTCAAGGACGCTCCGAGTCTGCCTGATGGCAGACTTCTACGCTTGCAGGTCAATGGGGTTATGTGCTAAGGTTAAGCGGCACAGAGGGATTTCACTGGTACTTCCGCGGGAAGAACGCTCCGGAAGTACTCAGAAGTACGGATTTTTCAGAGGAGGTATTTACATGCTGGTAGATGCGAAGGAAATGCTTAATAAGGCGCTTTCCGGTCACTACGGGATTCCGCAGTTCAATATCAATAATCTCGAGTGGACGAAATCCGTCCTGAGTGCCTGTGAGGAGGAGAAGTCCCCGGTGATTCTCGGAGTTTCCGAGGGCGCCGGAAAGTATATGTGCGGCTTCGAGACGGTCAGCGCGATGGTTCGGGCGATGGACAAGGCGCTGGGGATCACGGTTCCGGTGGCGCTTCACCTCGATCACGGGACCTATGACGGCTGCTACCGCTGCATCCGGGCGGGCTTCACCTCCATTATGTTTGACGGCTCCCACTATCCCATCGAGGAAAATGTCGAAAAGACCAGGGAGCTTGTGAAGGCAGCGCACGAGGCCGGACTTTCCATCGAGGCCGAGGTGGGCGCGATTGGCGGTGAGGAGGACGGAGTCATAGGCATGGGGGAGTGTGCGGACCCGGAGGAGTGCAAAAGGATCGCGGATCTCGGCGTGGACTTCCTCGCGGCCGGTATCGGGAATATCCATGGCATCTATCCCCCGGACTGGAAGGGGCTGTCCTTTGAGACTCTGGCCGCGATTAAGGAAAGGATCGGGGAGCTCCCGCTGGTCCTTCACGGAGGCTCCGGCATCCCCGATGAGCAGATCGAAAAAGCGATCCGGCTCGGTGTCTCCAAGATCAATGTCAATACGGAGCTCCAGCTCGTCTTTGCGGCCGCGACCAGAAAATATATCGAGGAGGGCCTCGACAAGAAGGGGAAGGGCTATGATCCCAGAAAGCTTTTGAAGCCGGGCGCGGAGGCCATCGTCGAGGAATGCAAAAACCGGATCGCCGTCTTCGGCTCCAAGAATAAGGCCTAGGATATGCAGACTGCCGCTCTCTCAAGCTTCGAAGACCCATGGGGATTTCCCGATCCGAAAAGGGAAAGCCGGGGCCGGGATTCGATATAGAGCGTTTTCAAGGAGAATAGAACTCTGAGAGCATCGTCCAGGGCCATAGGATTCGGTGAAGAGAACAGCACAGGGAGAGAAGAGCAGAAAAGAAGTATAGAAAAGGAAGATGGGCACGGCAAAAGGGGCGCCTCCGGCGGGAGGCGCCTTCGTGCTTCAGAGCCGCCCAAAGCGGGGATCCCCGCCCGGGCGGCAGCGAGGAGGAGCGGATGGAGGGAAGCCTTAACATTTCCGATATCTTCGGGAGGGATGTCTTCAGCGACAAGGTCATGCGGGAGCGTCTCCCGAAGTCAGTCTATCAGAGACTCAGAAAGACCGTGAAGGAGGGCTATGAGCTGGACCCGACGATCGCGGATTCCGTGGCACAGGCGATGAGGGAGTGGGCCATAGAGAATGGAGCGAGCCATTATACCCACTGGTTTCAGCCCTTGAACGGCATTACGGCGGAGAAGCACGACAGCTTCCTCTCCGCCGTAGATTCCGAGGGGAAGGCGATCCTCGAATTTTCCGGAGGGGAGCTTGTCAGGAGCGAGACGGATGCCTCCTCCTTCCCCTCCGGAGGGCTCCGGGCCACCTTTGAGGCCAGAGGCTATACGGTCTGGGACTGCACAAGCCCCGCCTTCCTCCGGAGGGAGGGGGAGAATGTGACTCTCTGCATTCCGACGGCATTTTGCTCCTTCACCGGGGAGGCGCTGGACAAAAAGACACCTCTCCTTCGCTCCATGCAGGCGCTCAGCCGGGAGGCGCTCCGCCTGCTTCGCCTCTTCGGCAATACGAGCTCCCGCTCCGTAAAGCCCACGGTCGGCGCAGAGCAGGAGTACTTCCTTATCGACCGGAAAAAATACCTTCGGAGGAAGGACCTGGTCTATACCGGGAGGACGCTCTTTGGCTCGATGCCGGCGAAGGGACAGGAGCTGGACGACCATTACTTCGGTGTCTTAAGGAGCCGGGTGGCCGCCTTTATGAGGGATGTGGACATCGAGCTGTGGAGGCTTGGCGTGACGGCGAAGACAGAGCACAATGAGGCCGCGCCGGCGCAGCATGAATTGGCCTGTATCTATGATGAGGCGAACCTGGCCGCAGACCACAATCAGCTCGTCATGGAGATCCTGAAGAAGGCCGCGAGCCGGCACGGACTCGAGTGCCTGCTCCATGAAAAGCCCTTCGAGGGGGTGAACGGCTCCGGGAAGCACAATAACTGGTCCCTGATGACGGACGACGGGATCAATCTCATGAATCCGGGGGATACGCCCCACGAGAATCTCCAGTTTCTCCTCCTCCTCTCCTGCATTCTCGCGGCGGTGGACATCCACGCGGATCTCCTCCGCCTCTCCGCGGCCGATGTGGGAAACGATCATCGGCTCGGAGCGGACGAAGCGCCCCCGGCCATCATCTCCTGTTTCATCGGGACCCAGCTTCAGGAGGTTGTGAAGCAGCTGATCGGGACGGGCTACGCGACGAACTCCCCCCGGGGGAAAAATTTAAGGACCCGCGTGAACACCTTGCCGGAGCTCTGCGCGGACGGGACCGACCGAAACCGCACCTCGCCCTTCGCCTTTACCGGAAATAAATTTGAGTTCCGCATGGTCGGCTCCTCGGACTCCATCGCGAACGCGAACATCGTTTTAAATACGATAGCCGCGGAGCAGTTTCGCGCGGCGGCGGAGCGGCTGGAGAAGGCGGCCAAGTTTGATCTCGAGGTCCACGACCTCATAAAGGAGCTTCTCACGGAGCATCAGAGGATCATTTTCAACGGAAACGGCTATTCCGGAGAGTGGGTTTTGGAGGCGAAGCGGAGAGGGCTGCCGAATTACCCCTCCATGGTGGATTCCATCGCCGCGCTCACTACGGAAAAGGCCGTGAAGCTCTTCGGGGACTTTGAGATCTACACGGAGACGGAGCTTCAGAGCAGGCGCCAGGTGGAATATGAGCACTACGCAAAGGTGATCAATATCGAGGCCAGGGCCATGATCAATATCACGGGGAAGCAGATTATCCCCGCAGTAATCCACTACAATACGCGCCTCGCGGACTCTGTGAACAAGGTGAGATCGGCCTGTCCGGATGCGGATGTGTCGACCCAGACAGAGCTTCTCCTCCGCTCCTCGAAGCTCCTCGCGAAGATGCAGGCCGCCCGGCAGAAGCTTCTCTCTGATGTGGAGGACTCCATCCGGATTCCGGACCCGGAAAAGCGGGCCAGAGTCTACCGCGAGCTGGTATTTCCGGATATGCAGGCCCTCAGGGGACCCGCGGATCAGCTGGAGAAGATCATCGACAAGGATCTCTGGCCCTTCCCCTCCTATGGGGATCTCCTCTTCGAGGTCTCAGAGCCGTAGCGAAGGGGGCGCTCCCTTTCTCAAAAGACCGTGTTGTCCCGGTCCCTTGGCGTAAAATGGCAAAAAAGCCCCGTTCTGCGCCTAAAGTTCCGCGCTGCAGCTTGAAATCCGCATCCCTGCGCTGCCCTCCTTCTTGCGGGATCGAAAGATCCGTGCTATTATGTTCATAGATATATATTTATAAGCAGAAATGAACGAGAGAAAATTGCGGAGAAAGGCGGACGCTGAGATGGACGAGAGAGTGCTGGTCCTGAGAGGACTTCATGAAAAGCCGAGTATGACACAGAGGGAGCTTTCGGAGTATTGCGGGATCTCTCTGGGAAAGGTAAATCACCTTCTCTCCTCCTGCGAGGAGCAGGGGTATCTTCTCCGTGAGAGAGGGGAGGGGAGGGGGAGAAATGTGAGCTTTCGCCTGGAAAGAGCGGCTCTTGACTTCCTTAAGCCGTATCAGGTGGATGCGGCCCTGATCCTTGCCGCCGGCTTCGGCTCCCGCTTTGTGCCCTTGAGCTATGAGCTCCCGAAGGGACTGTGGGAGGTCTTCGGAGAGCGCATGATCGAGCGGCAGATCCGCCAGCTCAGGGAGGCCGGCATAAGCGATATCACAATCCTGGTCGGCTATCTCAAGGAGAAGTTCGATTATCTGATCGACCGCTATGGCGTGAAGCTCCTCTATAATCCGGAATACGCGGAGAAAAACACGCTCGCGACGCTCTACCATGCGAGAGAACTTCTCCGCGGGAAAAACTGTTATATCCTCTCCTCCGACAACTGGATCCGGGAGAATCTCTATCATGAATATGAGCCTGCGAGCTGGTACGCTGCAAGCTTTATGGAGGGGGAGACCGAGGAGTGGGTTCTCCATTTCGGAAAGGACAGGCGGATCCGGGAGGCGGAGGTCGGGGGGAAGGATGCCTTCTGTATGTACGGACCGGTATTTCTCTCTAGGGATTTCTCTGCGGACTTCCTCCCGCTCCTGGAGAGCTACTACAGGATGCCGGGCACGGAGCAGTTCTACTGGGAGGATGTCCTGATACGGAACCTGAAATCTCTGCCTCCGATCTATGCGAATCCCCAAAGGGAGAACATCATCTATGAATTCGAGAACCTGGAGGAGCTCCGGAGCTTCGATGAACGATACATTCACAGCTCCGGCTCCCGGGCGATGCGAATAACGGCGGAGGTCCTGGGCGTCCCGGAGTCCGATATCGTGGATATTCGCTGTCTGAAGGCCGGAATGACGAATAAGTCCTGGCTCTTTTCTGTCCGGGAGAGCTCAGAGACAGAGAAATACCGAGGGAAATCCTTCATCTGCCGCATCCCCGGGCCCGGGACGGAGAAGCTCATCGACCGCCGGGCAGAGGGGAGGACCTACGAGAAGATCAGGGCGCTCCATATCACGGAGGAGCTTCTCCACTTTGACCCCGAGAACGGATACAAGATCTCCGTCTACTACCGGGGGGCGAGGAATGCGGACTTCTCGAAGGAGGAGGAGAGAAGAGCGTGCATGAGGAAGCTCCGGGAGCTGCATGCCTCAGGGATACGCCTGGATCACGACTTCGATATCGGAGAGCGGCTGAAAAGCTATGAGAGCCTCTGTCTCTCCTCCGGGGGCGATATCCCCTTTGAGGATTATCCAAAGATCCGCCGGGAATCCTTTCTGCTCCTCCGCTTTTTAGAGGAGCGGAAACGGGAGAAGACGATCTGCCATATCGACTCGGTCTGTGATAACTTCCTCTTCACGGAGGAGGGCTTAAAGATGATCGACTGGGAATACGCCGGCATGGCGGACCCCATGATCGATATCGCAATGGCGGCAATCTACTCCTACATGGACTTCGAGGAGGCGCGGAATCTCCTCCGGGAATACCTTCACGCCGATCCGGAAGGGGCAAAAAGCTCCCCGGACCAGCCGGACAGAGAAGAAGAACTCTATCCGCTCGTCGCGGCCTATATGGGGCTGGGAGGTCTCCTCTGGGCCCTCTGGTGCTGCTACAAAATCTCGCTGGGCGAAAAATTCGGTGATTACAGTCTGAAAATGTACAGATACTTTAAGGACAGCCTGAGGATCTTACAAAACTTAGGGAAATTTTAAGGCGATACAGGGCGACAGAATGAAACGGGAGTGATATAGTGATTCCAGTGCCAAAAGTCCGCCTCCACGACGTGCTTGCACGGGAGTGGAGGGAGGACTTTATGG
>NZ_KI273103.1:3628-60148 GCF_000469565.1 Oribacterium sp. oral taxon 078 str. F0263 | reverse complement strand
CTCCGAGTCTGCCTGATGGCAGACTTCTACGCTCAAGAGTCGCCGGATTCCCGCTGCGATCAGGAAATTCCCGGACAGGATCACAATGAACCAAAACAGCGTCTTCCCCGGCGTTTGCTCCCGGATCTTGAGAAAGGAGTAGGGACCGTCCACGAGTCCGATCCCGTTCAGTACGAGGATCGGAAGGCCGTAGAGCAGGGTGAGAAGCAGGGCGAGAAGCGGCATGCTTTTCGGGATCTCTCCTCCCCTCTCAAAGAGCAGGAGAGAGAAGAGGGAGAGAAGCGGCGCGATAAGGTGACTCAGGCTCTTCGTACCCTCCGTGAACTCATAGAGATAGCCCTTCTCCGGGGCCAGAACGAAAAGCACTACGAAGAAGGTCAGCATCAGGCAGCAGCTTGCGAGATAGCGGAGGGAGAGGAGCCAGCCGGGGATGCCGGAGCTTCCTCCCTTCCCGGACAGGGCCCTGGCGAGCACCCCCTTCCCGCTCTGATTCAATTTCCGGAGCGAGAAAAAGCAATAGAGAAGCGAGACCGCACCCGAGAACAGATTGGAATCCGTCGTATAGAAGCGGAGCGTCCTGAGCCCCTCTGAGTGAAAGGCGGAGTTTGCCACGATCAGCTCCGCCAAAAGCAAAAGCAGGTTGCAAAAAAGTGCCGCTCTCTCTCTTCTCTTCGGACTCATCCCTTCGACCGCCTCCCAAGCCCTATCCGGGCGCAGTATACCATCACCATCTCCCATAGAGCCTTTCTCGGCATATAGGGATGACAAAAGCACGGATCCGATATCCTGCCTTCGATCCGCTCCTACAGCAGACAATCCCTTCACGGCAGGAAATCCGTTCGATCATTTTATACCGAGCTCCGGAAAAAAATCAAGGCCATGCCTTTCGACACGGCCTTCCTCTGGAGCCTCTCGCCCCAAATGGCGGGAATCAAAGCACCCTCTCTCCGTTGATTCTGTCCAGCTCCGCCCGGTATGTCCTTAAAATCGTGCTCTGAAGCAGCTCTCTCGTGGAGGAGCGGATCGGATGCGCGATGTCGCGGTACTCCCCATCTGTTGTCTTCCTGGAGGGCATGGCGATGAAAAGCCCCTTCTCGCCCTCGATCACCTTGATATCATGGATGACAAATTCCTCATCAAAGGTGATGGACGCGACCGCCTTCATCTTCCCCTCTTTCTCCACACGGCGAACCCGTACATCCGTAACCTGCATACTTATCCTCCTATCCTTTCCTACCACGCTTCGGATATCAAAGGTGATTTCGCATGCTCCCGCTGCTCCGCCATCCTCAGATCTCATCCCGTCACATGATATATCTTTCGTTTTTTTCAATTACTATTCTGATGTCATCCGGAGTCCCTATGTAAGTCGTATTTGCCCGGATGGTGTCCCGGCTCTCCACAATACAGTTTTCAATGACGCTGTTGTCTCCGATATAAACATCATTTAAAATGACGGAATTTCGGATAATGCAGTTGTTTCCGACATAAACCTTTCGGCAGAGAACAGAATTCTCCACCATACCGTTGATGATGCACCCGCTCGCCACGATCGCATTATGGACACTGCACCCCGGATTATACTTCGCGGGCGGATTATCCGCAAGTCTTGTGTAAACCCCCGGGGCCTCCTTGAAGAAATGATCCCGGATCTCTCTTTTCAGGAAGTCCATATTGGTCCTGTAATAGGACGGAAGCGATGCGATATTGCTCCAGTAGCCATTCATCCGGTAGCCGTAGATATGCTTCAGCTTTTTGTAGCGCACCAGGATGTCCTTCACAAAATCATAGCGGTCCTCATCGTTGGACTTCTCCAAAAGCTCGATCAGCTGCCGCCTTCGGATCACATAGACTCCGCAGGAGATCGTGGTCGCATCCGTCGCCACAGGCTTCTCCTCAAATTCCACGATGCGGTTGTCCTCGTTCATCTTGATGCAGCCAAAGCGGGAGACATCGTCCGCGGGATTGAGCGCGGTGCACACCACCGTGATATCCGCCTTCTTCTCGATGTGGTACTCCAGGACCCTGTTGTAGTCGAGCTTGTAGATGCCGTCCCCCGCGGCGATGATGACATAGGGCTCGTGGGAGGATTTCAAAAAGACGAGGTTTTGGTAGAGGGCGTCCGCCGTGCCGCGGAACCAGTCCCCGTGCTCCGCCGTGATCGTGGGCGTATAGACGTAGAGCCCGCCCTGCTTTCGCCCGAAGTCCCACCACTTCGAGGAGGAGAGGTGCTGGTTCAGAGAGCGCGAATTGTACTGCGTGAGCACCGCCACCTTCTGCACGTGGGAATTCGACATGTTGGAGAGCGCGAAGTCGATGGCCCGAAAGGTGCCCGCCACCGGCATCGCGGAGATCGCCCGCTTGTTGGACAATTCTTTCATCCGCTTGTTGTTGCCGCCCGCAAGGATAATTCCTATCGCTCTCATATTCTGTCGTCCTCCTTGATGATCGCGCCGCCGCTTCGAAGCACAGCGTCCGGGTAATCCTCCGGTGCAGTCTTCCCATAGACCGCCGTGTTCCTCCCGATCGAGACCTGATCCGGAATCACGGAATTCTCTCCGATCAATGCAAGTTCCGAGCAATAGACCCTTTTGTCATAGACGGAATCCGCATACTCTCCGGTCCCGATCACGCAGCCTTTGCCGATGCTGACATTCTGGGCGATAATGGCCTTATTGATCCGGCTGCCCTCCCGGATCACCGAATTGTCCATAATGATGGAATCCGAGATGACCGCGCCGCCCTCCACGGTCACACCGGCCCCGATCACCGAATTGTAGACCTCTCCGTAGATCTCGCAGCCCTCGGAGATGATGGAGCGCTCCACATGGGAGTCTCCGGAAATGTACTGGGGAGCGGGATTGTCCGTCTGCGTATAAATCTTCCAGTACTCCTCGTAGAGATTGAACTCCGGGATGAGCGCGACCAGCTCCATATTGGATTCCCAGTAGGACTGCAGTGTGCCGACATCCTTCCAGTAGCCATTGAATTCATAGGCGTAGATCGGGGCATCCCGATGGAAGAGGTAGGGGATGATATGCTTTCCGAAATCGCAGCCCGGCACATCCCGGTTTTTCAAGAGCGCATCCCGAAGCAGCTTCCAGCTGAAGATATAGATCCCCATGGACGCCAGATTGCTCTTCGGCTCCTGGGGCTTCTCCTGAAAGTCGATGATGCGGTTCTGCTCATCCGTCACGGTGATCCCGAAGCGGCTCGCCTCCTCCATCGGCACCGGCATCGCCGCGATGGTGAGCCCCGCGTTCATCGCCTTGTGATACTCCAGCATGACCTCATAATCCATCTTGTAGATATGGTCCCCCGAGAGGATCAGCACATAGTCCGGGTCATAGTTATCGATATAGGCGATATTTTGGAAGATCGCATTCGCCGTGCCGGAATAAAATCCGGTGTCATCCTGGGACTCATAGGGCTGCAGTACCGTCACCCCTCCCCGGTTCCGGTCCAGATCCCAGGGGATGCCGATGCCGATATGGGCATTCAGGCGAAGAGGCTGGTACTGCGTCAGTACTCCGACCGTATCCACGCCGGAATTGATACAATTACTGAGTGGGAAGTCGATAATAGAATACTTTCCGCCAAAGGAAACAGCGGGTTTTGCGACATTCTTCGTGAGAATACCAAGGCGGGAACCCTGGCCGCCAGCCAAAAGCATGGCAATCATTTCCTTCTTAATCACATCATCACCCCTCTGGTCATCGAGTTTAGCGTCACAGCTGCTGCGGGGAGAACTCCCCTCCCTTCCTCCGGTTCAGAGATAATGCGAAGATCTCCGGCCCTTTGCTCCCGGGGCGATGGACCGGTAAATGCGGACAAAGATACCGCCCTTCCCCTGCGGGAGAGCAGCGTATCTTCTGATGCAGTTCGCCCGAAGCCTTTCGATCTTCAGCGTCATGACTGCTCCGATTGCCTCTATTATAGCACCCAAAGGGAAATAATGAAATACAAATCGGCGGAATAATCCCCAATAACTGTATAAATTTCCATCTTTTCTGCCGTTTTGCCCGCCCGGAACAGGGCAGCTCTCTCAGGCCGCCCTGTCTCGCAGCGCGGGGAGCTATCTTTCATTGAAAAGCCTCTTTTCATCTAGTATAATAATCAGGTCATCAAAGGCTGATCTTGCATGGGGGAGTCCATGCGGCCTCTTTTTCGCATTTTCGCGGGCCTTTCCCCGCCTTATGCTCATAAGGGGCGTATCACATATCCCGCCGCTTTACCGGCGGCGGGACTTCGAAGGCGGAGGCATATCGGGATTCCGCTTTCGGAGCTTTTCGGAAACGCAGGGGGAGGAAGCATGAATTTAAGCAGTTTGCGCGAGCTTTTCAGAGACAGCGCCGCCTACTATGACAGAGAAATCACGGTCGGAGGATGGGTCCGGAGCAACCGGGATAGTAAGTCCTTCGGCTTTCTCGTGATTTCCGACGGGAGCTTTTTTACGCCGCTTCAGGTCGTCTATCACGAGAATCTGGAGAACTTCCCCGAGATCGCAAAGCTCGGCGTCGGCGCGGCCGTCATCGTAAAGGGAAGGCTTGTCGCGACGCCGGAGGCGAAGCAGCCCTTTGAGCTGCAGGCGGAAAGCGTCACCATCGAGGGGCCGAGCAGTCCGGACTATCCTCTCCAGAAAAAGCGCCATACCCTGGAATATCTCCGGAGCATCCCCCACCTTCGCCCGAGGACCAATACTCTTCAGGCCGTCTTTCGCATCCGCTCCCTGATCGCCTTTGCGATCCACCGCTTCTTTCAAGAGCGCGGCTTCGTCTATGTCCACACGCCGATCATCACCGCCTCTGACGCAGAGGGCGCCGGAGAGATGTTTCAGGTGACGACGCTCGACCTCGATCAGCTTCCGAGGACGGCGGAGGGCGTCGACTACGGGGCGGACTTTTTCGGAAAGAAGACCTCTCTCACCGTCTCCGGTCAGCTGAACGGAGAGAGCTTCGCCCAGGCCTTTCGGAATATCTATACCTTCGGTCCGACCTTCCGCGCGGAGAATTCGAATACGCAGAGGCATGCGGCGGAGTTTTGGATGATCGAGCCGGAGATGGCCTTCGCGGAGCTTTCCGACATCATGGACACCGCGGAGGAGATGCTGAAGTTCATCATCCGCCATGTCCTTACGGAGGCTCCGGAGGAAATGGAGTTTTTGAACAGCTTTGTGGACAAGGGTCTTCTCGAAAGGATGCGCTGCATCCTCGACTCCGACTTCGGCCGGATCAGCTATACGGAGGCCGTCGAGATCCTCGAAAAGCACAATGCGGACTTCGAGTACAAGCTTTCCTGGGGGGCGGATCTCCAGACAGAGCACGAGCGCTATCTGACGGAGAAGATCTTTCAGCGCCCGGTCTTCATCACGGACTATCCGAAGGAGATCAAGGCCTTCTACATGAAGCAGAATTCGGACGGAAGGACCGTCGCCGCTGTGGACTGTCTGGTGCCCGGCATCGGGGAAATCATCGGCGGCTCCCAGAGGGAGGAGGACTACGACAGGCTCCTCTCCCGGATGGAGGAGCTCGGCATGGACATCGAGTCCTACCGCTTCTATCTGGACCTTCGGAGATTCGGCACGACCCGGCACGGCGGCTTCGGCCTCGGCTTTGAGCGCGCCGTCATGTATCTCACCGGAATGCAGAATATCCGCGATGTTCTCCCCTTCCCCCGCACGGTAGGAAACTGCGAGATCTAGCCATGAAATTCATTCACACTGCCGATGTGCACTGGGGCATGACGCCGGATCCGGATATGCCCTGGGCCAAGGAGAGGGAGGAGGAGATCCGGGAGAGCTTCCGGCATATCGTATCTCTCTGCAAAGACTTCGGCGCGGACTGCCTCCTGATCGCCGGAAATCTCTTCCATCAGCAGCCCTTAAAGCGGGAGCTCTCCGAGCTGGACAGTCTCTTTCGGACGATACCGAAAACCCATGTCGTCCTCCTGCCCGGAGAGAGCGACCGCATTACGAAAAGCTCCGCCCTCTTAAGCTTTTCCTTTTCCGACAATGTAAGCTGTCTCCTGGAGCCCTCCGGGAGCTTTTTCTTCGATGAGATCCGAACGGAAATCTGCGCCCTCTCCTGCCCGGAGGGAAGCTGGGAGGAGGCGATCCGCGCCTTCCCCCGCTGCCGCGATGAGAGCTCCCGGATTTTACTTGCAAGCTGCTCTAAGAAAAATCCCTTCCCGGAGGATATCTCCTTCCTCAGCTCCCTCCCCTTTTGCTACGCCGCGCTCGGCGGCTCGGAAAGGAGGAGAGAAATGGGGGAGCGGAGAATCGTCTTTCCCGCCTCTCCCGAACCGCTCTCACCGAGGGAAAGCGGGGAGCACGGCGTCTATCTCGGAGAGCTGGATCCCGGCACGGGAGATCTCATGAAGCTTCGCTTCCTCCCGATCGCCAGGCGGCGCTACGTTCCCCTCCAGGTCACAGTGAACCAAAGAACCCGCGAAGAAGCTCTGCTCCGTCTCCTCTCCGAGCGGATGGGGGAGCACGGAAAGGAGCGGATCTATCGGATCCGCATCCGCGGAAAGAGAAATCCGGAGCAGAGCTTTTCCCTCGACTCCCTCCGGGAGCGCTTCCCCATCGCGGAGCTTCTCGATGAATCGAAGCCGGACTACGACCTCGGGGCGCTCTGCCGGGAGCATTCCTCCGATCTCATCGGCTTCTATATTCGGAGCTTTCTCATGGAGGATAAGGAGGAAAGAAGCGAGGAGGAAGAGGAGGCACTCCTCCTTGGGATCCGCGCACTCCTTTTTTCGGAAGAGGAGGAGGAAGGATGAAGCTCATCGAATTGAGGATCCACGGCTTTGGAAAGTTCCATGACTATAAGCTTCCGCTCTCGGACGGCCTGAACCTGATCTATGGAAGGAATGAAGCCGGAAAGTCCACGCTCCATCATTTTCTCCGCAGCATGTTCTACGGTCTTCCAAGCGGAGGAAGCCTCCCCGCCCGGGAATTCCGACTCCATATCCGCCCCTGGAAGAATCCGGAGCGCTTCGGCGGCGAGCTCCTCGTCTCCTATCTGGGGGAGCGCTACCTCATCCAAAGAGATTTTTCCGCTCCGGATGAGGGGCTTTCCATCCTCTCCGAAAAATCGGGAATCCCTCTGGAGGAGCCCGGGCGCTTCCTCTCGGAGCTTCTCTGTCATCTCACGGAGAAGGGCTACCGAAATACCGTATCCATCGCTCAGCTTCACGCAAAAACCGACCGGGAAATGGCCGGAGAGCTCCGGCGCTACGTGAAAAATATGCAGGAGAGCAAAAGCTCCTCCATCTCCGGGGAGCGGGCCCTCCGTTTCCTGGACGAGGAGGAGGGAAGGCTCCGGGAGCTTCTCGACGGCGGCGCGGTAAAGGAGCTCTCCCTCCTTACCGGTGAGATCCGAAATCTGGAGAGAGAACTCGAAAATCCACGCTATGAAAACCGGATCCGCCGCTTTGCCGCTCTCCGGGAGGAGGCCAGGGAAAATCTCACAGAGCTGCAGAGAAGGAAGGAGGAGCTTCTCCGGAGAAACTCGGGGAAGGAGGAGATCCTCCGTCTCTCCGGTCTGAGCGATCAGGAGGAGATCGAAAAAGAGGAGGGAAGGGCCGAGGGGCTCTACCGCGCGCTGCAAGAGGAAAAGAAAAGCTCTGTCCTAAGGCTCCTCCTCTATCCGCTTTCCCGAAGGAGAAAGAGAGAGGAAGCAGAGCGAAGAGAAGCGCTCCGCGCTGTCCTCTCCGCCCGGATCGGAGGAGTGGAGATCGGGGAGGAGAGCATGGAAAGGCTTCGCTCCCGCTACCGGGAGCTCCGAGGGATCCTTACGGAGCTTTGGGAGGGGAGAAGAGCGCTCAATGCCGTTCTCTCCGAGCTGGAGGAGAAGGAGAACGCCGAAAAGGGCTATGACGAGGAGCTTCTACGGCAGCATGAGCTCCAGACCGAGCTTGAGGGAAAGCTGGAGCGTCTCTCGCAGCTTCGAACGAGGGAGCTTCGTCTTCTCTCCTCCGTCCGGGAAAATGAGCGGATAGAGCGGCATCTCGATGCCCTATCTCTCGCAAGAGAGCGCATTTCCGAGCTCTCCCTCCGGATCTCGGAGAGCTTCGGCCGGCATCTCAATGAAAAGGCGGGACGCATGCTCTCCGAGATTACCGGCGGACGCTACCGCTCCCTCTTCGTCGATGACAGCCTGGAGCTCTTCATCGGAAGCGGGGAGCGCATGCTGAAGCTGAAGGAGCTCTCGCTCGGAACCATGGATCAGGTCTATCTCGCCCTCCGTCTCGCCGTATCCTCCCTCATGCAGGAGGAGGCGCCGGAGCGGCTGCCGCTCTTTCTCGACGAAAGCTTCGCGCTCTATGACGAGGAGCGGCTGAAGAGCTGTCTTCATTTTCTCTCTGATATGCCGGGGGAGCAGATCCTCCTCTTCAGCTGTCACAAAAGGGAGGAGGAGCTTCTCACAGCGGAGCAGCTCCCCTTCCGAAAGATCGAGCTTCTCCCGGAGGAGGCGGAGGAAAGGGAGCCGCGATAATTTAGCCGCGCTCTTCCACCTCCTTCTCCGTCCCCCTCTCTGCCTGCTTCCTCAGGGCTTATCCCTTCCCCTCAAGCTTCGTCACGGCATCGATCAGCGAGGAGGCCTCCCCACTTTGAATGAGCTCATAAAGGCGGTCAATCTCCTCCTCCTTCATATGCGCCTTTCCGAGAAGCTGCTCATAGCGAAGGGAGAGCTCCTGCTCCCCGAGCTTTTCCTTCTTTTCCAGCTCCGACCTCCTCCGGCTCGACTCCGCGAGCTGGTCGGACAGCTGATCCAGCTCCGCCTGAGCGGCGCTGTCCATCTCTCCCGTGATGATATTCTTCGTCACCTTCTCAAAGGTGTCCTGCGCACTTTGCATCTCGCGGATCGTCTGCTCCCTCTCCTGCTCGGCCTTCTCGATCTCGGAATCATAGTCCTCCAGATGATAGGGCTCCTCGCTGGAGTCCGAGCGGATTCCGCGCGCGATGTTCCGGATCCTCTTCCGGTTTTTGCGCATCTCATTCAGAAATCCTCTGCCCTCCCGGATCGCTTCCCCGTGCTTTCCCTTCGTCTGATTGCCGATCAGGACATAGAGCCCGCCAAAGATCAGAATATCGAGGAGGTAGACCGCGATCAGATATAGGGTCCTTCTCTCCGGAAGGAGAAGATAGACCCCGATCGGGATCAGCAGGAAGAAGAGCAAAAAGGCGAAAAAGAGCCCCAGGAACTCAGAAAAGCCGCTCGGCTGAAAGAGCATGTAATAAAGCCTCGTCCTGCAGAAAAACGGCGCCTTATCCTTCCGAAGCACTGCCTTGAAGCGGCGCCAGAGCTCCTGATTCTCCTCGTTTACAGGCTCCGTCTCCGTCTCAATCCGTCCCTTCACCCCGAGATTCTTTGCCCTCTCCCTCTGGGAGCGGGCCTTCTTTAAAGCGCCGTCGATCTGTTCGATCTGCCTTTCATAGGTCTTTTTGATCTCCTCGCTCCGGTTCTTTAAGGTCCTTTCCTTCCTCTCCGAGAGCTCCTTACGTGCGCTCTCCAGCGCTCTCGTCGCGCTCTCCTCCTGCTCCCTGGCCTCCCGCAAGGATTCCGACAGCGCTCTTTGATCCAGGAGCGCCTGCTTCGCCTGGTTCAAAAACTCCAAGGGCTTCTCCGTTTCCAGTCCCATATCTCTCCTCCATCTTCTGTATCGCTCTCACTTTGACTTCCTCCCCTCTGAAAGGTATAATGCATGCCCGGAGCACTCTGATCCCGGAGGGAAGAGCAGGCGGTAGAATCCGCCCTGATCCGCCCGTATCCCAAAAAGCAGAGCGCTATAAGGGATCAGGGATCCGAATAGGCAGAGGAAGAAAGGAGCCAAGCATGTTTCGAATGAGCGGAAGCATCCAAAGGGAGGGGCGAACTCTGAGAAGCTGCGTCTCCCGGCAGGAAGATGAGTCCCTATCCCGGACACGCCATGTGATGGAAGCGCTCCGGGAGATCAGCGAGCATCTGGATCTCCCGGTCCCGATCTGGCTTTCCAAAAATATCCGCGAATTCCAGAGGAAAAGCCGGACTGACTTCCGACAGGACAGCTTTCTCGAGCACATCCCCTTCGATGCCCTTCATATCGAGGTTATCGAGGAATAGCGTCCCCCTTGAGTCTCTCCCCGAGCTCCCGGGAGAGCTCCTCATAGCCCGGCTTTCCGAGCAGAGCAAACATATTTTTCTTATAGCTCTCCACCCCCGGCTGGTTGAAGGGGTTCACCCCGTTTAAGTATCCGGAGACGCCGCAGGCGAACTCGAAAAAGTAGAACAGCTCTCCGAGGGAAAAGGCATCCTGGCGCGGGATCGTCACCACGAAGTTCGGGACATTCCCATCGGTATGCGCGAGAATCGTGCCGTTCATCGCGGACTTATTGACAAAGTCCACCGTCCTTCCCGCGAGATAATTCATGCCGTCGATGTCCTCCTTCTCCTCTCTGAGAGAGAGTGTATCGGGGCATTCCTCCACATTCAGAACCGTCTCGAAGAGATTTCGCGAGCCATCCTGGATAAACTGTCCCATGGAATGAAGATCCGTCGTGAGATCGACAGAGGCCGGGAAAATCCCCCTCTGATCCTTGCCCTCGGATTCCCCCATGAGCTGCTTCCACCACTCCGAGATATAGTGGAGAGAGGGCTCATAATTCGCGACGATCTCGATCGCCTTTCCCTTCCGGAGCATAATATTCCTGGCCGCCGCATAGAGAAGGGCTGCATTCTTCTCATAGGGATCCTCGAGGCAGCGCTCCCGCATCGCGGCGGCTCCGCGCATGAGCGCCCCGATGTCCGCCCCGGAGGAGGCGATCGGGAGAAGTCCCACCGCGGTGAGGACGGAGAATCTCCCGCCGACGTCATCCGGGACGACGAAGCTCTCATAGCCCTCCTCGTCCGAGAGCTTCTTCAGCGCCCCCTTTGCGCGGTCTGTCGTCGCATAGATCCGCTTCGCCGCCCCCTCCTTCCCGTATTTTTGCTCGAGGAGCTCCTTAAAGATCCGAAATGCCACCGAGGGCTCCGTCGTCGTTCCGGATTTCGAGATGATATTCAGGGAGAAATCCCTTCCCTCCAGGAGCTCCCGAAGCCCGCAGAGGTACTTCGAGGAGAGATTGTTTCCGCAGTAGTAGATCTCCGGTCCTCCCCTCTTCTCTCTCGGGAGCTCATTATAGAAGCAGGGATTCAGAAACTCATTTGCCGCCCGCGCTCCCAGATAGGAGCCGCCGATCCCGATCACAAGAAGCAGCTCGGAATCCCCGCGGATCTTCTCCGCCGCCCTCTCAATCCGGGAAAACTCCTCCCTGTCATAATTCAGGGGGAGATCCAGCCAGCCCAGAAAATCATTGCCGGCTCCGCTCCCCGTGAGAAGCGTCTTCTCCGCAGAAAGCACCTGCTCCCTGAAATTGGAAAGCTCCTCATCGGAGATAAATCTCTTCGCCCTCGTGAGATCAAACCGTAATCCGCTCATTTCCTTTCCTTCCTTCCTCTCCGCCCCGAAAAACCGGGGCGGGACTCCTTCCTCCAAGCTCTCTAAAGGCACTGCTTCCAGCAGACCCCCCGTTGTACCTCCTTGCTCACCTTACGGTATCGTCTGCCGATCGACTGCTCCAACGAAGGACGCTCTCGCTCCGACTGCCGCGGCCAGCGGACGCATAAGCGATTTTGAAGTACCAAATCGCTAAGCGCCGGGGCGGCAGACGGCCTCCTTATGGAGCAGTCGATCGGCAGACGGAGCCTCCCTCTCACTTTGCCTGCCTGTGCCCCGCTTTTCCGCCGCCCCTTATATCCTTTGCACCATCGCTCTCACGAGCCGGACCGAGTGCATAATCGCCTCCTTTTCAAAGGCCGGGTAATCCAAAATCGCGGACTGATCCGCCTTATCGGAGATCGCGCGGACGATCAGAAAGGGGCAGGAATTCTGCCAGGCGATCTGCGCGATCGCCGCGCCCTCCATCTCACAGCACTTTCCCTGAAACTGCTCCCGGATCCAGCGCTTTGTCTCCGGATCCGATACGAAGCGGTCCCCGCTGCACACCCTTCCCGCGATCCCGCGTATCTCCGGATTCGCCTGCCGGTTCTCCTCCATCGCAATCTCCAGAAGTCTCCTGCTCGCGGGAAAGGAGAGCCTGCCGCTCCTGGGAATCTCACCGAGACGGTAACCGAAATGGGTCGCGTCCACATCATACTGCACCGCGTCCTCGGAGAGAACGATGTCTCCGATATTGATCTCATTGTCCAGGGAACCGGCGATCCCCGTATTGATGATGCAGTCGGGATGACAGAGATCCAGAAGGAGCTGGGTGCAGGCCCCCGCATTGACCTTTCCGATCCCCGAGCGGACGACCGCAAGCTCTTTTCCGAAGATCCTTCCGTAGGAGAAGAGAAGGCCTCCTCTCTCCTCGTCTTTCCTCTCCGAAAGTTCCTTCCGGAGAAGCTTTACCTCCTCCTCCATCGCCCCGATAATCCCTATCATTCTCTCCTCCCTTTCGCCTTTCCGCTCTCCGCCGTCTCGATCAGCACCCTGAGCACGGCATCGAGCCCGCTCGTCTTCTCCGCCTTCTCCATGGAGGCGATATAGCGCGCCCGGTCCCTGTAGAGCTCCTGCACAGAGGAGAGGAGCTTTCTCTCATCCTTTTCGATCTCATGCTGATCCAAAACCATGCTGAAGCCCTGTCTCTCAAAGGACTCGGCATTCAATATCTGATCTCCCCTCGAGGCGTCCCTGGGGAGGGGGACTAAAATATTCGGTTTTTTCAGGGCGAGAAGCTCACAGATCACATTGGCGCCCGCCCGGGAGATCACGAGATCTGCGAGCGCATAGAGATCCCGAAGCCCGTCTGTGAGATACTCATACTGCCGGTATCCCTCTCTCCCCTCCAGAGCGGGATCCGCATTCCCCTTCCCGCAGATATGGACGAGATCGAAGCTCTCCGAAAACTCCGGAAGAAGCTTCCGGAAGGCCCGGTTCAGCGCGAGCGAGCCGAGACTTCCGCCGATTGCCATAAGCACCGGCTTCTCCCCGGAAAAACCCGTCATCGCAAGGCCGGCCTCCCGGCTCCCCTTTAGGAGCTTCTCCCGGATCGGAGACCCTGTGAGCACTGCCTTCCCCCGGGGAAGCTTCGCGACGGTCTCCGGAAAATTACAGCAGATCCTTCTCGCGCAGCGGAGCGTCAGACGGTTTGCGAGGCCCGGCGTCATATCGGACTCGTGGCTCACCACAGGGATTCCCCGGAGATAGGCCGCCCAGACGATCGGCACCGCGACGAATCCCCCCTTTGAGAAGAGGATGTCCGGCTCTATCCTTTTCAGAATCCTCCCCGCCTCGAAAAAGCCCCGTATCACATGGAAGGGGTCCGTCAGGTTCCGGAGGTCCCGGTAGCGCCGGAGCTTCCCCGTATCCACACCATAGTAGGGGACTCCCTCCTTTTCCATGAGCCTCCGCTCGATGCCGTCGTAGGAGCCGAGATAGCTGACCTCCGCTCCCATTTCACGAAGCCTCGGAAGGAGCGCGAGATTTGCCGTGACATGTCCGGCAGTGCCTCCCCCCGTCAATACGATGCGGCCTATGCTCATTGAAGCTTCTCCCCGATCCTCCTGCAAAGCTCCGCTCTCTCCTCCTCCGTGCACTCCCCCGGTTTCCAGAGGAGGAGCTCCTCCTTCCCATACCTTGGGATGATATGCATGTGAAAATGCCGGACCGTCTGCCCTGCCGCCTCTCCGTTGTTCTGCACAAGGTGGAAGCCGGGGCAGGAGAGAGCCTCCTTCATCGCGCGGGCAACCCGGGCGGAAAGGGGGAGAAGCTTCGCGGCCACAGCCTCGTCCAGCTCCAAAAGATCAGCGAAATGCTCCTTCGGAAGGATCAGAAGATGCCCGGGGCTTGCGGGCGCAAGATCAAAAATCACGCGGAAATCCCCATCCTCATAGAGGGTCGTAGAGGGGATCTCTCCGCTCGCAATCTTACAGAAAATACAATTCTCGTCTCTCATAGGAACTGCTCTCCTTTCCGATGCCGAAGCTCCGCGGAGAGCCCGGAAATGCGGGCCTCCGAACGCTTCCAGTATAAGGCCGATCCCGGCTTTACACAAGGGAGAGATGCTGCCGCCCTTTCGGCCGCGCGGATAGAATGCAGCGGATCGATCGCTCAGTGCCGCGAGAGCTCCTCGGAGTCGTAGAGGATGGTGAAGGGGCCATCATTTGTGAGGCTGACCTTCATGTCGGCGCCAAAGCTCCCCTGCTCCACTCTCCGGACCTCCTTCCTGCATTGCTCTATGAAATATTCGTAGAGTCTCTCCGCCTTTTCCGGAGAGCCCGCGCGGATGAAGCTCGGACGGTTTCCCTTCCGGTAGTCCGCATAGAGCGTAAACTGGCTGATGATGAGAAGCTCCCCGGAGATATCGGAAAGGGAGAGATTGGTCTTTCCGTCCCCATCCTCAAAGATGCGGGCGGAGAGAAGCTTTCTCACCATCTTCTCCGCTGTCGCCTCGTCATCCTCCTCCGAAACTCCGAGAAGAATCAAAAGCCCCCTTCCGATGGAGCCGATCAGCGCAGCGTCCACACGCACGGAGGCCTCCGTCACTCTCTGCACAAGACATCTCATAAGTCCCCTTCCTCCCTGAACATCCTAAAAGCGGAAGAGCAGAGGCTCTCCCTCTGCTCTTTTGCGCAAAACGGGCACGCTCCGCCTGCTCCATACACGGCGGCTTCCCGCTTTTTCTAAGCCGTAGGGCCTCCGGATCAAAGGCCGCAGCGCCCCGGCTCCTCCGCCTGCTTCGAAAGACAGGCTCTCGGCTCTCCTCCGTCCACCGGCGAAAAATCAATGCAGCGGCTTGATATTCGTCGCCGAGCTGACTCTCGCCCGGAGCGAATCGGCAAAGTCGACCTCCACTTCCTTTCCGACATTCTCCTTCGCAAGCTTCTTCAGATTTTCGTCATCACTCACGGTAAACTTGAGCTCCGTGCCGTCAGAGGCCTTCAGATAGAGAATGGGGAGATCCGGATTGCTCTCCTCGAACTTCTCGAGCTTTCCCTTGACACCGATCACATTCGAAGCCTCGTCCTCCATCATGTCCTCGGTACAGACCCGATAGGCGACGGCCTTATCCTTCAGGTCCCCGGTATAGCTGACCAGAGCGAAGGCTCCGACCTTCACGCCGTCCTTCGTTACCTCCGTCCCGTAGGCAGCTCTTTCGAGAGTATAGCTGTCCCCCATTCTGCTCTCCGGGCTCACCTGACTGCTTCCCTCGTCGACATCCGCTCTCTCGTCCGGCTGCTCCCGGATCGTGATGCTCTTGTCGTCCACCGCCGTGATCTCCCCGTAGATCGTCGGATCCTCGTTGTAGTCCTCGGAGGAATACTCGAATGGAACCGACATGACAACGGTATTTACCGCCATGCCGTCCGCGGGCTCCGCGCCGTTATAGCCGATCTGAACCTCGTCCCCGGGCATCAGCGTCCAGACCGGATCCATCTTCACCTTTGAAATATCGAAGGTATAGGATTTTCCGTCGTCGGTCTGCACCATCATGCTCCCGTCCCCGATCTTCTGGATCGTCGCGCCCAGGCTGTTCTCCGACGGATCCTCAGAGGCCGACTCGGCAGCCGACGCCGCGCCCTTGTCCGACTTCTTTCCGCAGGACGCCATAGAAAGAGCGAGGAGTCCCAGCGCCGCCAAAAATACGATTTTTTTCATCTGATATCCCTCCAGTTATATTCTTAATGATCTATCATCCCGTTGTCCGGAGCGGTTTCGCATAGGCCCGCTTCGCCCGTCCCGACCGCGTTCTCAAAATCCTAGCATGAAGGAGCGGAAAATGTCTTTCTGATTTTATGAACATTATCTTAAACCGGGGCTTTTCCGTCCCCCTCCTCCGGGAAATGATAGAATTTCCGCTCCCGGAGCGCATCCGGGAGATACTGCTGCTTCACATAATGCCCGGGAAAGTCGTGGGGATAAAGATAGCCGACGCCGCGGGAGAGCTTCTCGTGGCCCCGGTAGTGGGCGTCCCGCAGATATCCGGGGATCGGGAGATTCCCGCTTCTCTTCACCTCCGCCTCCGCCTCCACGATCGCCTTGACGCAGGCATTGCTCTTCGGGGCGGAGGCCACATAGCTTGCCGCCTGGGAGAGAATGATCTTCGCCTCCGGAAGGCCCACCCTCTCGACCGCGAGAAAAGCGCTCGTCGCGACATTCAGGGCCTGCGGATCCGCATTCCCCACATCCTCCGAAGCGCAGATCACGATGCGCCTTGCGATGAACTTGATATCCTCCCCGGCATAGAGCATACGGGCCAGATAATAGACGGCGGCATCCGGATCGGAGCCCCGCATCGACTTAATAAAGGCGGAGATCGTGTCATAGTGCTCATCCCCGTCCCTGTCATAGCGTAAAACCCGCTTCTGGATGCACTCCGAGGCCACGGAGAGAGTGATGTCGATCCATCCATCCTCTCCGCGCTCCGTCGTAAGAGCCGCAAGCTCCAGCGCATTCAGTGCCGCGCGCGCGTCTCCCCCCGCGGCCTCGGAGAGAAAGTCAAGGGCCTCCTCCTCTATCCTGAGCCGGAAAGTCCCAAGACCCCTCCTTTGATCCGAGACCGCCCTCTTTAAGAGAACCCGGATCTCCTCTCCGGTGAGCGGCTTCAGTTCAAAGATCCTTGAGCGGGAGAGGAGCGCGGAATTCACCTCGAAATAAGGATTCTCCGTAGTTGCCCCGATCAGGATGAGGCTTCCGTCCTCGACATAGGGGAGGAGATAATCCTGCTGCGCCTTGTTAAAGCGATGGATTTCATCGACGAAGAGGATCGTCCGCTTCCCGTACCCGCCGAGATTCTTCTTCGCCCTCTCTACGATCTCCTCCATCTCCTTCTTCCCCGCGGAGGTCGCGTTCAGCTGGCAGAATTCCGCCTTCGTCGTCCTCGCGATCAGTCTCGCAAGCGTAGTCTTCCCGGTGCCGGGCGGACCGTAGAAAATCAGCGAGCTGAGCTTATCCGCCGCGATCGCGCGGTAGAGGAGATGCCCCTTTCCGGCGATCTCCTGCTGCCCCACCAGCTCATCCAGATTTTCCGGGCGCATCCTCGCGGCAAGAGGGGCCTCCGCTCCCTTCTGCTTCTCCGCCATATATTCAAAAAGATCCATGCTCCTCCCCTGTCACGCCCCGCCGCCCCGTTGCGCTTTTTCGCCCCGGGATCAGCGCCGGACGGCGGGCTTTCCCTTCCCGAACGAAGCGCCGGATGATATTCCCTGTACACCGGAATCAGCACAGGATCATTCCCCTGCTCTCCGGAATCACTGCCAGGTGATGGGCTTTGTGCGGTCCGGTATGATCTCGATCCAGTAGCCGTCCGGGTCCTCGATGAAGTAGATCCCCATGCCGTGATTTTCGAAGCAGATGCAGCCCATCTTCTCGTGGCGCGCATGCGCCATACCGATATCATCCGTCCGGAGCGCGAGATGGAACTCCTGCTCCCCCAGATCATAATGCTCCTTCCTGTCCTTTAAGTAGGTGAGCTCCAGCCGAAATTCGGTCCTTTTATCCCCGAGGTAGACGATCGTAAAGTCCGACTGATCATTCGTCGTCAGGACATCCAGATCCAGGGCCTCCTTGTAGAACGCGATGCTTCTCTCCAGATCAAAGACATTGAAATTAAAATGGTTGAAACTGAACTCCATGCTCTCCTCCTGTCATCATAAGCGCCGACTCCGACAGAGCGGGCCTTTCCTCCCACTCCTCTTTTTGTTTTAATAGTAATGTACTTTTCCCCGCATTGCAAGGGATGAGCCAAAGACAGCAGAAAGCCCGGCGATTTCTCGTCGGGCTCCCCGCTGTATAGAGTAGTAAGGGTCGATTAAACCTGTTCGACATATTCATTTGCCTCATCGGCATGCTTCGATACTAATACTTTATGGGCAAAATGTCAAGTCATTCCGGGAAAATCTAAAAAATTTGCCATCTTTCCCTTGCGGAAGGCTATATTTATCTAAATATTCTATAATTTATCTCGATATGCTCTTTATTTTACCGTCGATTAGTAATACAATTTAAATGTCTGTATTATTATGGGAGGAGAGTAAGCATGAATTCTGTTTTACTGCATCAATATTCTGTACTGGTGGATTTTCTTGCCGGAACCCTGGGAACAGACTATGAGGTCACACTGGATGACCTCTCGCGCAAGAACCCCTGTACTGTCGCGATCGCCAATGGCTACATCAGCGGCCGATCCGTCGGCGCTCCTCTCACAAAGCTTGCCATGAAGCTGATCAAGGAGCGAAGCTATGAGGACGAGTCCTATCGCCTGAACTACCGGAGCATCTCTTCCAGCGGACGGGTTCTGCGCTGCTCCACCTTCTTTTTAAAAAATGAGAGAGGAGCGCTGCAGGGACTTCTGGGCATCAATTTCGACGACCACCGCTATATGGAGCTCTCGGGGAAGCTTTTCGCGCTTTGCCACCCGGACAATTATGTGAATGACAATATCTCCGTGCATGCGCTCCGGAAGACCGATGTCCCCTTCCTCTCCTCGGAGGAGGGCTCTCTCTACGAGAATGTCAATTCGGAGATCCGCTCGGCGCTCTATGCCGTGATCCGGAGCTCTGAGCTCCCGGCGAGCCGTCTGAAGAAGGCAGAGCGGGCGGAGATCATCCGGATCCTGAACAAAAAGGGGATCTTCATCCTAAAGGGCGCCATCCCTCTGGTCGCGGCCAAGCTCTCCTGCTCCTCCGCGAGCGTCTACCGCTATCTCTCCGAGCTCAAGAAGGAGGAGCAGCGGGAGTATCTGCAGCAGCATGAGGATGAGGAGCTGAACTCCATCCTGGACAGCATAAGCACCGGAGAGGCCGTGGAGAGCATCGGGACCTCGGAGACCTACCGCTCCACGGAATCCGCCTCTGAGGAAAGAGAGCGGGAAGCCGAAGAAAGGCGGAGAGAGGAAGACGGGGAAGAGGGCTTTTAGCCCGGAAGGGAAGACAGAAAAGAACATCGGAAAGGTCTCGAGAAAATAAATGCTCCGCCCATCTCTCAAAAGGATGGACGGAGCATTATTATGACGCGATTATGACGCGGACAAAATCTGCGCCGATACAGCGCATGGAGGCTTATTTCAGAGTGACCTTTGCTCCCTCTGCCTCGATCTTTGCCTTGAGCTCCTCGGCCTCTGCCTTGGAGACACCCTCCTTCATGACCTTCGGAGCAGCCTCGACGAGGTCCTTCGCCTCCTTCAGGCCAAGGCCGGTCGCTTCACGGACGACCTTGATGACCTTGATCTTGTTCGGGCCGATCTCGGTGAGCTCGACATCGAACTCCGTCTTCTCCTCCTCGGGAGCAGCGCCGGCGGCACCGGCCGCAGCCACCACGACACCGGCCGCGGCGGAGACTCCGAACTCCTCCTCACAGGCCTTGACCAGATCGTTGAGCTCCATTACGGAAAGCTCCTTGATCGCCGCAATAAACTCCTCAGTGCTCATCTTTGCCATTTTTGTTTTCCTCCATTTTTACAATTTTTACAATCTGTGATGCTCCGCCATATGGCGAATCCTGTACTTCAGCCCTTTGTCATGACGCCCCGTCAAAATACCTATGCGGCCTCTCCCTCGCCCTTCTCCGCGATCTGCTTCAGAACGCGGGCGAAGTTTGTGACCGGAGACTGGATCGAGCCCAGAAGTCTCCCGAGCAGCTCCTCCCTGGACGGGATCTCCGCCAGAGCCTGGACTTCCTTCTCGTCGTAGAGCTTCCCCTCCACGACAGCTCCCTTCAGCTCCAGCTTCGGAGCCGTCTTTGCGAACTTCGCGAGGATGCGGGCCGCAGCGGTCGCGTCATCCCTCGAGACCGCGATCGCCGTCGGTCCCTCCAGGAATCCGTCCAGCTGCGAAAAATCCGTGCCCTCCGCGGCTCTCTTGATGAGAGTGTTCTTAAAGACCTTGTACTGCACTCCGGCCTCTCTCAGCGTTTTACGAAGCTGAGTATCCTCGGAGACGGTCAGGCCGCGGTAGTCAACCACTGTGGCCGATACCGCGCCGTCCAGAAGCGCCCGGATCTCATCGATGATCGGCTGCTTCAGTTCAACCTTTGCCATTTCGCTTTCTCCCTCCTTATGATACGAAAAACCCCATGCCAAAAGACATGGGGTCTACAAACAAAGCTTGTCTGTATCTTTCCTCGGCAGGCGCGGAATCGACTTTCAATGCCATGCATGACCTGCTGTCTTCGGCTCAATACCTTCGCTATGCTAGCATCCCGGGCTCAAAATGTCAAGCGCCGCCGGAATGCTCTGAAATTCTTCCTCCTCCGCGCCTCGATCAGGCACCAAAGGGCACTGTGTCAAGCCGCACGCCGGGCCCCATGGTGGAGGTGAGCGTCGCGGACTTCATGTACACACCCTTCAGGGTCGCGGGTCTCGCCTTTGCGATCGCGTTCATCAGTGTGTCCAGATTGGACTTCAGCTGCTCCTCTGTGAAGGAGGCCTTCCCCACCGGCACGTGGATGATGTTCGCCTTGTCCAGCCTGTACTCGATCTTACCGGCCTTCGTGTCCTCAATCGCCTTCGTGACATCCATCGTGACCGTTCCGGTCTTCGGGTTCGGCATGAGGCCCTTCGGTCCGAGGAGACGTCCGATCCGTCCGACGACGCCCATCATATCCGGAGTGGCGATCACGACATCATAGTCGAACCAGCCGCCCTGGATCTTCGGGAGAAGCTCCTCCGCTCCCACGAAATCCGCACCGGCTGCCTGAGCCTCATCGGCCTTGGCGCCCTTTGCGAATACAAGGATCCGGACCTTTTTTCCGGTCCCGGCGGGAAGCACGACGGAGCCGCGGACCTGCTGGTCAGCGTGACGGCTGTCACAGCCGGTCCTGATGTGCAGCTCGATGGTCTCATCGAACTTCGCGGTGGCATTCTTCTTTACAAGCTGGATCGCGTCGAGCTCCGCATATTTTGTCTGTCTGTCGACAGCCTTCAAAAGCTCAGCATATCTCTTTCCGGTTTTCATTCGCTTTCTCCTCCCTCTCCTTACTTCTCTACTTCGACGCCCATGGACCGGCAGGTTCCCGCGATCATAGACATGGCAGCTTCCAAAGATGCGGCATTCAAATCCTTCATCTTGGTCTCGGCGATCTTCTGGAGATCCTCCCTGGAGATCGTCGCCACCTTGTTCTTATTGGGCTCGCCGGAGGCCTTCTGCAGCTTGCAGGCCTTTTTGATCAGGACCGCCGCGGGAGGAGTCTTCGTGATGAAGCTGAAGCTGCGATCCGCGTAGACCGTGATAATGACAGGGATGATGACATCGCCTTCATTGGCGGTTCTCGCATTGAACTCCTTTGTGAATGCAACGATATTTACGCCGTGCTGTCCAAGTGCCGGTCCTACGGGGGGAGCCGGGGTCGCTTTTCCAGCCGGAATCTGAAGCTTGATATAACCTTCTACTTTCTTTGCCATTTCAGGCACCTCCTTGTGGTGATTGCGGGTAAACCCTCCCACGAGCCCGGGATCTCCATCCCAGAAGCCGTCGGCTTTGGTCGGACTTCTCCGGGCGGTGGCTATCTTGTGATCCGGGAGCGCTGTCCCGGGGATTCCCATTTATATTTATCTCAGTTTTTGGATCTCTCCATAGGACAGCTCCACCGGAGTGTCCCGGCCGAACATCTCGACATTGATCGTGACGGTTCTCTTCTGCTCGTTGATCTCCGTGATGACGCCGATGGTGTCCTTCCAGGCGCCGGAGGTCACATTGACGGTATCTCCCAGCGCGAAATCCACGAGGATCTCCGATTCCCGGTAGCCCAGTATCCGGATCTCCTCCTCTGACAGGGGCACCGGCTTGGACCCGGGCCCGACAAAGCCTGTGACGCCCCGGGTATTTCGGACGACATACCAGGTCTCATCGTTCATAACCATGTTGACGAGGACATAGCCCGGAAACATCTTCTTGTCGGTCTTCTTCTCGACGCCGTTCTTCATCTCGATGACGGGCTGCATCGGTACGCTGACCTCCAGGATCAGATCCTGAAGTCCGCGGTTCTCGATGGTCTTTTCCAGATCCATCTTGACTTTGTTCTCATACCCGGAATAGGTATGGGCCACATACCAGCGCGCTTCGGAATTCGTTTCTGACATTGTCCCCCACCTTTACTTAAGAATATGTCCGAGCCCCCACTTCATGATGATGTCCAGCCCCGCGATGATGGCACCGATTACGATGCTGACCGCGATCGTCGCCGCCGACTGCTTTGCAACATCCTGTCTGTCGGGGAATACGATCTTCTGGTACTCCGTCTTCAGGCCATTCGTAAACGACTTAAGAAAGGATGTCTTCTCTTCCTGCATTACTTTGTCTCCTTATGAAGCGTATGCTTCTTGCAAAAGCGGCAGTACTTGTTCACTTCCATGCGATCCGGGTGGAGCTTCTTCTCCTTCGTGAGGAAGTAATTCCTCTGCTTACACTCTGTGCATGCTAAAATAATCTTTGTGCGCACGGCTGTTCACCTCCAATGATTTTTAACTCCGCATGACTACGAAATTAGTGCATAAAAAATGGGGCCCTGCCCCTGGAACTGAGAGAAGTGTACCATGGCCGACCCCACAGGTCAAGTATTTCTTGCTGTATCCATCCCCGCCGGACGCCGGAATGTACGCTACAGGACATTCCGGCATCTAATAGGCCAAAGGCATAAAGCCGCAGCACTGCCTTCTTTACAGCGCGGGAGCTTTATTCCCGGAGCGACAGATAAAAGAGCCGTTATCCTATCGCTCCTGTCTTGTTTTCGCCGGGGTGAAAGTCAAAGCGTTCCCCTGCCCTCAGGAGAGATTCGACGGTGTAGCCTGTCTGGAGCCGCTGCCGGATCCCGATCCGCCGCCGGAAGAGGAGCCGCCGCCGGAGGAAGATCCCCCGCCGCCCCCTCTGGAGCCGCTGGAATTTCCTCTCTGCACCACATCATAGCCTCCGACCTTCACATCGGTCTTCTGCTTCGGAACCTCCTTCGTCTGGACCTTTCCGTCCACGACCCAGGCGCCGCCCTCATTTACGAGATAGCCGTCCGGCGTCTTCGTATTCGCGAGCATCCAGCCGTCCTTATCGAAATAGTAGCACTCCGCGATATTGTCCTTGTTTCCGTCGAGCCAGGCCCAGCCATCGTGCGGATAGGTCCCGTCCTCATTGTCAAACCACCAGTCATTCGGGCGGCTGACTCCCTTCTTCCAGCTTCCGGCAAACGCGGCAAAGCTTCCGATAAGCGTAAACGCCATGAGCGAAAGCGCAAGTCTCCTGATTTTCATCTCTTCCTTTCCTCCTTTGATGCCATACCTTTCCATCCCGGAGCTCCCGTCCATGAAACGGACCGGGTCCCTCACTTTGGAGAATCCGCCCGGGATAAAAGCCGCCTGCTTCGGGCCATGCCCTCCGCAGGAGCCGAAGCGATCCGCATTTCGGGCCTTCGCCCTCTTTGCTCCCCGCTGTCGGTCCATCCCCTGGCCATGTGTCGGTACTCATCCATACGGCCAATGTCCCAGATTATAGCACATAAAAGGGAGACTGTCTTTTACAGTCTCCTGTCCTCTCCATTACAAAGCTTTATGCTTTCTTAAGGAAAGAAGTCCCTTCCTCTCTGCGGAAAGCCCTGCTCAGCGCTCTGCCCTCCCCGCGAGGCAGAGACTGTAGATTTTCGCCACACCGGCCTCCCGGAGCGCGGACGAGCAGGCCTCGACCGTCGCGCCTGTGGTGAAGATGTCATCGACGAGGCAGACCGAGCGGAGGCTTTCCGGAATCCTTCCCGGGCGGATCGCTCTTTGCATATCTCTCGCCCTCTCCTCCGGGTTCAGATTCTTCAGGGCCTTCGTATTCCGCACCCGGCGAAGGGCAGCGGGATAGACCGGAAGCTTCAGAAGCTCTCCGATCCGTTCCGCGAGAAGCTCCGCCTGATTGTAGCCTCTCCTCCGAAGTCTTTCCCTGTGGAGCGGAACCGGAACCAGGGCGTCCAATGAGA
Organism: Oribacterium sp. oral taxon 078 str. F0263; assembly: GCF_000469565.1. Classification (NCBI taxonomy): domain Bacteria; kingdom Bacillati; phylum Bacillota; class Clostridia; order Lachnospirales; family Lachnospiraceae; genus Oribacterium; species Oribacterium sp. oral taxon 078. The sequence goes on along the minus strand of NZ_KI273103.1, from coordinate 36,184 downwards.
GCGAGAGAAGCCTCTCTCCGATAAGCCCCGCGGAAAGCTCTCCATAAAAGGAGAGATACTCCCGCCTTCCATGGTATTTGATCCTCGCGATGGACTCGGAAATCTCATCGCTGTATTCGAGCAGGATGAAGCCAAAGTCAAAGCTGAAGCGCCTCTTCCTGCAGTTCTCACAAAGCTCCGCCTCCTCCGAGGCGATTCCTCTCCCGCATTTCAGGCATAGGGGCCTTCGCATCGGCCGGATACAGGGGACGCAGGAGGGACAGATCCTCTCCCCGGGGGAGAGAACCCGGTCACAGATCGGACAGCGGGGCGGGAAAAGGGAGGAGAGAACTGTCTCTCGAAGCTCCCCCAAAAGCGCTCCGCTCCAAGAAGAGATGGGCGGGTCTCCCCCGGGAAATTTCATATCGACCTCCCAAAAGCAAAAATATCCTTAAGTAAAACTACCCTTCCTCGGCCATTCATCCATTCACCGCCGCAAAAAAGCTCTCCCGCGCCGGAGGAAGCGGTCAGCGCGAAGGTGTCCCCTGCCGGGCGTCTGATATAAGTTGATGTAAGTTGATGTGAATTTACGAAAGAGAGCCCGCTGAAAATAGATCTCGCGGTCCGGATGGAAATGCCTCTCTCGATGGATCTCCATTTACGAATTTACGAGGAGGATTCCGCCAAAAAGGGATGCTCCGCGCCGGATGCGAGCTCCCGGAGCTGCTCCGCCAAAGAGGAATAGCGCTTCGCCTCCGTCCCGTTCTCCAGCATGGCCCGAAACGCCCCGGGGTCCCCCACGAGGCAGACGCAGCGCTTTGCCCGGGTCACTGCTGTATAGAGAAGGTTCCGGTTCATGAGAAGCTGCGGCCCCTGATACATCGGGATGACGACCGCCGGATATTCCGATCCCTGGGACTTATGGATCGTGATCGCATAGGCGAGATCCAGGTCCTCGCAGTCCTTAAAGCGGTATTCCACGCTCCGCCCGTCGAAGTCCACCGTCATCGTCTCGCGGAGAGCATTGATCTCCCGGATGATTCCGATGTCTCCGTTGAATACTCCCTCTCCCGTCTCAATGGGGATGCCGAAGCGGCCGCGGAGCTCCCAGACGAGATTATAATTGTTCCGGACCTGCATCACCTTATCGCCGAGCCGAAAGAGAGTGCCGTTCAACTCCTTCTCCGCCTTCTCTCTCCCCGGGGGATTCAGCTCCGCCTGAAGAAGCGGATTCAGACGCTCTACGCCGAGCGCCCCCTTCCTCTGGGGCGTCATGACCTGGATGGAGAGCGGGTCCGTCTTCAGATAGACGGGAAGCTTCTCCAAAAGGAGCCTCGTCACAGACTGCGTGATCTGCTCCGGACTCCCGCTCCGAATAAAGAGAAAGTCCCTTGAGGGTTTCCCGAGATCCACCTCCCTGCCCTCGTTGATCCGGTGGGCATTCACGACGATGTCGGACTCCATGGCCTGCCGGAAGATATGCTTTAGAGAGATCGTCCGGACGAGCTCGGAGGAGATGATATCCCGGAGTACATTTCCCGCCCCGACCGAGGGAAGCTGATCCGCATCTCCAACGAGAATCAGCCGGCAGCCCTGCGGCACGGCCCGGAGGAGTGCATGCATCAGGCGAAGATCCACCATGCTCATCTCATCGATGATGAGCAGCTCGCAGTCGAGGGGATTGGACTCATCCCTCTCAAAATGCCCTCTCCCTCCTCTCTTTCCGCCCTCCTCGTCCTCCGGTCTCCCCTGATACTCGAGCAGGCGGTGAATCGTCTTCGCCTCCCAGCCCGTGGACTCGCTCATCCGCTTCGCCGCCCTCCCGGTCGGCGCCGCGAGGGCGATCGTCTTTCTCTCCATTGAAAAAAGACGGAGGAGCGTCCGGATCGTCGTCGTCTTTCCCGTGCCGGGACCCCCGGTGATCACCAAAAGGCCGGACTCCGCCGCGATGGAGACCGCCTGCCTCTGCAGAGGGTCCAGCTCGATCCCCTCCTCCCCCGTGATTTCAGCGATCCTCCTCTCCGTCTCCTCCTCTTCGCTCCCGCCGAGATTTCGATTCAGAGAGAGAAGCAGGGCCGCAGTCTCTCTCTCCGCATAATAAAGAGAGGATCGGTAGACCCTCTCCCCCTTTACCTTGATCTTTCCCCGCATCTGAAGATCCGAGAGGCAGGCCGGAAAATCCGGAATCGAGAGGGACAGAAGCTCCTCCGCCGTAGTCTGGAGAAGCTTAAGCGGCAGATAGCAATGCCCCTGTATCTCCGACTGCGAGAGCGCATAGAGGATGCCGGACTCCAGCCGGAACTCAGACTCCTCCGCTATCCCCGCACGGCGCGCGATCTCATCGCACTTTTGAAAGCCGATCCCCTCGATATCCTCCGAGAGCCGGTAGGGATTCTCCCGGATCAGATCATAGAGCTTGTTTTTATACTGCGCATAGATCTTTCCCGCGAGATTCACGGAGATCCCGTAGCCCTGGAGGAAAATCACCGCATCCTGCATATCCCTCCGGGCATTCAGAGAGGCGGCGATATCCATCGCCTTCTTCCGCGAGATCCCCCGGATCTCCGAAAGCCGTTCCGGCTCCTCCGAGATGATCCGCATGGTCTCCATGCCGAATTGCTTCACGATCCGAGATGCCGTGGCAGGCCCGATCCCCTTCACCGCCCCGGAGCCAAGGTACCGCTCCAGCGCTTCCTTATCTCCGGGCGCCTCCGCTTCATAGCTCTCTATGACAAACTGAAGGCCGTAGATCGGGTGCTTCGTCTCATGCCCCTTCGCCCGGATCGTCTCTCCGGCCGCAAGGGATGAGACCGTTCCGACGAGTGTGAGCTCCTTTCCGTCCTGCACCGCAGAAAACACGGTGTAGCCGCTCTCCTCGCTCCGAAAGATGATGTGATCGATATAGCCCCGAAACTCCTCCATGGCTACAGATCTTCTTCGTCCCGCGCGGAGATATCGATGAAGCGGCCTGTGCCGATCGCGACGGCCGTCAGCGGATCCTCCGCGAGCATGGTATTGATGCCGGTCTTCTCCTGCATGAGCTTATCCAGGCCGTAGAGGAGAGAACCGCCTCCCGTCATGACAATCCCCCGCTCGTAGATATCCGCCGCAAGCTCCGGCGGAGTCCTCTCCAGGACATTGTGGACGGCATTGATGATCATCGCGATCGGATCGGCCAGCGCCTCCATGATCTCATCCGAGCTCACCACGACCGTCTTTGGAAGCGCTGTCACCAGATTTCTTCCGCGGACCTCCATCGTCACATTCTCCGGCCTCTTGCTCGCGCAGCCGATATTGATCTTGATATCCTCCGCGGTCCGCTCCCCGATCAGGAGGTTGTGCTTCTTTCGCATATAGCGGAGGACGGATTCGTCGAAGTCATCCCCCGCGATCTTGATGGACTCCGATACCACAGGCCCGTCCAGAGCGATCACCGCGATGTCCGAGGTCCCCCCTCCGATATCGATAATCATATTCCCCTGGGGCTTTGAGATGTCTATGCCGGCCCCGATCGCCGCCGCCACCGGCTCCTCGATGATCGTCACATCTCTCGCCCCGGCATGATAGGCCGCGTCTTCCACTGCCTTCTTCTCCACCTCCGTCGCGCCGCTCGGGATGCAGACGGAGAGACGGGGCTTTCGGAGCGTCCGCTTCCCCACCGCTTTATTGATGAAATGCTTCAGCATCTGCTCCGTCCTCGTATAGTCGGAGATCACACCCTTTCGGAGGGGCCGCACCGCCACGATATTCTCCGGCGTTCTGCCGAGCATCAGCCTCGCATCCTCCCCATAGGCCAGAATCTTATCATTGTCCCTGTTTACTGCCACAACAGACGGCTCCTTCAGAACCACACCGCGTCCCTTTATATAAACGAGAATGCTGGATGTCCCCAGATCTATCCCTATATCATTTGAAATAAGTGAAAACATGGCTTCCTCCGCTCAGTTCCAAAATCCTGATTTTTCCTATAAGTATAACGGAAAGCCCTGATTTTTGAAAGCCCCCTTATCCCGGAAGAAGGCGGAATTCTCGTTCGTATTTCCGTCAAGTTTTCTTTATAATTTTTAGAATCCTTTTAGAGCATAGACATACTTTAGACACAAAGAAACTTTATAGTATAAGACAGTTACAGAGATGTAACTGAAAAAGCTTTTCATACTCATACTCTGGAGCCCTCTCCTGAAACCGGGCTCCAGAGCCCCCTTCAAAACGGCATAACGGGTCTTGCTTTTTTCCCCCCTTCCAGCGAGGCCCTTCCTATATTCGATAAATCGAGCCCCGGCGGAGAAAACCACTCCATCGGGGCTCTTTGATTGACTCCGCCGTTCAGTTTCCCCGGCGGACTCTCTCCGCCGAGGAGGCCTCGGTCTCTCTTCCCGCTTCGCCGTTTATCTCGCCCCGGAGAGCCCGAGTGCCGCTGCGAGCGCGGAAAATGCCGGCAAAGATCTCTCGATCACCTTTCCGGGAACGCAGTAGGCAATCCTGACATAGCCGGGGAGCCCGAAGCCGTCGGTCGGCACCACGATGATGCGCTGCTCCTCCGCCGCCCTCGCAAAGGCCTGGGCATCCCCGCCCGGAGCCCTCACCAGGAGATAGAAGGCCCCTTCGGGCTTTGCGCAGTCAAATCCCAGGGACAAAAGCTCCGCGTAGAGAAGACGGCGGTTTTTGTCATAGAAATCGAGCGTGGTCCGGACATCGAGGCACTCCGCGATCGCCCTCTGAAAGAGGGAGGGGGCATTCACGAAGCCGAGACAGCGGTTTGCAATCACAAGGGCCGGCATGAGCTCCTCATAGCCGTCTACCTCCTTTCGGAGAGCGAGGTAGCCGATCCTCTCCCCGGGGATCGACAGGGTCTTCGAAAAGGAATAGAGGTAGATGCTGTTTCGCAGAAAACCCGGGACATAGGGAACCACTCCGCCGTCATAGACGAGCTCCCGGTACGGCTCATCGCAGATCAGATAGATCGGGCGCTCATAGCGCTCCTCCGCCTCCTGCAAAAGCGCGCCGAGCCTCTCCAGCTGCTCCCTGGGATAGAGCGCTCCGGAGGGATTATTCGGATTATTGATGATGACGGCCCTCGTCCTCCGGCCAAGAAGCTTCGGAAGAGCGGAAAGATTCAGCTGGAAGCTCTCCGTGTCCGGCGGCACGACGGAGAGCTTCCCCCCGTAGTTCTCCGCATAGGCGCGGTACTCCGTGAAAAACGGGGCAAAGGCGATGACCTCATCTCCGGGATTTAAAAGAGTCCGGAGAACGACGTTGAGGCCTCCCGCCGCGCCGTTTGTCATAATGATGTCCTCCTTGTCATAGGACATCAGAAAGCGCCGGTTCAGGTTCTCCGCCACCTTCTCCCTCACCTCATCGTAGCCCGCATTTTTCATATAGCCGTGCACATCCTGAGGCTCCTGGTTCTCCAGGATGCTGATGACGGCATTTTTCACCTCATAGGGAACCGGAGCCATGGGATTTCCCAGGCTGAAATCATAGACGTTCTCCCTCCCGAAGGAGGCGGCCAGCTCCTGCCCGCGCTCAAACATCTTCCGAATCGCCGAGTTTCCCTCCATCCGTCTTTCCATACAATCTGATATCAGCATATTCCTGTCCGGAAAGATTCTCTCCTCCCGCCTCCTTTCCCTTCCTACGCTTTCCTCTCATCGCGACCTCCTTCAGATCGGCAAAAGAGGACTTGCCGGACACCGCTTCCGGATTGTTCCGAAGCATGGTCTTCGACCACCAGCTCATCCTGCCGCTCTTATCGCTCCCCCCATCCTGGAGCAAAGAAAGCCTGGCCTTCATCTGTTCCAGCTGCAGCTTTAAGGAATGCTGCGACTCCTCCGGAGAAGTCCCGCGCCCGGTCTTCGCACCGATCGCGGAGAGTCCGGCGCGCACCGTGGAGACCGCCGCGCCCATGGTATTTCCCGCCACGGCCTTCGCCGCCGCCATCTTCCCCTCGCTTTTCTGAATCTCCCGGAAATACTCCGCATTGGCGTTAAGCCCCGCCTTTGCCGTCTCAAGACGGCTGTAGACCTCCTGAATGGAAAGCTTCAGGCTCTGGATCTCCTCCGAGCTTTCCGCCAGCCTGCTGAGCCGGTCCCGAAGGTCCAATGCCCCGAAGACCGATGCCACGGCGTCCTCGATAAAGAGCGTATAAAGCATCGTATTCACCACGAGAAAGGTAGAGTAGGACCAGTTTCTGGAAATCCTCTCCATATGGGGATGAATGAATTCCGTGATGAAAAGCGCAAGGACTCCCCAGCTGATGGCCGCGTAGAGACAGATATAGCCGTGAAAATTAAAGGGATTATGGGAATAATCCCACCACCTCATGTTAAACAGGTGCTCCATGAGAAGCCCCGTGAAAAGCTCCAGCGCCGTGCCGCCGAAAAAACCGGTCAAAAAGACCAAAATGTGCCGGTCCCGATAGGGCCAGACCAGAAGAATCAAGAGCGTCGCGCCGCTCCCGTAGAGCGGCAGCCATGGGCCGTGACAAAAGCCGCGGTTTCTGAGACGCCCGGACTTCAGAGAACAGTAGAATGACTCGAAAACCCAGCCCAGAATGCAGTAGCTCATAAAGAAGATGCTCCACTGCAAAATGCTGTAGCCTTCTATCGTCTCCATCCAAACCTCCTGCACCGGACATAGCGCCGCATCCCTCTCCAGAAGGGCCTTAGGACTTATGATAGAACGGATATCGGTGCTTGTCCAGTCTTTTCGGGAGCCGAAGCCCTTTTTCTCAAACTTTCGTTCTGTGTTTTCGCGCTTCAGCCGCCCGCCTCGGGGGAAGAAGGCCGAGCAGCAGCTCCGGAAAGCCCTGCAGCTTGGAAAAAAAGCCGGTGAGCGAAGAGTGAGAGAGGAGGACGGAGAGAAGCAGGGAGAAAAAGAGCATGAAGACGGTCAAAAGCTTCGGGCAGACGGACATAAGCTTCGGATAGCCCGCCGCAAGGAGCAGATCCCGGATCGGGCGGTGAAGGATATAAATCTGAAGCGTCCTCTCTCCGATCTTCCTGAGAGCTCCCCAAAGAAGCTCCCGCCTCTGAAGGATCGGGATCAGCAGGAAGATACTGAAGGCAATCGAAAGGGAAAAAGGATACCAGAGAAGCCGGAGGAGCCAGGGAAAGGCCCTGAGAGGCTCCGGCATGCCGGAGAAGCCGAGTTTCCGGTACCAGCCCCCGTAAAAAAGCTGAAGATAGGGGGAGAGGAGAGAGCGGGCCTGAAGAGCCGAAAAGAGGGAGAGGGAAAGCCCGGTGAGGATGCAAAGCCCCTCCTTCAGACTCCCCCTCTCCGGGCAGAGCTCCTTAAGGCCCTGCACGCCGAGAAAATAAGCCAGGAAAAAGAAGGGCAGAAAGGCCGTCACCCGGTCCAGGCTCAGCAGGTCCTTTATCCCCTCCGCGTCATCCATGTATCCGAAAAGCAGCGAAAAAAGCAGCAGGAAAACCATGATAAAGCATTTCTCCCCCCTCGTCCGATAGAGAGACAGAGGGAGGATGAGCAGGTACCAAAAGAAAAGGGCGAGCAGATACCAGGGCGCACCGGACTCGTGCAGAAGGTCCGGAAGGCTCCCGCTCGGACCATAGGCGAGCCGCTCCGGAAAAAAGACGATAAGCTTATAGCAAAGATAGAGCCAGAGGAGGGAGAGCGGACGCCCGAAGCGATAATGCCCGTCCTTTATGACGGAGGAAGAAAAAAGCCCGGAGAGGAAGACAAAGGCCGGCATATGAAAGCTGTAGATCCAATAAAAGATGCCGTTGACAAATCCCCCTCCCAGGTCCTTTAGCGGAAGCAGGAAATGTCCCGCCACGACGAGCACGATGAGGAGCCCCTTCATGACATCAAGCCGCTCCTCTCTTTTTCTGCCTTCCATCCCCCCTCCTGAAATCCCCGGCCGCAGACAGAGTGAGGCAGTCTCTTCCCCCGCTCAGGTCTCGGGCCGCTTTCCTTCTCCGCTGCTCCCGCAGTACCGACGGCGCCTCTCCCGGAGCCTTTCCGACTGCCGGAGTAAGCGCATCTCCGCTGCTCCCGCAGTGCCGACAGGGCCTTACGCGAAGTACGGCTTTACGGCAGCGGCCAGCGCCTCCTTCTCCTTCTTCGCCTCCTCGAGATTCTTCCCGAGCGTCGTATAATAGGCCTTGATCTTCGGCTCTGTGCCGGACGGGCGGACGATGACGGTCGCGCCGTCCGAAAGCTCATAGATCAAAACATTCGCTCTCGGAAGTCCGGTCTCCTCCGTCTTCTCGTAATCCTTCACCTTGACGACGGCCTTCCCCGCAAACTCCTTCGGAGGCTCGGTCCGAAGCTTCTCCATGATCGATGCCATCTTATCCATCCCGGAAAGCCCCGGGAACTCAAAGCTGTCCACCGCGTTCAGATACCTTCCGTAATCGCGGTAGAGCTCCTCCAGTCTCTCCTTCAGAGAAGAGCCGACAGAGCGGTAATAGGCCGCCATCTCGCAGATCAGCATGGAGGCGACGACGGCATCCTTATCCCGCACATAGTCTCCCGCGAGATAACCATAGCTCTCTTCAAAGCCAAAGATAAAGCGCTCCGCCTCTCCCGCCTTCTCAAGCTGGAGAATCTGATCCCCGATCCATTTAAAGCCCGTCAAGGTATGCCGAAGCTCTACGCCGTAGTGCTCCGCCACCTTGTCCGCAAGCGGCGTGGATACGATGGACTTCACAGCGACCGGCCGCTTCGGCATGCTCCCCTTCTCGATCCTCCCGGAAGCGATGTAATCGAGGAGCAGGACGCCCATCTCATTTCCCGTCACAAGCTCATATTCCCCGTCCGGACAGCTCACTGCGACCCCTACCCGATCCGCGTCCGGATCCGTCGCAAGCATGAGATCCGCGCCGGTCTCCCGGGCGAGCATAAGGCCCTTTTCCAGCGCCGCATAGATCTCCGGATTCGGATAGGGGCAGCTCGTAAAATAGCCGTTTGGATACTCCTGCTCCGGGACGATCGTGATATCCGAAATCCCGATATCCTGGAGCACCCTCGTGACCGGCACAAGGCCCGTCCCGTTCAGCGGGGAGTAGACCAGCTTAAGCCCCGCCGTCCGGCAAAGCCCCGGCCTCACCTGACGGCTCTCGACCGCCTCATAGAAGGCCGACTTGCAGTCCTCCGAGACGAAGCGGATCAGCCCCTTCTCCACTCCCTCGGAGAAGCTCATATACTTCGCCCCGTTTAAGACATCCGTCTTCTGAATCGAGGCATACACCACTGCCGCGGCATCGTCCGTCATCTGGCAGCCGTCCGGTCCGTAGGCCTTATAGCCGTTATACTGCGCGGGATTGTGAGAAGCTGTCAGCATGATGCCCGCGTTGCAATGATAATAGCGGGTCGCAAAGGACAGCGCCGGGACCGGCATGAGCTCCTCATAGATCCAGACCTTGATGCCGTTCGCGGCGAGAACAGAGGCCGCATCCCTCGCAAAGCTCCAGCCCTTCAAGCGGCTGTCATAGCTGATCGCAACGGTCTGACTCCCGCCCTGCGTCTTCACCCAGTCCGCGACCCCCTGCGTCGCCTGCCGGACCACCCAGATGTTCATCCGGTTTGTGCCAGCGCCGAGCGTCCCGCGAAGACCGGCCGTCCCGAATTCCAGAGACTTCGCAAATCTCTCCCGGATCGCCTCCTCATCCCCCGAAATCTCCCGAAGCTCCCTCTTCAGATCGAAATCGACAAGATCCGCCTCCAGCCATCGCCGATACTCTTCTGTAATCATAGCCCTCTCCCTTCACGAATTCACAGAAACGCTCACAAACGTTTTCTTCATGATACAAAACTCCGCCTTCTCCGTCAATATTCCGAAGGTCTGCACGCCTATCAGAGGCTCCTGTCCCGGTATTCAGCCCATTTCCTCCCGATTAGGCGAGCTGTGATCCCATTCCCATCGAAGCTCCGCTGATTCCGCACAGCTTCTGCTCTTCATCAAGGCTTCTCTCAGCCGGAGCTCCGCTTCCCCCCCGAAAAAAGGACTGCACGGACGATCATTCTGAAAGTGAAAGCTCTCCCCTTTTTACTCAGAGGAGCTTCGCCCCGGGAAGGAGAAGCTTTCGGTAGCTCCCCTGCCGAAACAGAAGGCCATATCCCTTCGCGGTATATTCCCGGGACGATGCAGGCTGGAAGATCCCCACCGCGCCGGGATTTCCCAGCAAAAGTCCGTTGGATGAGCTCCTGAGCCAAGCGGTAAATTCATTCCTCACTCGAAATTTTCCTGCATGGATGCTGATCACCACGCCAACCCCGCTCTCGGAGGCAAGCACAAGCATCTGGAAGAGCTCCAGCAGCTGCATCTTCCACTTCTCCATGAAATCATCGGCATCATCGATAAAAAGCCAGCAGCCTCTTTGATTCTCATAAAATTCCCGCGGCGTCTTCACCTCTCCTGCTGAAAGTGCCGCCTCCAGCGCGCTCTTCCGCCTCGTGCAAAGCTCTGTGACATCATCCACGAGATCCAGCGCCTCCTCCTCACTCTCGATATATCGGACCCGTCCGCGATAGGGAAGGAGGAGAAGGCTCTTCGAATCGAAGAGAGCGATATCGCTCTCCCTTTGAGATAAAAGGAGCTGATCGATCATAGAGAAGAGCACCGTCGTCTTTCCCCTCCCGGCTTCTCCAAGCACAAGGAAGGGGGAATCCATCCTTCCCATCCCCTCCGCCCTCACCGACTCAACATCGAGCCCGATCGGGATCTCGCAGGAATCCTCCTCCCTTCTGTAATTTCGGAACTGCTCCAGCGAAAGCTCTTCCGGAAGGACGACGAGGCGGGGTGCTCTTTTCCCCGGATTCTTCCTCTCGATTTCTCGGATCCGCTCCCGGACTCCCGCATTGTATCCGATCTCATCAGAGAAAGGACAGATGAGATAAAGCTGCATGAGATGGACATCCGTAAGCTTTACATACGCTCTCCCTCTCGTCTCTGTCAGAGGATATCCGCATCTTCCGACGATCCCCGCCGCCTCATGCTCATCGTGGAGAAAGCCTGCGATCTTCAGCTTGAAATTATTCAGGATCGCATACTTCACTGCCGCACTCCGGGTCGCGCTGAAGATAGGGAAGATTCCAAGCCCCGGCCCATCCCTTGTGATTCTCACAAAGAAATCCTCCAGCTCCGGCCCGAGCTCCCGGACAGCGTCAAAGGGATCCACTAAAATCACCACAGCGGGGAGTCTCTCCGAGGAGAGCTCCTGATAAACTCTGAAATTCTGCGCGGCGCTCTCCGCAAAGAGTCTCTTCCTCCGCCGAAGCTCCTCCATAAGCCGCTTTTGGAATTTCAAAAGCTTTTCTCCATCGTCATAGCGGATATAATCCGCTGTATGAGGCAAAGCATCCAACATCACAAGACCGCTGTTTCCAAAATCCAGGACATAGAGATGCAAAAGCTCCACTGGATTTTTCCACGCAAGAGACAGCGCCGCCGTCATCAGAAGGCTCGTCTTTCCAAATCCCGCCGATGCAAAATACAAGATTCCCCCATCCTTCTGAAGATCCGGCCGATAGACCTTTTGAAGCTGCTCCTCCGGGATATCCAAAAGGCCGAGCGGAAAGCAAAGATCGCTTATCTTCCTGTTCTCCCGACTCCCTGATCTGCTCCCGCTTTCCCCTTCGCAAAGCTCCTCCATGAGCGGAGAGACGAGCATCGGCGGAAGAGGAGGAAGCCATGGACGCCTCACAGGACGAATCGAAAGCGTAGAGGAAAGCTCCTTCAGACACTCCACTGTCAGCTCCAGCTCCGTCCTATCCGATACCGCCTGTCCCTGCGAAGAAGAAAGGTCGCTTAAGTCCTGATTCAAAAGCTCCCCCTGTCCCAACGCATTCACCCGATAGACCCTCTCGTCTCCGTCCTTCTCCCCCAAAAAACTCCGAACGGGGGCTCCACTCCACGCGGACTGAAAAAGCTCATAGCGCTCATTATTTCCGACCTTCAGATATGCCCTTCCCGCCCGGGTAATGCCGGCCGCATCCGCGGTTTTCAGGATCTCCCGGCTATCGCTCTCATTTTGAAGCTTCAGGGCGATCTTGAAATTTGAATTCGTCCAGATCTGCTCATCCACAACTCCCGCGGGCTGCTGTGTCGCAAGGATCAGATGCACACCGAGGCTTCGGCCAATTCTGGCGGCGGAGACGAGCTCCTTCATAAATTCCGGCTGCTCCTTTTTGAGCTCCGCAAACTCATCGCTGATGAGGAAAAGCTCCGGGACAGGCTCTGCCGCCTCCCCGAGCTGAAAGAGCCTGTGGTAATCGTGAATATGATTCACATGGCAGTCTTGAAAAAGGCGCTGTCTCCTCGAGAGCTCACTCCGAATCGACGCGAGCGCTCGCATGCTCTCGCTGCCGTCCAGGTTTGTGATCACGCCGAGAAGATGCGGAAGATCCCGGAATACCCCCGCCATTCCGCCTCCCTTATAGTCGATTAAAAGAAAAGAAATCTCATAAGGATGGAAGTGAACCGCCAAAGAGAGAATATATGTTTGAAGAAGCTCTGACTTCCCGGAACCAGTCGTCCCGGCGATCAGCCCGTGCGGCCCGTCCGCCTTCTCATGGAGGTTCAGATACTCGATATCCTGTTTTGTCTGCGCGCCAATGGGAACCGCCAGCGTCTTCCTCGCAAGATTTTTCCTCCAGTTCTCCTCGATCGGAAGCTCCGACGCTTCCCTCACATGGAAAAGCTCAAAGAAGCGGATGCTCTCCGGGATATGAGAGACCATCCTCTGCTCATGGGAGAGCACACTGAGATTCCGCGCGATCCAGGGAAGCTCTGTCTCTCCGACCCGCTCCAGCTTGAACGGAAGTTTCTGCTCTCTCCCCTCCTTCAGAATCAGCTTTGCATGTCCGGAGTCCTCGATCTCATAGACCGTGTCGATATACTCGGGGAGTCTCCCCCCGGACCGCGCCGTATAGATTAAAGAAAAGCCGAGCTCCTCCCCGGGCCGAGAGAGATATTCCATGATCGGATGATCCAGAATCAGCTTCGGCTCAGCGAGAAGAAAGAGATAATGCGGGAGAAAGCGAAAACCCTGGCGCTTCTCCTTCCGTTTCCCGGCGCGCTCCCTGAGGATCTCCGTCAGCCCGCCGAGAACCTGCTCCTTCCCCCTCCCACTCTCCACAAAACTCAGTATATTCATCTCCGGGATCCGACAATGAGGAAACCAGCGCATCCACGAAAAGTCCGCATCCTCCTCCTCGGAAAAGACCGGGACAAGCCGAAGCTCATGATAGCTGTGAAAAAAGCAAAGCTTCGTGGCCAGGATCTTCAGCTGCTCGCAGATATATTTTCTCTCCCCGATCATACCAAGTCGAAGCTTTCCCAGATTCAGAACCAGCGGCTTATGTAGGATCATGGAAAATTCTCTTTGGATCTCCTCCGCCTTTCTTTCAAGAGCCTCCGGATCCCCCCGGAGCGGATCGAGCTTCAGTCGGATGGGAAAATCCGTCGGCGCCTCACAGCAGCCGATACACACAGAGAGGAAATCCTCCTCCGTTATGCTTCTCTCATAAATCCTGCTGTTATATTCCCTCACCATCCGCTCTATCGCTTTGAGAGAAGGGTTATTCCAGCGAAGTACCTCAAGATTCTTTTGATACGCAAGGTAAATTCTCTTTCTGCAGTCGAGAAGATATCTCTCATAGAGCTCCCGGCTCTTCTCATTCTTTTCCCGGCATTCCCTTCTTCCGGAAAAATATCGGGAGACAGACAGCCCCGCTGTCACAAGCGTCATAGAAAGTGACATGAAAATGTAAGCGCCTCGCCGGAAAAGGACGCAGATCGCCGCACTCACAAGCAGCATGAGAAGGGGAGGAAGCAAAAGCGAAAACAAACCGCCTCTTGGCGGGGAGGCCCGCTCCGGCAGCTTCTGGATCTCAATCGGATCTCGAGGAAGCTCCTTGATAAGCCTCGGAGATCTTTTATAGTTCGGGAAATCCTCCCCCGTCTTTTCCCGCTTCGGTAACGGAAGCCGCTCCGTCTCTATTCTCTCCTCCGGGCAACAGATCATTAGATCCGCTCCTTCAAAAAGAAAGAGAGTATCCTCGAGGAAGAGCTCATCTCCCTCATGAAGCAAAAAGAAAAGCTCCCCCCGCGCGCGCCCTTCCCGCTCCCAGTCGATGCCTCGGAGCTTCCTTCCATTCAGAAACAGCGCCTCCTCTTCCCTCTCAAGGAGCAGCCTGCCCCCTTTCAGCATGAAATTATTCGAAAGCTCGAGACGAATATCGCAGCAGCGCCCATTCCCGACCCAAAGCTCCTCTCCGATCGAATAGCGCTTCCCCTCCTTTTCCCCAAAGATGGCCTCCCTCCCATCCGGAAGAGAAAACCAGCGAAAGGGAATGTGCTCCTCCCTTCGAAAAGAGAGAAGCCGCGAAGCCTCCGAAAGAGGGTATTCTATGAGATAATCCGCTTCCCTAAGCCATAAATATTCCATTTTCCGCCTCTCTCCCTTCTCTTTCGAAAAGGCTGAGCCCTTCCCCGGAAATCATAGACGCCGGGACGTTCTCCCCGCTGTCCTTCTGATTTCAAAAGAAAATTACCTGCTCGGCCGAGCTTACTTTTCCATCTGTCAGCGTCACAGAAGCTGCGGGCAAAGCAGAAAAAGGCCCGACCGTCCGGGGAACTCTCTGCCGTTATGGGTGAGTCTGATCCGCCCCCTCTGCTAATGAAGACTCAGCGGATGACGGCAGCGTGCCCCGCTCCTCACTCTCTGCGCTGTCATCCTGTTCCTCTCCGAGAATTCCCTCCGAGAGAGAGGAGATCCTGTCCGAAAGCTCCTTCAGCCGTTTTTCCTTCTCCTCCCCGGAAATCTTCTCGTTCAGCTCCAAAAGATATCTTTCTTTCAGAAGGGCATAGAGCAGAAGCTGATCCTCCGACATCTGCATCGCGAGATTCTCCGCCTCCGACAGCTTCGATCTCCCGTAATTGATCCAGTATTCCAAGAGCTTCGGATTCCCCCTTATGTCAAGTGCGGAAAGAATATTCCCCTTCTGCTCCTCACTGAGATTCTCGCTCTTCACATAGGAAAGCGCCAGGATATACCTCTGATACGGTTTCAGCCGCCTGAGGGATATCCCGGACAGATCATCGATGACTCCCACATAATCCGTCTGGAGATAAGCATATACCGCCTTGTCCACAGCCTTCTCATAAGGCCGCTGATAAAAAAGCTGATATGCAAAAAACAAAAGGAGGAAGAAGGAAAGTATGCCGCTTCCGAGCATCCCGAGCCGCCTCCTTTTTTCGCTTCTCCGATCTACCAGAATCTTATATCTTCGGATCTCCTCCGTTCTTCGCCGGTATTCTGTCTCCAGGATATCCTGGATCTCCCCCGGCGATCCGGCCTGCTCCACTTCCCGGAGAAAACCATGCTCCCGGAGAAGATCTCCGCCGCCTTGAAGGAAGTCCTTGTAACTGTACTTCTCCTGCAGGCTGTATCCGATGAGTGCCTGATATTCTTTTAGAAAACGCTCTTCCGCGCTCTCCTCCTCTTCCTCCGGGAGATCCCGAAAGAGGACATAGGCCCTGTGCCGGATATCAAAGTAAAGATTGTCCGGGGAAAGCGAAAAAGAGAGTCGGGAAAGAGACGAATAAAGCTCCGCGATATCCGAAAGAGCCGAAAGCCTCTCCTCATATCTCTCCTCCCGGATCAGACAAAAAGACCTCTTTCCGGAGATTTCATAGGAAAGTTCCACCTCCTCCGCATCCTCTATGAATTCTCCCGGCAAGAAGCCCGGCGCCCCAGACAGAATCCGGCGGTACTGAAAGCTGTCCCTTGCGCGAAGCTCCGCCTTTCGAAAGCTCAGCATTTTCTCCTTCAGCTCCATAGCTCTCCTCCAACCAGACTCCCATCTCGAAGCAGGATGATATCCCCATTATAAATCCCCGCCTCCCTCCAGCTTAAAAAGGGATTGATAAAACGCCTTCTCCTCAGGCTAAAGACCGGCCTCTCGAAGCTTCGGCATAATCCCTCCGCCTCTGACACCACCTCCAGAGTCCGTCGGATCTGCTGTGTGTCCTCCGCCTGGATATCAATCTCTCTCTCCCTCTCTCCCTGTAAGAAGCGAAGGCTTATGCTCTGTCTCATCTCCCCCTCTCCCTCCTGTCCTTCCGTCCCCAAGATACCGATATTCCTATACAGAGAAAAAAGAAAAGAAGCAGCATTCCGGGCAGGATAATAGCATCCGTCCCGCCATCCGATTGCTGCTTCATCTCCTCCTTTCGATAGACCATCCCCTCCGACAAAAACAATCTATCCCTCAGCTTCCGCTCCTTCTCATCCAGCTTTTTCCCGGGGAGAAAGCTAAGATCCTCCATCAATTCGCTCCTCCGGGCCGCCTCCTCTCTCTTTCTCTCCTCCTGAAGCTCGTGAATCCGATCACTGAAAATCTCTATCCCATAGAGATCCGAAAGAGACGAATAGCTCTCTCTTCGCTCTTTTACGACAGAAGGATCCAAATGCAGCTCCGCCCCATAAAATTCTTCCGACTCCGGATTCTCGCTCTTCCTTCCCATCTCCGCTCTCGTTTCCGTCACTTCTTTATCCTCTGCCCTTCCCCAAAGAACAACCTTCTTCAAGTCAAGACACCGAATATCTCTAAAATGATAATCCCCTCACATACTGCTGTCAGAAGAGTGATCACCGTTAGAGTAAGGGTATATAGTATCAGCTCCCTATTGACGACCTTGGTTCTCCTCATGAAATAGATCAGCTCCCATAGCCTCGCGATATCCAGACTCAGTACCAAGCCGACGGTCCAGAAGGAAGTTATCAGCACAAAGTCCGCATTTTTTTTGCATATGAGATGCCGAATGATATAGGCATAGCAAAACAATGCCGCGCAGATACTATAGACCATGAGGATCAGATCCATAGCTGTTATCTGAAAATCTGTACCCATGTAGACGAGTCTTCGCAGGCTTTCACTCGGCCAGGACAGGTAAATGCCGGTATCCCAGCTCCTTCCGAAGGGTTTTTCCCAGATATCCTGCCAGCTTTTCTCCCGTTTCCGTCTCCTCCAGTTCAGGAAGAGATAGAGACCTATGGTGAGACTAAGGATCAGACCATATTTGAGGAAAAAATTGAATATCTTCGTCAGATTATACTCCATATTCCCTCCATCGATACCTATCAGTCTTCAAAGCGCCGCTCTATCTGCTTTCCGCCGCTGCTGCTTCCATCTGAATTCATTCATAATGATAGCGGAGCTCCGTATGCTTCAAGAGTATATTTCCCATGGTGACACCGGCAGAATATGTAACTGCAAAGCCAGGAAATATGATAAACATCCAATATAAATGAAGCATCCTATCCCTAAGCTCGATCTCCTCTACACTGTAAAACTCCGAGGGATTGGACGGGTTGTACCTGACTGCTGTTCTCTCAAAACTTTCCGTTCTCTCGAATAAAAAGGATTTATGCCGATAGATCTTTCCGTCCAGCTCCATTTCATAGATCGGAAAGCAAAAGAAACTTCCTTTTATGGAGATACAGTCATATCCTGCGACTGATGCTGTATTTTCGGCTGTCACAGCGCTAAAATCGATCCGCATTAGCTTGATCTGCTTATTCAGGCACCAAAACACGCCTCCTACGATAATGATATAGCAAATGCACTCTTTCAAAAACCCATGTTTCCTTTCCATCTTATACCCTCAGTTTGTTATCGGGCAGGCCTTCCTCCGCTCAGCTTAGATCAACGCAGCGGTCGATACCGCCGCTTTCCTCCTGATGATTTAAGCTCTGCTGTTCTTTGCAGTACCTTCCGACACCAGGCAGCAGTCAGATAGGCTCGTCAGGAAGCGATAAGGTCCTTCTGGAATTCAGCTTCCTGATGTATTTCCAGTCCTGCATCGGCAGCAGCAGCTTCTCCGGAATAATCCGAAAACTCTTCTCCTTCTCATCCAGAAGAATATTGAGGATATACTCTCCCATCGGCATTTTCCTGAGAGAAACCGCTCTGCATGACTTAAAACATAAATTATGCAGCTCCCCATCCAGCACAAAGCACATACTGCATGACTCATGATTCTTTTGGATCTGCGCCAGACCCAGATAAACATAATCATCCTCAAAATATTCCAACTTTATTTTTTCTGCTGCCGCAATCCAAAACGCCCCTATAATCCCTATGCCGATAAAAAATAAGGTTTTTCCATCAAACAAAAAAATATCCAATGCACGAATAAAATACAAAAGCATCACCACAAGGAGCGCCGCTGTTCCGCCTCTCAGCATTATTTTTGCTCTTATCTTTCTCGATAATTTCCCCAGGACTTTATTCAGCTTATCCGGATTTTTTTCTAATGCATGTTTCCATAAAAGACGGTTCAGCCGTTGTACTTCCTCTTCCCGTAAATCCCGCCTCCTCTGCTTATTGTCATCCTCTTTCCAATGATAATAACAATACGCATAATCCGGATCGGATAAGCTTCCCTCCGGACAGATTCCCGTCTCCCTCTCTATCCGGTGCATAAGTTCTCTCCACTCTCTTCTTGTAAGTAGGTTCATATCAAAGGAAATCTGACTGCCGTCATCTATTTCAAATAAGATCTCATTGGGAGAATTGAACCTATTGTGATAAAAAAATTCCAGAGGATGCCCCAGGATCTCTTTCGTCAGCCCATAACGTTTTAGCCGGCACAAAGAAATTTCATCTCTTCTCGTCTCGCATTCCCACTGTGGGTTTCTCTTGTCATAAAGGGAGCTCATCCGGCAAACTTTCATTTTCCCATCCTTTATATGAATGCCTTCCCACTTCGATGCGGAATGCAGCAGATATGCCAGACCGCCCCACACAAACACCGGGAAAGCGATACACAAAAGATATGCCAAAAGCACGAACTCCCCGTCCTCGTAAAATGCCTGCGTCTCCGACATCGTCCACAAGAGCCAGCTCAGACCGATCCACAGAAACACCTTTTCCAGCAGTTTGTTTCCCTCTATCCCAAATACTACTTCGGAACTCTGAATTTTTTCCATTGAGACCCTCGCTTGAATACTGTAATCTTTCCACACCCCAATAAATGATGAGATCTCCTTCCCGATAACGCAAGAAACAATTTCCTGTACCTGCGCATTCTCAGAAGTTCATTCTCCGCTGAAAGAATCAGATGTTTTTGATCGCATCCATGCCTATATATCACAGCCAGCCTTCCGAAGCCCCCTCTATCTGCTTATCCATCTCCATCCAAGCTCATTCGTAGTGATAGCGAAGCTCTGTATGCTTCAAGAGTATATTTCCCATGGTGACACCGGCAGAATATGTAACTGCAAAGCCAGGAAATATGATAAACATCCAATATAAATGAAGCATCCTATCCCTAAGCTCGATCTCCTCTACACTGTAAAACTCCGAGGGATTGGACGGGTTGTACCTGACTGCTGTTCTTGCAAAGATTTCTCTTTTTTCTTCAAATAAAAAGGATTTATGCCGATAGGTCTTTCCGTCCAGCTCCATCTCATAGATTGGAAAGAAAAAATTCTTTCCTCTCATGGAGAGACAGTCATATTCCACGACTGCCGCCGAATTTTCGGCTGTCACAGCACTAAAATCGATCCGCATTAACTTGATCTGCTTATTCAGGCACCAAAACACACCTCCTACGATAATGATATAACAAATGCACTCTTTCAGAAAATCCTGCTTCCTTTCCATCTTATTTCCTCAGCGTGTTATCGGGCAGACCTTCTTCCACTCAGATCTCAGCTTGTCAAGTAATGCCTTTAACCCCTTACTTATGGCTTCGCTGATACTCAATGTCGTAGACGCTATGGTTGCAGGCACTCCAAGTTTCACTGCATTCTCTCCTAGCTCTTTTATCAGTCTGCCCAATTCCAGCGAACATAGTACAGGAAATTTTTTCAGCATTTCCATGCTCTCTGCCCGAGTCAGGCCCTCAAAAGCTTGTCTGCTCTCTAACTGAGACAAGGCTGCCAACTGCGATATATTGGCGACACTTCCGGCAATCCTGGCTGCTATCGCGCCGATTATCCCTGCCTCAAGCATCCCCAGCACATGCCCTTCCACTCCCTTTTTCTCCCACCCCTTATTCCAGCTGGTTCTCAAGACGTAGTCTGCCTCCCCCAATATCACTCCATATTTTATCAGTGATGAAGCCCCCATACTGCTTCCGGAAGCCGCTCCCAAAAACATTCCACTCACGGTATCCACGATGATATTCGTCGGATGCCATCCATCTCCTCTTAGATAGGAAATAATTTCACTCACTGTTGAACCGATAAAGGAAAGGCCTCCCCCTATTCCCATGCCGAGTTTCACAGCATTCGTCGATCCGATAAGCCCCTTTGCCATTCCACTGACAGGCGCTGTATTTGCAAGGAAAGTACAGACTCCGGCCCCGATTCCTGCAAAAACTCCCGCAGCCGCTCCGGTAAGTCCGTTGATCAGCGCCTTTTTCGCAGAAATCTTTCTTCCGCTTATCCAGTCATCGACAACGGTCGCTGTGGAACCGACGGCAAATCCCGTTCCCGCACAGATCGCCACCGTCGCTGCCAGTCCCAGGGGCGCCGCGAAAGCCGCTACCACCATTATGGCTACTCCGGTGATAATCTCCACCTTGTGGTCCCCCACCCACTTCCCCACCTTGGAAAGTCCCTGCGAAATTCCCTTTCCGAGCTTTCGGAGGCTCGGAAGCTTGGGAAATGCCCCGTCGGGATCCACAAGCTCCAGCGGATTTCCCCAACAATAGGTATAGCGGTTCAAGCTGAAGGGTGCAGAGAGGAAGCCCCTCACAAGGTCCATTCCGTCGAAGCGCCCGGTCTCCGGGCGGTACTGTCTCGCCTGCGCATAATATGTCCCGGCGACTTCATCCCACAGATAGCCGGTAAAGCCGAAGGGCTGAGAAATTCCCTCTTTCCCTTCGCTCCGCCCCCATTCTCTTTCTGACTGGCCGCAGGCCATTCCAAACTCATCCCGACGATAGAGCGCCCGGTCCCTTCCCGTTTGGTCTGTCAGTCTCTCCACACTCCCAAGCGCATCGCTCAGGTAATAAAGCCCCTCCTTCCTCTCTCCTCTGTCGAGCAGAATAGCGGCTTCCTCTTCCTCATCATAGATATAATTCTGGCAGTGCAAAAGCGCAGGATTTCCTTCCATCTCTCCGCCTCCGCAGATCCTCTCCGTCTTTGCAAGGAGATTATGCCAGACTCTCGTCCCGTCGATGAGATAAGAGCTGCTTCTCCTCTGCCCGGACGGAAGCTTCTCCTCTCCCCGGATTCTCTGTCCCAAGCTGTTATAGCAGTAGCTTATGCTGCTCCCATCCGCATCCTCTGCTCCGCTCATCCTCCCGAAGCCGTCATAGCGATACCGCTTTTGGATGCGCCCCTGTCTCCGGATCTCCGTAAGCTTCCCCCGGTGATCGTAGAAATAGTCTGTCGCACCGCCGTCCTCCTCCCGCTCGGAGATCAGCTGATCCAGCGCATTGTACTGATAAGCGGTCCTTCTCTCCCTTCCCGCGATCTGCTCCGTCTTTTCCGTCCGATTTCCGAAGCTGTCGTAACGGTAATTCCGAAGGCATACTCCATCCTTCTCCACACAGCACAGCCTGCCGAGCGCATCGTAACGGTAGGAATAGATGCCGTTTTCCTCCTCTGCTCCCCTCCGGTAGCGTTCCTCCTCACTTCGGTTTCCCAGACGGTCATAGCGGAAGCGGTAGGATTCTATCCTTTCCTCTCCTCTCATATGGAGAAGCTCTGTCAGCCGCCCCAGCCTGTCATAGCGATAGCTGCTGCGCATGCCGTCTCCATAGCGCTTTTCCGAAAGTCTACCCTCTTTTCCGTAGTGGTATTCGATCTTTTCCGTCCCGGAGGAGAGGGAGACCAATCTCCCCAGAGAATCATAGCGGTACACCGCCTCCGTGCCGTCCGGATAGCTTATGCTGCGTTTTCTTTCCTTCTCATCATAGTAATAAGAAAGCGTATCTCCCTCGGCATTCACCATCCTCCGAACTCTGCCCGCATCATCATAGTCCGCGTGCAGAATCCCGCTCCAGTCCTCCGCCCTCATCAGATTCCCGTGCGCATCATAAAGGAAGCGGGCCTCAAGCTCCCCTCTCCCCGTATCTCCCTCTCTCTTTGCCCGGACAGCGCTCAGATTCCCATCTCTCCCGTAGGAAAAAGCAATGCGATGTCCCTCTGCATCGATCTTCTCCAGTAATCTCCCATAGCCGTCATAGCGGAAGCTTTCTTTCTCCCCCAGTGCATTCTCGATCTCCTCCACCTGTCCGGATAGATTCCGGAGATAACGGGTTACACGGCTTTCCCGATTTCTCTTCCTGGCCCGCAAAAGCTCCGGATCAAGCCCCGGAAGCTCCTCCACCACAGACTGCGCTGCGCCGTCCGCTCTTCCCTTCTGTCTAATTTCGACGAGTTGATCCATCGCATCATAGTGATACTCTGTGAGTCCGCCGAGAGCATCTCTCACGGAGGCGAGTCTTCCGCTTTTCGTATATCCATAGCTTGTCTCCTGCCCCTCCGCATCGATTTGCTTTGTCACACGCCCCAGGGCATCATAACAAAATGTCTTCTTCTCCCCGTCCGGGGCTGTGATCTCTGTAATCCGGTTCAGGCAGTCATAATGATAGCGCAGGATCTCTCCCTTCCCATCTGAGAGAGAGCTGAGATTCCCCTCTTTGTCGTAGCAAAAGCGCTCAAGCTGCCCGTCCGGGTATAAGATCTCCTTCAGTCTTCCGCCTCTTTCATAGGTATAGACTGTCTTATTCCCCTCCGAATCTGTGACACTGGCGATCTGCCCCAGGGCAGTGTAGCTGTAGCATGTCCTTCTCCCAAGGGCGTCTGTCTCCGACAGCAGCTGTCCCGCCGCATCATAGGTATAATGGCTTCCGCGCCCCTCCGAATCGACGATACTCTCCAAATTTCCGTCCGCATCGTATCTTTTTTCTGTCCTTCTCCCGAGAGGATCTATCATGGCTGTCTCCCGATCCAGAGCGTCGTACTCATAGCGGATCCTCTCCCCATAGGCTCCCCTCTCCTCGGTTCGCATCCCGGTGGCATCATAGGCGTAGGAGAGCTCCGCGCCGTCCGGCAGCGTAAGTCTCGTGAGCCTTCCCGAGAGATCATAGTGGTAGCGGATCTTCCCTCCGTTAGGGCGGGTCTCCTCCCTCAACCTCCACATCTGATCATAATGATAGTCCGTCTCCTCCCCGTTCGGATCGATCCATTTGCTGAGCTGGTTTACAGAGTTGTACTTCAGCTCGCTCTTCGTTCCGTCGAAGTCAATCAGTGCACAGAGCTGTCCGTTTTCCGTGTAGCGGAAATACCGGCTGTCTCTGGCGGCATTGGTCACAGCGCTGAGCTGTCCCGCTGCGTCATAACGATACTTCGTGCGGTTCCCGTTCCCGTCCTCACTCTCAATCCTTCGGTTCAGGCCGTCATAGCGGAAGCGCCGCCTCCCTCCGAACGCATCGCGAATTTCCGTCAAATTCCCTCTCTCATCATAAGAAAGTTCGGTCTCACTCCCGTCCATTTCCCGGATCCGTATCGGACGGTCCTCCCCGTCATAGGCAATCTCCCGGCTTCTTCCCAAAGCGTCGATACTACGGATCAGTCTCCCTCTCATATCATAGACATTGGTCTGGCGCCGTCTCCCGTTCAGACTGAACGCAAGAAGTCGATTCCCGCTGTCATAGGTGAAATTCAGTTTTTCCCGCTTTGCATTCACAATCTGTGTGATATTTCCGTGGTCATCGTAGCGGAAGCGCGTTCTTCTGCCTTTTCTGTCTGTCACGAGCGTCCTCTGCCGGAAGCGGTTATATTCATATCGCTCCGTGCCGTCTCGGTCCCGGATTTCTGTGGTGAGGAAATTTTCATCGTGAAGATAGGTCCTCTCGTTTCCGTTTTGCTCTGTGAGAACCACCTCTCTCTTCTCCTCGCTGTAGCGATAGCGCATCCTCCCGCCGTCTGGAAAGTCCTGCCTCGTAGTCCTCCCCTTCTCATCAAAATGATTCCGAACGGTGACGATACCGCTCCGGTTCGTGACTGCATCCATCCTTCCCGCTTCATCATAATGATAGCGGAAACGCTTTCCCAGAACATCCTCCACCTGAGAGAGACGACCGTCCCGATAGAAAAAGCGCACTGTCCTTCCCGCCTGATCGAAGAGCGCAGAAAGACGCGGATTCCCAGAACCCGCTTTCCCCCTGTTCTGGTAACGGTATTCGAAAAAGCTTCCATTTCCGGTGGAGACTCTGTGGAGCCTTCCCTCACGGTAGGAAAAAAGGAGAGAAACTTTCCCCTGCTCCCGAATCTCGGAGATCCACCAGGATCTCCTCTCCTTCTTCCCATCTTCCGGAAGAAAGACATATTCCAACCCCTCCGGAGTGCTATAGATATATTTGTGCTCTCCTTCTCCATCCCCGCAGGGAAGCCGCCGGAGCTTTCCTCTTCTTCCATAGCGGGGAAAATACTCTTCTCCCGACTTCTCCCAGACCTCTTCCTTCCCTTCCTCCATCCGCATCCGGAGGCATCCTCTCTCCTCCCGGATCGAAAGCTCGTAATTATGACTCCAACCAGTTCCGAGCACACCCTCCCTCACATCGGCCGCATTATAGGTCCTCTGAAAGTAAAGGGGGTACTGGCCTCCGATCGAGAGATCCTCCTTTTCATAGTAAAGGTTTCCCGTCGAGAGGTTCACGGGATCCGCGCTGCTCTCACAGACTCCCCTGTTCTCGCCGTTTAAGGAAGCAAGCTTTTCCCTCATTTCCTCCAGGGAGGCGCTGATTCCCTCTTGGAAATCGGACTGCAGCTTCTCGAGGATCCTTGTCATCTCCTCTATCCCGCCGGCCTCTGTTTCTCTGCCGATCATATCCTCCAAAGAGCTTACATAGGAGCTGATGTTCCTCATCCGATCTGCCGCGCTCCGGAGCTTTTCCGCCCCGGCTCTGTCATCAGGAAAGACCGATCCGATGAGAGCAGGAATCTTCTTCTGGAAAAGCTCCGCAGTCTCAAGATATCCTTCGTTCCGAATCGTATCGATCAGATCTGAGGCAAGTTGCCTCACCTCAGATCCATCGATCCCCTCCGGCAGGCGGGATGCCTGTTCCCGGACGGTCCGCAGGTTTCCATGGAACCAGCTGCTCAACTCCTCCGCCTTCTCCATAGCCTTTTTCCCGCGGCCAAGAAGCTCTGTCAGATCCTCTCGATCAAATGCCCGATCCCGCTCTGCCTCCATCTCTCTCCTCCTGTCTGTCTCTTACGCTTTCCCTTGCCTTCCTATCCCTACTCTCTTCCTTCTCCCTGCTGCTTTTCTTCCCTCAGCTTATCTTGTCGGCGGAATAGATCCGATCCAACGCCCGGAACTGAGTCGACGCGCTCTCCAGATGTTTCCCAAGCTCCAGAAGAAGCTTACCGATCAAAAGTGCCGCTTCATGACTGCTCCGGATCGCCGGCTCAATCTCATTGACAAAGCGTCCCCGGGACTGCCGAAGACTCCCCTGTATCTCAGACAGATGCTTCTCCCCCTCCTGCTCTAATCTACTCTTATAGATCTCCTGCAGCTTCGATACCGTCTCCGAAACTTTGCTGTGCTGAATCCTGATATTCATCTTGAGCTTCCCTCCAAATATCGCACCTCTCCCGCACTTTCCTATATGCTGTCATCCTCCGAAAGCTTTTCTCCATAATCTTTGAGATCGGTCTCTATCTCCAAGGCAGTCTCCCGGTATCGATCGAGCGCGGTCTGCAAATGATTCAAGATATTCACAGCAGCCATAGAGCTCAGATCTGCATGAAAACCGTCTTCCCCTTTCAGAAGCTCCCAAAGAGCGGACATCATATCTTCGATGGCCTTCTGCTCAGCTTCCTGCATCTCCTTTGTGAGAGTCTGCACCCGGCTGTACTCCCCCGCGCGGAGATTGACCTGCTCCTCCGCGGGCAGCAGACCACCGGAGGACAGTGCCATCCGGCTCACAATCGGAGTCCATGTATTTCCGTCCCGATTATAGTTCATCATAGAGGGCATCTATCCTTTCCTGCAATTCATCCGCCTTATCCTGAATCCTGTCGATCAGATCCTGCAATGCCTCCGTGAAATTCTCCGCCTCCCTGTTTTTTCCATCCATGTATTCCCGACACTGCACAAAGTCCTCCCGAAAGCGAGAGGCACAATTCCCCTCATTCCTGTTCAGGATCACTACATTATTCGTGATCTCTCTCCCCCTGAGCCCCATGGACTCCCTCTCCCACTCCTGTATCCTCGCGCTTTCCCGATTTTTCTGGGTCTGCAGGGAATATCTCACCATTTCGCATTTTCTTTTTCTCCGGGTCAGATCCCGGATCTGCCGTAAAATCCGTCTTCTGCGGCGCTCTTCTCTATCCATGGGAAATCCCCCCCGATCCTGTCCCTGTTTCTGTCCCTTCGCGGCTGGGAGACCCCGAAAAAGGGCCCCCAAACCGCCGCAAAGAGCTTCTGAAAATGCTCCTAGCTGCTTACCTTCGAAGAAGAGTAGGACTGATCCAGAGCCTGCATATCTCTTGAATAATTCTCCACCTGCGTGCTCAGCTCGTCCACCACCGTCGAGGTCTGCGTCACATTCTTCGCAAGCTTCTCATAATCCTCTCGAAACACCGGACTCGCCGAGGCGGTCCAGTTATCGCACATGCCATTGACATCCGCACTCAGAGATGTCATCAGCTCACGAAGCTGCTCTGCCTTTGCCTTTGCATTCCTGGCCGTTGCCTCCAGCTCGGAATAGCTCATCGCCAGACGGTCTCCACCACCTAATTGCATCTTCAATTCCTCCTTTCCCAAAATCCTGATCTCCTGCCCGGCTCTCCTGAAGGATGCCGAGACAGCTTTTTCTATATCTATAACTCCAAAAGCCGAACAGGAACAAAAGTGACTCGGCAGGCGGAGCTATATTCCTTTTATGAGAAGTCTGCTCCTTCTAAAGCTTTCTCCTTCTTTTCCGAAGTCTCTTCCCAGCGAAAAAGATGCCTGCGGAAGCCGCGAGGCTTCCAATCGCGAGATAGAATGCGCCTTGGTGATGCTGCCCACTTTTTCGGCGATCCCCTCTTATCCCCCCATACTCAGGTTCTTCATCACCGAGTCGCTGAAGCTTCACTGGATTTACCATAAAATCATAGGCCTCGGTGTGCTCCAGTGTTCCCAGCCTGGTATACGAAAGTTTTTCCGAAAACGCCTTCAAAATGATGCTGTTCTCCCGATGGGAGCGCTCTTTGGATTCCCTGATGGAATCGATCATCGAATCGATATTTTCTGCACTCTTCGATTCCGCTTCCGACAGCGCACTCGATGCGGCATCCATGCAGCGCTCTGCCGCGTCACGGGCTCCCTCCTCATATTTCATAGCCTCTTGCTCACGAAGCTCCATCGTGTGCTCTTCCTGCTCCCGCTCTTCTCGAAAGCTATGAACGGCGCTTTTTAAAGCTTCCCCCTCATGATATGAGAAAATCCCGGCCTCCCCTCCTTGTCCCTCCGTCAAGGAGCGAAGTCTCTCCCTCATTTCATCCAGCTTCTCCTTTTTTCGAGAGGATTCCCCTATGGCAGTCCGTCTCTCCTTCCTCTGAACATGCCCCTCTCCTTCCTCCTCTTCCCCAGCGGAATGTACGGCAGAAAAAATACTCTCCGCGGATTTTTGAAGGATGGAATCCTGCTTTAAGAGAGGAGGCAGCGTGATTTCCTGTTTTGGAAGCTCTGCCGCATTCTGTGCGCTCAGCGTAAGGAATACATTTTGCTCCGGACTCCTCTCCGGATCCAGCGCCCCTACGGCAGTCTTTAGAATCGTTTGACAAGGGAAAATCGGAAAAGGCGGAAGGGGCGTTCCATCCTCCAGATTCGAAGCGGTCGATATGGGTAATGCAGGAAAAGAATGCGCTTCCGGCCCCATCAATACGAAGGAGCTTGCGGGCGGGATCACACTTGGCGTAGAAGACTGAAGCTGATACAGCCACCGAGAGAGGGAGCCTTGGTAAATTTCAGAAGCCCGGCTCAGATCCCTTTGATTTTCATTCTGAATTCTTTGTAATTCCCTGTCCGCCTCTCTCTGATAAGAGAGATAGGATGCCTGATTTTCATTCCGGACGATCTCCTGCAGCTTCGGAAGGATTCGCCCGAGCTCTTCCGCGGCGATCCGCTGATCCTGCGCTCTTTGGTTCTCGAGGAGCTCCCGGAGCCTTTCTTCCACAAGCTCCCGCTCTTCCCTCCGGGCCTTCCGATCGGAAGCAGAACGGCTCAGATCCTGTTCTTCCGCTGTGTTCCGCTCCTCATCCCCGTCAATGTGCTCTGTCTCCCTCTCCTCCATCCGATCCAGTGCATTCGAAATCTCCTTAAGAGCTCTGTCATAGTCCTCTCTGGCATCGAGAAAGCCTCGGACAGAACGCTCCAGATTTTCTGTCAGAAGCTCCCCCGCGGAGGATGCGAGATCAAGCGCCGGATAAAATTTTGCAGCCTTTTCTGTCTCCTCTGGAAATCCTAATTCCGAAACAGAGGGAGAAAACAACGGCTTCCAAAGCGGCTCCACCTCCAGGGAAAGGATGTCCTTCAGCTCCTTTTCGTCATTTTTCAGGATAATTTTGCTCTCATCCTGGGCCTCATGAAAATCTCGAAGAATTGCCCTCACGTAAAGATACGAGGTATTCGCATTTAAGCGGGACTGGAAATCCCTGAGCTCCAAAACGGTGTCCGCCTCCCTCTCAGGATCAAGGCTCGGGCTCAAAGCATAGCTGATCGTCGCCTTATCCGGTCTTTTGTTGATACTCTCGACCGATCGGGAAAAGCTTGCCGGAATCACAAGATAGGCAGCGAGACGGCCCTCCCGGATCCCATCCCTTGCCTCGGAAAGAGAAGTGCTGACATAACTCTTATCGTCATAATCGATCAAGGTCTTCGCATAGCAGATCTTCGCTGCTCCCTCTCCGACCCCCTCATCCAGATTAACGACAGCGATTTTTCCACGAAAGGGCTTCAGCACAGATGACAAGTCTTCTGCGGGATACTGTCCTCTCCCTCCCAGGTAAAGTCCGAAGCTGAAGATAGAGAGAGCCAGAAAGGCCGCTGCAATTTTTCGATCCATCGCTCCCGCCATTCTGCCACCTCTCATCCTGTTGCTCTACAAAAAGTACTGTCAAATCATGAAATCGGCATTTTTCTGCTTTTAGACTAGCACTGTCTTCCCTTTCTGAATTGAATATTCTGTTGCAATTTTATTACAATAATATTTTATTTGAATTTTATTTTAATCATATATTTTATAGATAATATCTATATCTTTACCTCTCCCATGACCATCTATAAGAAGAGCATAAAGCTTTCGATCCATACTTTGTCTACCGGCCCGTCATGCGGAATATATTCCTTCCGATCAGGATCAAATCCGAAACGATGAGCAGCTGCTTTCCCCGGGAAGCTAATGTGTACTTCGGTATACCCTATACCCCTCTTTGAGAATAAGAGCGTTGACTGTATCATCAAGATATTACAGTTTATAGAGAATAGAAAAAATGCTCTCTGTTTCTGGAAAATGAACCGAATTCCTCCCCCGGGGATCTTATTAACAGAGGCAGCAAAAAAGCGCAGCAGGAAGGCAGGCTTTGACAGCGGAAAAGCCACACAGCATATGAAGGAAGCACAAAGGAGACCGCCTGATGATGACAGAGATAAAAGACTTCCAGCAGGAAGAGAAAAAAGATTTTTTCGATAGGGAAGCCTTTGACCGACTCTACGAGGAATATCATCTCCTGCTCTACCGAAGCGCCCGCCTCATGCTCGCAAATCCCCATGATGCGGAGGATGTGCTCCAGGAAACCTTCCTCGCGGCCTACCTGCATCGAAAGGAGCTCCGTGACCCCGCAAAGCTTCGAAGCTGGCTTTTTCGCATCATGGTGAATAAAGCGCACCGGATCGGGGCGAAATCTTCCCGTGAAACGGCCATAGAGGATATACGGGAATGGATCGATCGGTATACGGGACCGCAATCCTCCGGGATGTCCGGGCTTGAGGATCTCCCCCGGCGGCTAGACATCAGGGATGCTCTTTTGGAGATGGAAGAAAAGCTGCGCACAGTCCTGGTTCTCTACTATTACGGAGAGATGTCTGTGAAGGAAATCGCGGGAATATGCGGCTGCTTCGAGGGAACCGTGAAATCACGGCTTCACAGAGGCCGAAAGGAGCTCCGAAAAATACTGGATCTTTCAGAGCCGGAAATGCAGCGGGCAGAAGAAGCAGAAAAGGAGGTCAAAAGCCATGCATAAAATCAACTCCGAAGGCGACTTTCTTTCGGATCAGAACATCAGGGAATCCCTCAAAGCCGCGGTCTCAGAATTCCGTCCCTCCGACCTTTGTAAGAGCCGGATCGATGCATCTATCTCCTCTTTACAGGACTCCGAAAAAAGAAAGGATGGCAAGACTATGAACAAGATGACAAAGACCGCGGCGCTCATCGCCGCCTGCGCTCTGATCGGCGGAATGGGCGTCTTCGCCGCCGGAAAGATCACAGGGACCATGGTGAGCAGCTATTCTGATTATGACTACTGCCGCTACAGCGACCTGGAAAAAGCGGAGAAAAAGGCCGGATATCAAATCCAGGCTCCGGAAAAGCTTTCCGAGAGCTGCCCAATGGTTGGAATCCGGCTTCTGGAGATCTCTGACACCGATGACGATGGGAACAGCTACAACGGTCGAAAGGGGATTGAGCTTGAATACCGGGCGGAAAACGGCAGAGGAGAGAGTCTGAGCTTCACTGCGGAGCCGATCCCTGCCGAAGCAAAGCCGCTCTCTGAGGAAAGCTCCTATCAGGAGGTGTGGGAGATCAACGGGCAGAAGGTCTATTATCTTAGAACAAGGACCCTGTTCCTCCCCCCGAATGAAAAGCCGAGCGAAGAGGAGAAAGCCTTGGAAAGAGACGACCCCTTCTTCCAGATCAGCTATGGAAGCGAAAAGAGAGAGCAGATCGAAAGTACCTCTCTCATCTTCCGTTCCGGCGCTGTCCAGTACACCCTTTTCGACTTCGGTGCCCACTTCAGCACCGAGGAACTGCACCAGTTTGCCGAAAGGCTTCTGGAGGAGAAAAAGTCTATTTCATGACTTCCTCGACACTGACCTTTCGAACCTCTCTCAAGGAGAGAGAGACCGTATTAGCAGCGCGGCGATGGCGGCTCAGGCTGCCTCGCCGTTCATCCGAGCCTTAAACTCATCGGGGATCGGAGGAGCACCGTGCATTACGCTCTTAAAAAAACAGAAGAAGTTTTCCGATTAAAGCTTCCTTTCCGCGCCGAGATATCCATTTATCTCCCGGGATAGAGAAAAGTAGGAAATATCAATCCATCGGATGCATTTTCTCCCACTTCTCCATATTTTCCTTATATTTCTTCTTGAGCTTATCACACAGCCAAAAAATCATATCGAAAATAAACAGCCATGCCGCCACACGAACCACGGTCCCCAGAAGCAGTGGACCCAAGAAACCGGAAGGAATATTAGTATCTATAAACATGTCATATAGTGCATATATCGTGATAACAGCCGCGAGTGCACCATCTGTACACGCAAAAATCAAATAAGCAGAGGCATTCACTTTAATTTCTTTGACAATAGCAATCATGATAAAGCATATACATAGAATATATAGCGATGGGATTATAAACAGCAGGCAGAAAATAGATACTTCTGAAAAAAATTCCGTGGAATCCGGCAGATCTGTTACCTTCATCATACCAGCTTCTACACAAGTACACAAAATGGATATTGCTAATAAAGCAAGCGCCCTCCCCCAATATTTCAGCATGTCTTTCCCTTTCTGTCATAGACACCAAGCCCGAAAAATGATCCACTCAAGCTTCTCTTCAAAAAATATGAGGATGAACATAAAATTCGGGAGATCAATGAGTTTCTGAAAAGCCAAATATCATGATCCTCCCCTACTTTCTCCAATATCTTCATTCTCCGTCGGGAGCATGGCTCTGTTGATCAGGATATTCACGATATTGTCCAGAATACTGTTCCCCCTCTTGTCACGCAGGTGATCTGCCTCCGAGCTGAGCTTTACATGTTCTCCTTTGACGTATAAACGAAATCTATTCCTGATCTTTTCATCTTTACATAATCGAAGCCCCATACTAGAGGAAAAAAAAGGGGACCGTTCCGTCTCCGCAAGTTTTCTCTCTCTTCCATTTCCCAAGACTTCTTCTGTCAAGACTGCCTGAATCAGCTTGGGAGCTCCTTCATAGGGTGTTCCCAGAGTGATGATTTTCCCGATCTTAGAACGGATCGAACGGTCAATATACTTTACACTGCGGCTTCCTTTGCTCAAGGGAAGTGCGACATAGCCTGCATAGAGTGCAGAGATTACAAGCCCTCCCATGGAATGCCCGATGAGGTCTACCTTTTCATATCCCTCCCTCTGGCAGAGTGTTTCGATAGATTCGGAGCTGCCAAAGGCCTGGAGGCCTGGCTTTGGGATTTTTTCCCTTCCTGAGAGCTCCTGTCTTTTGTTTACTGCGGTATCAGGCTGAGACAGTTTTCCGTTTTTCGAGGCTTTTCGGCTGGATATAGAGATCTCCCAAAATGCACGGGGGCGGACTCCCCGGGTGGGATAGAAATCCTGAG
>NZ_KI273103.1:0-3528 GCF_000469565.1 Oribacterium sp. oral taxon 078 str. F0263 | reverse complement strand
CCCCGGGTGGGATAGAAATCCTGAGCTTCCTGCCGCCCTGTGCAAAAGAAAGAATGATTTTAAGCAATCGGGAAAGCGGCTTCCTCGCTCTCTGAAGATCTCGAGGAGACGCGCCCCGAAGCTCGGCCGGGAAGACGGAAAAACTCCGTCTGTCTTGGGACTTTCAGACTGTCCCGAAGGAAAGCCGATATCAAAAAACAAAGGGGAGAGCGGCAAAGGACCGGATGGAAAAAGGCCGTACCGGAGACCCCGGCATTACGGATCGAAAAGCTTTAAAAAGCTCCCGGGAGATATCGGCTCCAAAAACTGCCGTCGACAGTGAAAAACGAATTCGTTGTCCCTAGTATAAGGGATGGAAAGGGCTAAAGCAAGTGCTGAGATTATTTTCGTGAAAACAGAGTTTTTTCGGGTATTTTACCATAGGAAAAGCACAATTTCTCTTCCGTAGTGGTAGATAATCACCGACAGCGGCACAGACGATAAGCCGATCTCACTTCAGGCTGATATCCACCCTGACTGTTTTGAACTTTCTTACTTTTCTATCAGATCTTCCATGCTGCAGCCCAGTGTCTTTGCAATGCGGTACAGTGTTTCCGCACCGGCCTTGTTGATGTCCTTTCGGCGCTGCTCGTACATCTGGATGGAGCGGAGCGTTGAACCGGACTGCTCCGCAAGGGCGGCCTGTGTGCAGCCGTAGGCTCTGCGGATGCGTTTCAGATTGGTCTCCTTGAAATGTTCCCTGATCCTTTCATCCGCAATGTCGGCGAATTTAGAAATATCGGCTTCATGGAGCGTATAGTACATTCTCTGAAGCTCATCAAAGGATAGTGCTTTGAATATTTCGGAATAGCTTCTCGCCGAATACCATTGGTAATAGGCCACGGCCCAGCCGATCCAGTATTCCCTTGAGCGGCCGAGCTTCTCCGCAGGCTCTGCGTCAAGACTTTTTCCTGTAGTCTCAAGCATCACGTCCGAAGCAAGCTCTATCCCGCTTTTGCCCGCAAGCACGGACGGCTCGCCGTTTTCCATGCGTCGGCTTATCGTGCTTGTGATAAAGAGCTTAACGAAATCCCCACCGGGTATTCCGCAGGCGTTCACAGCGTAGTCGAAGGCATCGCCCAAGGCGGCCTGTGCCTTATTCAGATAGATTTCTCGGTATGCGCGGGTCATCGTTCGCAACGCCTCCTCTCATGATATCCTGTATATACAGACCGTCCGCCTCTTCCTCAAGAATATTCAGATAGGCCTGATTGGCATCGTCACCCCTTGCCTTCCGAAGGACGTAATAGCTATCCTTTTCCGCAGCCTCAAAGCCCTCATACTTGATTTTTGAAAAAGCGAATTTTGACTTGACCACGATCTGCTCCCCCAGCTTTCCGAGGCGCATGGCGCACGAAAGCTGCTCCACAGTGATTGCGTTGTTTAAAAACGCTTCTGCGTAATCAAAATAGGAATCATCAGCTCTGTAGCCCGTGATTAGATCGTAAGCATTGACGTTGACTCCAAAATTGTCAATCAGATAGGACTTAGCTCTTCTCGCCACGGGTGTTTTAATGGAAAACCGTCGGTGTGCAACAAGGACTGCTATCCAGTTGAGTATGGTATAATCCGGGCCGTTGAGCTTAAGAATGTTCAGAAACTCCGTGTCCAGCGTATATCGGTTGGAAAATCCGTCTCTCAGAGAAGAAACCGCCCATTCCTTGGCAAGGTCGTTGCTTTCGGTGCAGTAAAAGCCAAGCCCGAAATCATTGTTCTTTCGCCCTTCTCCGAAGGTCGGTGTTTCTACGATCTGCTTTGAGCCATGGTATATCGTCAGCAGTTTATCCATATTGCCCCCCTCCGCCCTTTTAATTATATCACCACAGTGATATAATGAAAAGAACGATGGATGCAATAAGCCAAAATGACGATCTCCAAGGTGATGCTTATCTGATGGGCGGTCTTTCCTTAGCTCTTGCCGTACATTTTATTCTTGTTCTTTATTTTACCGCGCCTTCGGAAGGTCCCCCCGCCATCTTATTTTGGATGAAGCAGAAGAAAAGAATGGAGGGAACGACGACGATGGCACAGGCTGCCATCAAGGAGCCCCAGTTCAGAATATCGCCCCCTTCCAGTGTCTTTACAGCGACTGATATCGTAGTCTTGTCGGAGCTGCTCATCAGGATCATCGCATAGAGATACTCGTTCCAGGCATTGATGAAGACATAAATTGCAGTGGCGACGATGCCCGGAGAGGCCAGCGGCAGAACAATCCTTATGAAAGCCTCCAGCTTATTGGTCCAGCCTAGGTCATAAATGTAGAGCGGCATGGTGGTTGTCATACCGGCAGGACCGCCGGCCGTCGTCATATAGATGATGTCAAAATTATTGAAGACCCGGATCGTCCGCAGGACAAGCAGCAGACCTACGACAACCTTGATGTGCGGGACTGTGATGTGAAGAAAGGACTGCCAGCTGTTTGCGCCGTCAATACAGGCGGCCTCATACTGATCCTGCGGAACGGTCTGAAGGGCGGCATAGACATTGACCATGATCATGGGGCACCAAACCAGATATTAAGATGTAGTGGTCAAGCTTTTTTGTAACACGTATGGCTTAATATTTCGATATTCCAGTCCTTGCCTCAAATGGTGTCTTATATCCATTGTATGAATGAGGTCGCACATGGTTGTACTGAGATGATATACCAACGTTGTAACACCAGTGGCTTAATGAGTATAATAAGCTTAGTAAAGGAGCAAATCATTATGTCACGAAAGTATGAACCGGAATTTAAGCGTAAGATCGTCCGTCTGCATCTTGAAGAGGGGCGAAGCTACAAGAGCATTACTGCAGAGTATGGTTTTTCTAAAACTGCCGTTTCTCATTGGTGCGAAGAATACAGCAAAGAATGCCAGTCCATAAGCCAGAACAATCCGACTGCTTTTACCGAGGCAGATCTCATGAAGGAGAACAATCGGCTCCGCCGTGAGCTGGAAGAATCCAAAAAGGAGGTGCTCTTCTTAAAAAAAGCGGCGGCATTCTTTGCGAAGGAGATCGGTTAATGGCTTACCGCTTCATCGACGATTATAAAGCTCTTTTTGGCACCCGTTGGCTGCTGCACAGACTGGATATCTATCCAAATGCATATTATAACTATAGAAAGCATCGCAAGGCGGCCTACCGGGAAGAAAAACAACGCATTAAGAATCAGATGGAAGAGATCTATCATAAGCACAATGGTGTTGATGGTTACCGTATGATGCAGGCCTATCTGGAACGAGCGGGCATTGTTTTGAGTCCCTTGACTGTGCATAAATATAGGAATACGGAACTGGGAATCCTGTCTGTCCCCCGCCGAAAACGCCCTGAATACCATAAGAGGAAAGCACATAAGGTGTTCCCCAACATCCTTGAACGGGATTTTGACGGCAATGAGATCAATGCAAAGTGGTGTACCGACTTCACCTGCCTGTTCTTGGAAAATGGAGAAAAACGCTATAACTGCACTATTCTGGATCTTCACGATCGAAGCGTTATTGCAAGCAT
>NZ_KI273102.1:79036-92988 GCF_000469565.1 Oribacterium sp. oral taxon 078 str. F0263 | reverse complement strand
AGCTATCCTATCCTACAAAAACTTTACGCTGGCCGCCGCGATTTTCGCAGTCCCTCCTCGATCCGTTTTTCAGTCCATAGATAAAGCTTCACAGCAGTCATTGCATTTTTTACCGATGAAAAATATTATTTCAGGGAATTATGTTTTGAGACCAAACGGCGCTCTGCTTTGTATCTTTTATGAAGGATCCTTTCAGAACGGAGTGACTATGAGATGAGACTGCAAACAGAATACCTGGTGGAAAGATATCAGGAAAATATCTTCCGGGCAGCATTCAGCATTGTAAAGAATTGTGCAGATGCAGAAGACATGGTACAGGACACTTTCCTCCAATATCTACGTTCAGACCGCGAGTTTGACAGCGAAGAACATATCAAAGCGTGGCTTCTGCGGACTGCAATCAATAAGGCAAAAAATCTCAGGATGGCTTTCTGGCACAGAAACAAAGTTTCTCTTGAAGATTACCTGGCAACGATTCCTTTTGAAAATCCGATGGATCATGAGCTGATCGATGCCGTATTATCCTTACCGCAAAAATACCGGCTTGTTGTCCACCTTTACTACTATGAGGATTATTCGGTGAAGGAAATCGCCGCTGTGCTGACGCTGTCCGAGAGCGCCGTAAAGAACCGGCTGCTCCGGGGAAGACAGATGCTGAAAAACATGCTGAAGGAGGAGTGGAACGATGACGAATAAGGAGAGGTACCAGCGCGCATTCTCATCTCTGCACACATCAGAAAATTTCAAAGTCAGACTGGAGGATAATGCGATGGCAGCGAAGTATTTTAAAACGAGAAGAGCCCTTGCGGCAGCCTGCGCCGTGCTGGCGCTTCTCATCGGTGGAACGAGCGCTTACGCAGCCGACATCGGCGGGATTCAGAGAGCCATTCAGATCTGGATTCACGGCGATTTGACCGATGCTATACTTAAGGTGGACGAGGAGGAAGGAACTTATTCTCTCACAGACGGAACTGGAAATGTCGTGGAAGAGGGCGGTGGTGTCGCGATAGAGGCGGATGGGACGGAACGACCGCTTACTTCAGAGGAGATCGCCGAAGATATGGAAAATCAGGTCTCAACAGAGACCATAGAGGGAAGGATGTATCTCTTTTACAGAAAGCAGAAATATGACATCACAGATGAATTCTCGGGCAGCGATTACTGCTATCTGACCCTGAAGGATGGGGACAGGACAATATATGTCACCGTGACAAAGAACGGCGGCATAGCCACCAGCGAGAAACGGTATCTGATGCCAAATGAGTTCTGTGTCGAGTGAGTTGATTCTTGAGAATAACAGCCTGTATCTGTAAATCCGGACAGTTCTTCCGACACTGCAGGAATCTGTCCACTCTGAAAGCGGGAGGCATGGTGAATCTGCCCCCCGCTTTTTATATGCTCTTATTTTCCCCCGTTCCTGAATTGACAGCGAATCAGGTAGATCAGAACCGCTATTCCGGCTCAATTCTGTTCCCATGAATTCCAGATAAATCTGTCGGGTTTTGCAGGCCGATGTGTCCCTGTTTCGAGAATACACCCGGAAGCCGTTGAGAATTGATTTTCAGGAAGTTCACAATAATCCTTTCTTGACACACGTATCTACAATACGTATTATATATGCTGTAAGGAGGCTGGCATGTCAAAAACGAAACCTTACAGAGAAGTGGTAAAAGCCTTGAAAAAGGCTGGATGGGAACTGGATCACACGACAGGCTCGCATGAAATCTATATTAAAAACGGAAAGATGTGTCCGCTGAAGTGTAGCAAGAAAGATATTCCATCGGGAACCGTTTCCAGCATTGAGAGGATCACGGGACTGAAATTCTAGCCCAGCCGCTTTTATAGAGAGGAGGCACAATGGATAGAGTATTGTACCCTTGCAAAATCAGAAAAGAAGACGGCGTATATTATGTAGAGTTTGTGGATTTCCCGGAATGCTTCACAGACGGAGAAAGTCCGGAGGAGGTTCTGACCAATGCCCGCGACGTGCTGGAAGGAATCATCTTCAGCTACATAAAGAATGGAAAGCCTCTGCCTTCTCCGAGCTTCTTCGAGAAAGGGTCTGCGGATGTGACCTATATTGATGCATGGGTAGGGATGGTGAGAGACCGGGTAAACAACCAGGCAGTAAGAAAAACGCTCACCATCCCGAAGTGGCTGAACGATATCGCAGAGAAAAATGCAGTGAATTTCTCCGCCGTGCTTCAGACCGGACTGAAAGAATACCTAAATATCAGCTAGTACTGAAGCAGGCAGATCGTCAGTCTGCAAATCGGATGATCTGCCTTTTTGCATCAACAACAGCTGGAACGCCGAATGGCATAATACAGCGCGGCATCGCATGCCCGATATTCAGGTTAAAGACGATCGGGAGCTCCGGTTTATCAATCAGTTCGACCAAAAGCTGTTTATATTCTTCTGCATATGTCTCATCCATCGGCTTCCCG
Organism: Oribacterium sp. oral taxon 078 str. F0263; assembly: GCF_000469565.1. Lineage (NCBI taxonomy): Bacteria > Bacillati > Bacillota > Clostridia > Lachnospirales > Lachnospiraceae > Oribacterium > Oribacterium sp. oral taxon 078. The sequence goes on along the minus strand of NZ_KI273102.1, from coordinate 90,541 downwards.
ACCAGTACACCGGAAACCGCATCAAAAACTCCGCTGCCCTTCAGATATTCCAGAGCTTTTCGATACCGTTCCGGTTTCGGCTTTTCCTCGCTGGATTCCAGCAAGATAATCCGCCCCTTCCAATCCTCTGGCTCAGGGAACAAATGATACTTCCGGCACATCACCGGCATATCTCTATAGCGGTCGCCGTTAAAGAAGTCATACAGCGAATCGATGCAGCCGCCGAGAATCTTTCCTGAAAAAACAGGAGTCCCCTGCAAAAGCTCAAAGCCCTTGTTGGGATGGGAAGGTGTTGTTGTTCCGATCTGCTCCGGTGAAAAACTCTTCCTCTCTTCGTACCAGATGTCGCTGGGAGTGATTTCTTGTATATTACCCGTGCTGATCAGCTCCTCGAAATACCTTCTGGTATAGGGCTGCATTTCCGGACTCAGATCACAGATATCCGAGAGGAAGGCCTGTCCGTAGAAGGTTTTGAGTCCCACTTTGTGAAGCATCAGATGATTAACTGTACTATCCGAGAAACCCAGGAATACCTTGTCCGTCACAACTTCCGCCAGTTCGTTATGATCGAACAGGTACGGCAGCAGTCGATAGGTGTCATCTCCGCCGATGGCGCATAGAATCATATCAATCTCCGGATCACGGAAAGCTTCCAGCAGATCCTCCGCTCGTTTCTCCGGATGATTCCGAACATATTCCAGCCCCTTCATCGCATGGGGCATGAACTTTACGTTAAGACCATATTCCCGCAGCCTTCGATAGCCAATCTCCACTTCGTACTGAATCTCTTCTTCTCCCATGATCCCACTGGACAGACTTACGATTGCGACATTCCTTATCATACTTATCTCTCCCAAAATCCAAGACTGTTATGCCTTGCTTTGTTTGCTGCCTCTGATGCTGCTGATATAATCGTCGATATCCTGCACAATGCAATAATCTCCCATTGTATGCAGCGATTCAAAATACTTGCTGATATACCCATAGATGCCATACTCATCAAAGATCTTTGCCACATCCGCACCGGAAAGTTCCTTGAAATGACGGTATCGTTCCATGCAGTAGATTAAAAAGTCGGATTCCTTTCTCATCGCTCATGCCTCCTCCGGATAATCATAGGAGCCTGTCAAAAGTTCATCCTGATACAGGGTATACAACGTCATGGGGCTATAATGCCACAGCTTCGACTTTTCATCCGAAAGCTCTTGATAGAGCTTGGACCGGTAAAAGTGAGAAATCGCTTTATCATCGTTCACGTTGCTGTTTTTGGTGATCTGCTCAATAATAGGAGGTACAATGATTGCCAGCATCGCGCTGAATTGCTCTTCGTTCATACAAGCTCCCTCCCTTCAAAATGCAGGTATTGCAGTGCTTTTTCCGTTGCGAACACCAGCTGATTAAACAACTCCCGAATTTTGAGTGCCGTCAATGTCTGCTCCTTATCCAGCACCCCGGCCATATACAAGGTAATGGTACGATAGACACTATCATTTGCCACTGCGCCGTAAATCAGGTCATGCTGCTTGCCCTGTTAATATATGCTGCGGCTGTTGCCGAGCTCAAAAACGACACTCCTTTCCCAAACCGTTAAAAAGTATAAAATCATTAAGAGCTTTCTCCGCGGCAGGCGGAAATTATATCCACCATTCCGGAGTCAGCTCGCCAAGCGTCACCACTTTTCCCTGCTCATAATCAAGCATTATTTCTACATCACGATATCTGCCTGGCATTAGCTGCGCCATAAATTCTCTGCACGCGCCGCACGGAGCGGCTGTCGATCCATCAGGCATAAGCGCCAATACCCGTTTAATCTCGTTCTCTCCGTTTGTAATCATATGAAACATCGCATTGCGTTCCGCGCAGATTCCAAGTGTACAGGATGTATCTACGCAAACGCCGGTATAAATCCTGCCGTTCACGGACTCAACCGCAGCCGCCACGCCGCCGGCATAGATTCTCTCTGAAATCTCTCTCGGATTTTGTGCCCTTTTCGCTGCGTTATACAGCCTTTCCCAGATTTGTTCCATCTTGCTTTCCTCTTTAAATATCGCTTCTCACTCCGACACATTCAGGATGTACCGGCCCTTGCCTGTGCCCGGAATCATCTTTATTAAACTGCGTCCTTCCATCATTTCTTTCATAGCTTTCAAGCTCGCTGATAATTAACTTTCCGGGAAATTTTCCTTATCCTCTATGATGTAGATCGGGCGGTCCTTCATCTCCTCAAAGAATACCGCGATATACTCCCCGATGATGCCGACGATAAAGAAAAGCACCGCGAACATAAAGCAGATCAGAACGACGATGGTGGCGTAGCCGGAGGGCGCTCCCTTTCTCGTAAATAAAGTGTAGATCAGCACGAGGAGTCCGAGGATTCCGCTGCACAAGCCGGCGAAGATCCCGAGGCGCAGGGGGAGATTCGAGAAGCACATGATGGTATTTCTCGAAAAGATGAAGAGCTTTCGGAGAGAGTAGTGACTCTTTCCGGCGACCCGCACGGCCGCGTCATAGCGGAGAGTGGTCTTTCGGAAGCCGACATTCTGCACATAGCCCCGGAGGAAGCGGATCTTCTCCCGGTAGTTTTTCCGAAGCACCGCCTGGACCCTTCGTGAGATCGCAAAAAAGTCGGAGGCATTCGGTTCGAAATGGAGATCGGAAACCCGGTTCAAAAGCCAGTAAAAGGCGCCGGAGCTCCAGTTTTTCAGAAGGCCTGCGGAGGGATTCGAGCTTCGGACCATGGAGATCACCTCATAGCCCTCCGTATAGCAGCGCACGATCTCCGGGAGACAGGAAGGAGGGTGCTGGAGATCTGCGTCCATAAATACCAAAAGCTCTCCGGAGGCGTAGTCCAGCCCCGCTGTCATCGCGGCTTCATGTCCGAAGTTCCGGGAAAAGCTCAGGCTTCGAACGTGACTGCGATCCCTCCCCGAGAGCTCCCGCAGAATCTCCCAGCTCCCGTCCTGAGAGCCGTCATCTACAAAAAGGAGCTCGTAATCATAACCGAGCTCCCTGAGTCCCCTGCAGGCGCTGTCCGCCTTTTCATAGAAGCTTTCCAGTCCTTCTTTTTCATTGTAGACGGAGACGATGAGACTGATCTTCTTCAAATATTGCCTCCCCGATACCCTTATTCTATAACGATACCCTTTTATCTCTATACCCTTTTATCTCTATACTCTTTTATCTCTATGCTCTTTTATAACTATACTCTTCTATATCTTCCGAAGCCCGGATCCACAGCGAAGGCATGAGAGATCCGGCAACCTTCCGGTTTTTTCGTTGCTCGGGAGTTTCCTGCAAGGCATTGCCGCCTCACGGATCTATCGCACGACATTTCCGCTTCGCGGATCTGTCCGCCCGCATTGTCCTCTTGCTATCCGCATTGCCCTATTGCTCTTCGCGGCGGTCTATCCGCATTGCTCTATTGCTCTTCGCGGCGCTCTTCCCGCTCTGTGCTCTCCCAAAGCTCGATCTGTCCGCTGTGGCTCGGGCGGCGCTCCTCCTCGGGGGGGAGCCTCCGGTAGTCCCCGTAGAGCATGCGGAGCACCCTGTCCCAGTTCTTCGGACCGGGAAAGCGCTCCCCCTCAAAGGCGAAGGGGGAGTAGGGCTCCTCCCAGGTATTCTCCACCGTGCAGTGCTGAAAGTCCGGCTGGTAATTCGAGAAGTAGGAGCGCTTCGTTTTTCTCCCGCTTCTTCGACAGGCTCTCGTACAGGCGCCCGCCCAGCGCTCCTGGAGGCGGAAGAGGAGAGGCATCGGAAGCAGTCTTCCGATGCCGGAGAGAAACAGGACCTGCAGGCGCTGCAGGCCCTTATATTTCGAAAGCTCGATCCGCATCCTGTGCCCCATCGCAAGGCCGAAGACGAGCTTTTGCCGGAAGCGGTAGAGAGCACTCAGAAAGGGATTATCCGGAAGGGCATCCAGGATAAAGAGATCCACCCAGAGGTGGTTCAGCTTCCCCTCGTAGAATTCCTGCTCGGCACTCTCCTCCCCGTGTCTTCTGGAGCGAAGATAGAGGATCCTCGGCACAAAGTCATAAAAGGCTCTTCCCTTTCGGAGCTCCCATGGGAGCAAAAGCTTTAAATCCTCCGGAAGCTCTGCGGAAACGGCGCAGAGCTTTGAGAATTCCTCTCTCCGAAAGAGGAGATCCGCATCGTCATCCCAGGGGATAAAGCCCCGGTGCCGCACAGCACCGAGCAGTGTGCCGGAGTCCATGCGGTACGAGATTCCATGCCGCTTCGACAGCTTGTCGATCTCCCGCATGATATAGAGATTGGCTTCATGCACCGCCTTAAGATCCGACGAAAACTCCTCTTCCTTCCCTTCCGCTTTCATCCCTGCCTCCGTTTCCCATCTCTTCGAAAGCTTCCTCTTCTCCTATTTTGCATTCGTACGGCGAAAGCTTAACTAAGCCCCTCAAGGATCATCTCCGCCATATAGGAAAGCTTCTCCTCCGTCATGCCGGGGTATAGGCCGACCCAGAAGCTGTCCCGCATGATGCGGTCGGTATTTGTGAGTTTTCCGACGATGCGGTAGCCCTCTCCTTTCGAGCGAAGTTCATCAAAGCAGGGGTGCCGGATCAGATTTCCGGCAAAGAGCATCCTGGTCTGAATGCCCTTCCCTTCGATATAGCGGACGAGCCTCCCCCGGTCCGTGCCCTCCTTCGCCGTCATGAGAAAGCCAAACCAACTGGGATCCGCGTTCTCGGAAGCCTCCGGGAGGATCAGACTCCGCTCCGCCCCGCCGTCCTGCAAAAGCTTCTTCAGGAAGGTGAAATTCTCTCTCCTCCTCTTTGCGAAGCTCGGGAACTTCTCAAGCTGCGCACAGCCGACCGCGGCCTGCAGGTCAGTCGCCTTCAGGTTATATCCGAGATGCGAGTAGACATATTTATGATCGTATCCCCTGGGGAGCTCTCCGTACTGTCCGTCGAAGCGGTGCCCGCAGCTGTTGTCCCTCCCGGGATCGCACCAGCAGTCACGGCCCCAGTCCCGGAGAGAGCGGAGGATCCTGTGAAGGAGAGGATCACTGGTATAAACCGCGCCTCCCTCTCCCATCGTCATATGGTGGGGCGGGTAGAAGGAGCTGGTCCCGATGTCCCCGATAGAGCCGGTGAAAAGATATTCCCCGTCCATCTTATAACGTGAGCCGAGCGCATCGCAGTTATCCTCTACGAGCCAGAGGCCGTGTCTTTCACAAAAGTCCTTCACCGTCTTAAGATCGAAGGGATTTCCGAGGGTATGCGCGAGCATGACGGCCTTCGTCTTCTCCGTGAGCGCGCTCTCCAGAAGGCTTGTGTCGATATTGCAGGAGGGGATCCCCACATCCAGAAATACCGGGACGGCGCCGTACTGCAGAATCGGATTCACCGTCGTGGGAAAGCCCGCAGCGACCGTGATGACCTCATCGCCCCTTTTCACTCTCCGCTCCTTGAGAAGAGGAGAGGTCAGGGCCATAAAGGCGAGGAGATTTGCGCTGGAGCCCGAGTTTACAAGACTCACATACTTCACTCCCAGATAGTCCCCGAACTCCTTCTCAAAGCGCTTCGTATACCGCCCCGCAGTGAGCCAGAACTCCAGGGCGGAATCCACGAGGTTCACCATTTCTCTCTCGTCGTAGACTCTGGAGGCATAGGGGATCCTGTCCCCTCTTTGGAAGGCGGCATCCTGCCTCTTATATTTCCTCGCGTAATCCGCGACGAGGGAGAGAATCTCCTCCCTCGCTTCCTTTTCCGTTTTTTCCATCTTCTCCATGAAATCTCCTGACAGCAAGTAAAGCTGTGATCCTCCTTAAAGCAAATCAGCGGCCTGAATAAAAGCCGATGCCCCTTCCCCCGGCGGCGGCACAAAACTCTCCTGCCAAAGACAGGCGATACAGCATCTCCCGGCCTTTCCTGCGCCGCCCTCCCCCCCGAAATAGCGAAAGGAGAGCGGTCGGGAAAGAGGGCGAGCGCTTCCGAAAAGAGCGAAGGACTCTGCCTCTCCCGTCCTTTCCTGTTGCACTCTCCCAAAAACGGCGGGAAGAGTGTGACCGGAAAAGAGAGAGCGGCCGCTTCGGAAAGGGCCGCACGCAGCTTTCCCGGGAGCGCTCGGCGGGGAAGAGCCCGTGAAAGCGCCCGGTCTCCGGGAGAGAAGCATCGAGAGGGATGAGCGCCAAAGAGAGGCCCCAGCATCCCTCAGCGGAGAAAGTGAAGGATCTGCTGCTCCGTGAAGGAGCGAAGATCCCTCCCCTCATGCCAGGCCCGGTACCAAAGGACGGTCTCCTCCACGGCCTTTCGGACCTGCCAGCGGGGCTCCCAGCGAAGTCTCTCCCTGAGCTTTTTGCAGTTCAGCCGGAGATAGCTCGCTTCGTGCGGCGCTCTCTCTTCCGGTCTGCTCTCCCAGGAGGCAGGCTCTCCCCAGCTTTTCACAAAGAGCTCCGCGAGCTCTCCTGTCGTGATCGCATCGCTTTCGTCCGGTCCCACATTGTAATAATCCGCATAGCGGGCGCCCTCCGAGCTCTCCGTCTTCCCGCTCTCCTCCTGGTATCCCTCCTGCTTCGCCGCGATCGTGAGATAGACGAGAAGCGGCTCCAAAACATGCTGGTAGGGCCTTGTGGAAAAGGGATTCCGCACGCGGATCGGTCTTCCTTCCACCGTATCCCGCACACAGTCCGGGATGATCCTGTCCTTTGCGAAGTCCCCGCCTCCGATCACATTTCCGGCTCTCGCCGTAGAGATGCGGAGCGCGGACTCCCCGGAGAAGAAGGAGCTTTTATAGCTGTGCGTCACAAGCTCCGAGCAGGACTTCGAGTTCGAATAGGGATCGAAGCCGTCCAGCTTCTCTTCCTCGGAAAAGGCGTGCTCCGGAAGCTCCCGGTTCTCATAGACCTTGTCTGTCGTCACATTCAGAAAGCTCCTTGCGGAGGAAGAAAAGCGAAGTACCTCCAAGAGGTTCACTGTTCCCATGACATTCGTCTCGTAAGTCTCCCTGGGGAAGCGGTAGGACTCCCGGACGATGGGCTGCGCCGCGAGATGGAAGATAAGCTCCGGCTCCGCCTCAGCAACGGCCTTTTGCAGGGCCCTGAAATCCCGCACATCCCCTCCGAGCTCCCGGATCTCTCCCTTCAGTCCGAGAAGCTCATAGAGGCAGGGCTCTGTCTCCGGCGGGAGGGAATAGCCATAGACCTTTGCTCCGAGGAGGAGAAGAATCAGACTGAGCCAGCTCCCCTTAAAGCCGCTGTGCCCTGTGACAAAGACGCGGCGGCCCTGATAGAAGCTTTTCAATTCGGCGTAATTCATCCCTTTTTCCTCTCCCTCCCGGATGTCCGAAGCACCCTGATCCGGCAAATCACCAGCGCTTCCACGGCGCCTTTCCCTTGGACCAAAGCTCCTCCAGAAGCTTCTTCTCCCTCTGCGTGTCCATGCACTGCCAGAAGCCCTCGTGGTAAAAGCCCATGAGCTCCCCGTCAGATGCGAGCCTTCGCATCGGCTCCCGCTCCAGCACCGTCTCGTCTCCCTCAAGATAGTCAAAGATCCCGGGCTCAAAGACCATGAAGCCCCCATTGATCACAGCTCCGTCGGACTCCTCCTTTTCCCGGAAGGCCCGGATCCTCCCATCGGAGGAAAGGTCGAGGACACCCTTTTGCTGAGCGAGGTTCACCGTGGTAATGGTCGCGGTCTTCCCGGCGCTTTCATGGAAGGCGAGAAGCTTTCGAAGGTCCACATCGGAGACTCCGTCCCCGTAGGTCAGCATGAAGCGCTCTCCCTTTAGGTAGCTTCTGACACGGCGGATTCGCCCCCCCGTCATGGTGCGGAGCCCGGTGTCGACGACTGTCACCTTCCAGTTCTCCGAGGCATTCTGGTGGACCTCCATCTGATTGTTTGACATATCGAAGGTGACGTCCGCATTGTGGAGGAAGTAGTTCGCAAAATATTCCTTGATGAGATATTGCTTATAGCCGGCCAGGATGATGAACTCGTGAAATCCATAGGAGGAGTAGTATTTCATGATATGCCAAAGGATCGGCATCTCTCCGATCTCTATCATAGGCTTCGGCTTCAGATGGGATTCCTCGGAAATCCTGGTTCCGAGCCCGCCGGCCAGTATCAAAACCTTCATGCTCTTTCCTCCTGCCCCTCCCGGAGAGCGCGGTATACATTGAGCTTTCCCTCCCGGAGGATGCGAAACGCGCGTTCAATACGCCCGCCGCCGTGGTGGTATTCAAATATCTGCTGAAGCTCTTCGTCGCTGAAGCTCTCGAGCTCCCAGGCTGTCTGAGTCATCCGCTCATAGCTCTGCCTTCGGTAGGGGATCTTCCGGATCTCCCGCACAGTAGTATAACAGTTCCCGAGGAAAAAGGTCAATGGAAGGAGGAGGGCCAGGCAGCGCGCCGCCCTCCCCGGCGCTGCCCATCCGCCGCATTCTCTCTCCTCCTTCTCCGCCTTCCGGGAGAAAGCGCTGCCCACACTGCTTTGGTCCTCTTCCCCCGAGTCTATGCCCCGCGCGTCGCGAAGAAGCAAAAAGCAGAGAAGGAGGATACCGAGTATGCCGCTTTCGTATTGGAGCGCATAGCGGCTCTGCCAGGCATAATCCGGATTTTGGAAGATGAAGCGGGAGAGGAGGACGATAGCATGGCTCCCCAGACCGTGGAGGATCAAAAGGGCCGGAAAGAGAGTTTCCCTGTAATAGCCTCTTTTCAGGTAGAGCCAGATGGAAAAAAGGTAGGAAAATGCCGTGACGCCCCCCATGAGATAGATCCTGCTCTGACTCAGCTCCCCTTGCAAGAGGAGCTCCTCCAGGCTCTCTCCGGAGAGGAGCATCGAGGCAAAACCGTTCAGCGTAAAGCGTATGGGAAAGCTTGGAAATTCCCGGAGCAAGGAAAAGAGGGTCCGCTTCTCCGCACCGGAATATTCATATACCGCAAAATGATTGCTCAAAATGTAGAGGAAGAGGGGCAGAAGGACGGAGAGGATCAAAAGCATCATCCAGTGGGACGGCCTGGGCTTCGCTTTCCCGGTCTCTGCGCTCTCCCCCTTCTCCTCCGAAAGAGAAGAATCCTTCTCCGCACGGGAGGCCTCCCGGAGAAGGAGGAAGCTGTAGGCCGGAACCAGTGTCAGGAGATAGACGATCAGATAGGGCCCCGCGACGAGAAGGGAGATCCAGGGGAGGAGAAAAAGAAGTGCTGTGCTCCCCCTTTTCTCCTCCCCTCTCAAAAAGCGGTCCAGCAGGAGAAAATGCGCGTAGAAGATGGCAAAGGCCAGAAAATGAGCATAGCCGGAGCCATTTAAGAGAAGCTCCCATTTATTCAGTCCAAAATGGAGAAAAAAGAGGCACAGAATGGGCGGGAGAAGGCTTCCCCGCACGAAAACGCGCGCGCGCAGGGAAAAGAGCGCGAGGGGGATCGCGGAGAGGCCGAGTCCGAGAAGCCCGAGAAGACGGTCGAAGACGACGGAGAAGCCGAAAAGCTCCACATTGATCGTCCGGAGAGGGAAGCTGATCGGAATTCGGGTCAGGATATCCGGCACGAAGAATTTATCCGGGTTCATCGTATCCGGAAGATAGGAGTTGATCAGGCGGATATAGTCAGAGGATACGATATCCATAGAAGAAAAACGGAGATAGAGAACGAGAAGACCCGAAAAGAAAGCGGGAAGCAGCAGCGTATAGAAAAGCCTTCCTCTCCCTTCCATATCCTTATGCATCTTTCCCTCCTCCAAAGCTCTGCTCCGTGATATCCCGGTAGCCCCTCTCCTCCGGGACCTCCTCCAGGATCAGACTGTTCTCTCTCCCCGCGCCTTCCGGGAGCTCCGAAAGGTCCCGGAGGAAATGAATCCTCGTTCCCCCGGCCGTCCTCTCCCGGTCATAGACCTTGAAAAAGGTCCTCGCGTAAAAGTCCGTCATATGGTAACTGTTTCCGAGAATGTATACCTGCTTTCCGAAAACGCCCTCTCTCCCGTAGCGTCCGATCGTCTGATCCGCGAGGGAATTCATGCGGTCCTGATTCTCCCAGAAGTAGATCTTCGGGAAATAGGAGCGGTAATAGCGTTCCACCGGGGAGAGACACAGGAAATAGGCGAAAAAGAGGAGGGAGAGAAAGATCCGCTGCCTCCCTTTCCCTTCTGCTTCGCTGAGCATCCCTATAAGCCCTGATCCCTCTGATCCTGCATCATGCCCGGAGGAGAAATCCGCTCCTTCTTCCGCTTCCTGTCCGCCTTCCCCTCCGAAGCTCCCCCCTGCTTCTTCTTCCTCCGGTCCCGCTGCTCTTTGCGCCCTCAGGCCCTCTCCGACGATCCAGGAGAGGTAGAGGAGCGCTGCCGCATAGCTTACGTAGATCCAGCGCATCTCCACCCGGATCGTCACGGAGGAGCAGCCGATGCAGAGCGCGATGAAGCTAAGAAAAAGGAAATTCCCCCCGAGGAAAGACGCCTTCCTCCCGCGCCCTCCCAGGATCGCCCATAAAAGCGCGGAAAAAAGCAGGAGGAAAAGCGGAAGCCAGCTTAAGAAGACCAGGTGTCTCAGCCAGGGCGCGGCCTCGGAAAAGGGAATGCCGGACAGGTATTCCGGCCCCGCATTGACCCCGAAGAGATAGGCGACCTGAGAAAGGGAAAAGCGAAGAGCCTGGCTTAGAGAAAAGGTATCGCTCACCTCCGTCCCGCCCGTCCCAGCCGGGAGGACGCTTCCGATCGCAAGTCCCCGGAGGAGAAGGATCAGGATCAGGTTCAGGATGCTGAGGAAAAGCAGACGGATGCGTCCTTCCTTCCTTTTTCCTAAAAAAAGGACGAGAGGGAAGAGCGGAAAGAGAGCGAGATAGCGCTCATGAGAGAAGACCAGAAGGAAGTAGACGAAGTTTGCCAGGAGAAAGCGCCGGACTGCGCCGTCCCTTTGGTAGTCATAGAGCAGGAATAGGATATAAAGCGCCAGGAAAAGGGACATGGTCTCCAGAAGCCCCAGGGCCTGTCCGATCTGATAATAGGAAAAATGGGAGAAGAGATAGAGCAGAGCGGAGAGGAACGGGATCAGCGTGAGCCCCCCGGAAAGCTTCCGGGAAAAGCGATAGATAAAGTAGGCGCAGCCGACATTCAGGATAATATTTACCGGCACAAAAAGCGAAGGATGATTCCTGACAAGCATCATCTCCAGATAAGTGAGCGTCCAGTAGACCGGCCGGAAGCGGGTCGAAGTGCCGATCGGAAAGGCAAAGGCGAAATAGCTCTGCTCCCCGTAGCAGGACCACATATAGAGGTCATCCATGTAGAGACCGTGAATGTGAATATGGCGGTTCACATAGAAGCTCGTGAGAAGCAGAAGGAGAAAAACCGCCGCTTCCCGTACCGCTGCTGTACGCTTCCCCTTTTCGCGATCTCTGTCCCTCGCTGAATCCATCTCTCTCCTCTCTATCGAAATAAACCCCGTAACTGAGCGTAGAAGTCTGCCATCAAGACTCGGAGCGTTCTTGACCACTTCTCGAAGAGCAGTCGAGTCTTAGACGGCCGATCTTCGCCGCCTTTTCTGCCGCCATGTCGGTCCAACGCA
>NZ_KI273102.1:0-78936 GCF_000469565.1 Oribacterium sp. oral taxon 078 str. F0263 | reverse complement strand
CCAAATCGCTAAACGCCGGGGCGGCAGACGGCCTTCTTATGGACCGGCAAGGCGTCAGGGCGGCAAAGTGCGGGCAGCTGTCGGTGAGGCGGCAGCATCTGTCTGCACGGGCGGAAATCAGCGGTATGCGCCTCCCATCTTTTTCTTCGCCTCCAGTATTTCCCAGTAGGAAAAGCCTCCGGAGAGGAAATGCTCAAAGACTTCTCTCCTCTCGGAGAGCTCCGATTCCGAAAGCGCGGGGAGCTCCCTTCCGTCCCAGACATAGGAGAGTCTTTGCTGGTCCACCTTCATCAGGAGGAAGCCGTCCTGATCCGCCCTCCCCTCCTCGACATCCAGCTCATAGAGCATGCCGTCCTTAAGGAGGGAGTGAAGCATTTCCTTCGCCCTCTCCTCCCTCTCATCCCAGAGAAAGCTCCGCTCGAGGTAGATATAGTCAATATCGGCCCACTTCAGAAACCACTCGAAGAATTCCGGATCATCATAGAGGCCCGGACTCCCCCCCGAGCCCTCCACATCGGCGATGCTCTGGACATTGCAGAGGATATAGTAGCAGTCCGGTGTCCTGGCGAAGGCGAGCACCCGGTTTTGCTTTCGCAAAGACATCTCAGAGAAGTGCCGGAGGGAACCCCGCTCCGCCTCAAACTCCTTGATCATCGCCACATTATCATAGTAGCCGCGGTTTAAAAGGTCAATGGGCGTAAATCCCACGGCCCCGACCCAGCTCGTAATCAGCGTGGTGAGAAGCGAGGCGAGATAGAGGACTGCGGTGCCGGGAAGCCGGATCCCCCTCTCCCTCTCCGCCTCTTCCCCGCGAAAGAAGGGGAGAAACGCCTCTTTGGAGGATGCGTCCGGGATCGGGGCAAAGGCCGTGAGCAAAAGCAGGGAGTCCAGAAGGATATAGTAGTTTCCATCCACCTGCCAGAGCATCGAGAGTGTCATGAGGGAGAGAAGGCCGATCCCGGAGAAAAGCAAAAAGAGAAGGAAAAGGCGCTTTCTCCTCTCTTTGTCCCCTTCCCCTTTTCTGCCTCCGGCCCGGAAATGATGCAGATTTCGGATCGAAAGAAAGAGGAGGATCGGGATCGAGATGCCGCCCCAGGCGATCTGCACATGATTCATATCCTCCCCGATCGGGCAAAAGAGGAAGAGAACCGCCCGCCGAAAGACGGAAAGGAAGAGCTCCGCCGCCCCTCCCTTTGTCGCATAGTCGATGTGAGCGTCCAGATTAAAGGGCCATTTCACCTGAAAGCCGATCGCCTGGAAGAAGCCGGTAAAGGTGGTGGAGAAGGGAAGCCCTGTGATGAGGAGGGTCCGGAGCGTCACAAGGCCCGTAAATAGCAGAGAGAAGAGGAGCGCCGCTCCCCCTTTTCTCCTCTCCTCCCGGAGAAGTCCCGCCCTGCCTTCGCTTCGGATGGTGAGATAGAGAGAGCCCGCCATCAGGATCAGCCAGGACGCCGTGCTGAAAACGACGGCCGTCGGCTTAAAGGAGTAGCTCAGTACAAGGGCCGCCGTCCCCTTCAACCATTCCCCTCTGAGAAAGAAGAAGAGCATGGCGAGCTGGACGAGAAGCGTGATGAGATCCGTCTTCGCCGTGATCGACATATTTCCGACAGAGCTCATCAGAAAGAAGAAGAGGACGGCGTAGGAGCTGTCTCTCCTTGCTCTCCCCAAAAGGCGAAGGATTCGAAAGAGGAGGAAGGCGCACGCGATCATGGTCCAGAACTGAAACATGAGCTGGAGAGAAAAGCAGCGGAAGTGGGAGAGCGGAAAGCTCAGGATTTCCAGCCCCTTCGGATAGCTGTAGACTGCATTGATCTGGCCGAGTGCGGAGAAAAAATCCCCGTTAAAGAGCACATAGCTGCTCCGAAGGCCGTAGCGAAGGGAATCGTAGTCCGCCGCGATATTCATCCGGTTCAGCTGGATCAGGAGAAGAGGCAGGGAGAAAAGGAGAGGAAGGAAATCGGGGCCCGGGAGAGAGGCGGCCGAGCGGAGAAGCTCCCGGAGAGGGACGCGCCTCCCCTCTCCGAAGAGGAGGAAGAAGAGGAGGAAAAGGAGCCAGAAATACAGGCCGGATAAGAAGAAGGGAAAGAGCATTCTATGGAGATAGAGCTCCGGAAGGAGGACAGCGGCGATGCAGAGGAGTGTCCGCCTCCGGCTTTTCAGGAAAATTCGCCGAAACGCATAAAAAAGGAGGAGAAGGAGAAGGACGAGCCCGATCTCGAAAAGCGCGGGGAGATTCCCCGCTTCTCCCGTGAGCCTTCCCCAGTTCCCGGACTCGTAGAAAAAGATCGAAAAGGAGAGCGCACAAAGGAAAAAGAACAGTCCGTACAGGACCGTTCCCGCTCCTCTTCTCGGATTTCCCGCCGCATCACTACTTTTTCTTGTCTTTTCCATAGGCGGAATACGCCCTCCTGTAAAACAGCATCAATATGCCGGCGAGAAACGCCCCATGCAGCTTCCGAAACTCCTCTTCCTCCTCCTTCTCCCGATTATGGCTTTCGATCTGCCGCGCGGTCTCCGCCCCGCCGTGGACCCGGTAGGACAGGAGCGGCTTCTCCAAAGAAAGGAAGCGCCCCGGCCTGCGGGAGAGGCGGAGGAAGGTGTCCCAGTCTATGATGAAGCGATAGGAATTTTGAAAGAGCGGGGTCCCGCAGAGAGAAGGGCAGTAGCAGCAGCTCGGGCAGATGATTCCGTTTCCGAAGCGGAGCGCGGAAAGCTTCACCGAGCGGCGGTCCGCCCTCTCGTGATTCCGAAGCCTCAGGCGGAGAAGACGCTTCACCGCCTCCGCCCGGCGCGAAAAGACATTTCCCGAGGCATCGATCGTCCGGCAGTCGCAGAAAAAGAGCGACATATCCGGATAGAGGGAGAAGGCGTGGAGCACGGCCTTCAGGTAGTCCGGGTCGTAGAGATCGTCCTGATGCGCGATCGTGACAAGCTCCGCGAGCTCTGCCCCCTTTTCATAGGCGAAATTCCAGTCGTCCCGGAGGCAGGGCTTTCCCTCCCTGAGATAGAGCGGAAGTCCGAAGCGGGCGGAGAGCTCTCTCAAAAAGACGCTGTCCCCTGCACTCACGAGGATGATGTGCGCCCGGAGACTCTGCCGCAAAAGGCTACGAATCAGCTCCTCAAGATAAGGGGAGTCCCCGTAACAGGGGACGGAGAAGACATGGCAGTATTTCTTTTTTCTCATAAAGGATCTCCCTCTCTCTTCTCCTTCTTCTCTCTAAAACCACAGCTTGAGCGGAGAACTCCGAAGTCAGGGAGCTCATTCCCCGAAATATCTCTCCTCCAGCATGAGGCAGAGCGCGTGATAGATCGGAAGATGATATTCCTGTATCTGATAGGTCTCATTCGACGGCGCGATGAGGGAAAGATCCGCGAGCTTTCCGGCCTTCCCGCCGTCCTTTCCGGTGAGCGCGATCGTCTTCATGCCGAGGGCCTTTGCGACCTCAAAGGCATAGAGCACGTTCTTTGAGTTCCCGGAGGTCGTAATGCCGAGGAGCACGTCCCCCTCTTTCCCGTAGCCCAGCGTCTGCTGTGCGAAGATCATGAGCGGATTTTTGTCGTTGGAAAAGGCGGTGTTGAGAGCGGTCTGCGCCGTGAGCGCGATCGCGGGAAGCCCCTGCTCGAGATTCTCATAGAGCGCCTCTCCGTCCTCCGGATGGATCTCTTTCAAGCGAAGGCGAAGCTCCTCCGAAATCTTCCTCTTTTTACAAAAGCCCTTCATGAGCTCTCCGACGATATGCTCCGAATCCGCGCAGGAGCCTCCATTTCCGCAGATTAAAAGCTTCCCTCCTCTCTCATAGGAGTCCCGGAGCATTTGATAGGCCTCCCGGATCTTATCCTTAAGCCCGGAAAGCGCCGGGTATCGCTCGATCAGGATTTCAAGCTGTCTCTCCGCTCTCTTTTCAGAATCCATTCTGCTGCCTCCTTCATATCCTTCGAAAAATAATCATAGTCCCCCGGCTTCGCCTTCCTCTTCTCCTCCGCCCCGTAGCCCGTGGAGAGGAGGATGCTGCAAACGCCGAAGCGATGCCCCGCCTCCATATCGATCCGCTTATCACCGATCATATAGCAGTGGGAGAGCCAGCTCCGAAGCTCCGAAAGCGTTTCATTCCTCTTTTTTAGCTCGGAAAGCAGTGCCTCCGGAAGCCTCAGACCGCTCTGCAAAAGGGACCCGCTCTCCCCGCCGCCCTGATCCGACAGCAGTTCACGCTCTGCCTCCTCCCTCTCCCTTTCAGAGAGCCCGAAAAGGCAGTCCTCCCGCAGCTTCTCCGAAAGCATCTCCCATTCCGCCTGGTAGAAAAGCCCGGCCTCCGGCTTCCGGCAAAGGCAGGCTCTCTTCCATTCTCCGATGCCGTGCGTCGGATGATGCGGGCAGTAATAGCCCGCAGAAAGCCTCGCGCCCCCCTTCTGAAGCTCCGCAGCGAGAAAATCATTCAGCTCGATACAGTCCCGGACGCTGTAGTAACCCCTCCCGATCCCCGCCTGATTCGTAATCAGGATAAGGAGAAAGCCCGCTTCTCTAAGGAGCCGAAGCCCCTCTGTGACAGCGGGAAGGATGTGGAGATCCTCCTTTTTGTGGAGATAATTCACCTCCTCATTGATCGTCCCGTCCCGGTCCAGAAAGACGACTCTCTCCATCCGTCAGCCCTTCGCCTTCCAGCTCTGCGCGCCCCGAAGCTCAAAGACCCAGTCTGTGAGCTGTCCGCCCGCCTCCTTCAACTTCTTCGAGACGATATGACGCACATTATAGGGACAGTAGACGAGAAGGAAGCCCCCTCCTCCCGCACCGAGAAGCTTCCCTCCCAGAGCCCCCGCGGCTCTGGCCTCCTCGTAGAGGTGGTCGATCTGCGGATTTGTGATCTTATCGGACATCTGCTTCTTCGCCTGCCAGCCGTCATTTAAGAGAAGGCCGAACTCATTCAGCTCGCCGCGAAGCAGCGCATCCTTCATATCATAGGCCAGCTTCTTCACCTCGCACATCGCCTCGAAGGCGGACTTTTTCTTATAATTTTTCACCTGGTCGTCGATGATTTTCGCGGAGACATGGATGCCCCCCGTGTAGCAGAGAAGGAGGTTGTACTGGAGCTCATTGATCGTCTCCTTCTTGATGCGGAGGGGATTGACGACGACATGATGCCTGCCGTGAAATTCGATGAAGTTAAAGCCGCCGAAGGTTGCCGCGTACTGATCCTGGTAGCCGCCGCTGATCCCGAGATCCAGTCTCTCGACCTGGAAGGCGAGGTCCGCGAGCTCATAGCCCTCGAGCTCCTCCTTCTGCCACCTCGCGAGAGCCTTCAGGATCGCGACCATCACCGTGCTGCTGGTGCCAAGTCCCGAGCCCGCCGGGGCGTCGCACTGAAGAAAGACTTCGCAGCCCTGCCGGATCTTCATCGCCTTCATCGCCGCCTTCACGAGGTCGAGCTTTCCATCGTAGATGATATTCTCCTTGGCGTTGAACTGCACCGTCATGTCGAAGTCGAGGGAGTGCACGATGATTTTATCATCCTCTCTCGGTAAAATCGAGCAGTACGCATATTTATTGATCGTACTGCCGATGATCGCTCCCCCCTGCTCCTCGCAAAAAGGCGCCACATCCGTTCCGCCCCCTCCGAAAGAAATCCGAAGCGGTGCTCTTCCCCGATAAATCACTGCGATATCCTCCCCTCTCTGACATCCTCCGAAAACTGCCGATAGGATTCCGGCAGCCCGATGTCGATAAAATACCCCTCTGCCTTCTTCGCCCCGATCCGGACGCCCTCCTGGATCCAGCGGGGGATAAGCTCATTTTCCAGACTGTGCTTCCCCTCCGGAATCCGCTCCATGAGGGAGCGGCGGAGGAGATAGACCCCTCCGTTGATCTCTCCCTTCCCCTGCCTTCCCTCTCTCTTTTCATTCCAGGCGCTCAAAAGGCCGTCCGAAAGCCGGACCTCCCCATAGCGGGAGATGTCCTCCACCTCCCTCGTAAAAAGCGCCATGTCCAATTCTTTCTCTTCCATCAGCTCGAAGAGCGCAGCGTAGCGGATCCTGTAATAGGTATCCGCGTTTAAGACGAAGCACTGCTCCCTTTTGACATGGGGAAGGGCGTTTCGGATCGCTCCCCCCGTCCCGAGTGCCTCCTTCTCAAAAGCATAGGAGGCGGAAAAGCCATAGCGGCTCCCGTCTCCGAAGCATTCCTCGATCATCTCCCCGAGATAGCCCGCGGCAAAGACGATCTCATCGATTCCCTGCCGGACAAGCTCCTCGCAAAGATACGCCATGAAGGGCCTGCCCTCGATATCCGCGAGAGGCTTCGGGCGGTCTGAGACCACGGAACGAAGTCTCGTGCCCAGTCCGCCGCATAAAAGTATCGCCTGCATCAGCTCTCTCCCTCCTCATTCTCATAGAGATCACAGAGACTCCCGTCTTCCCTTATCCCGAAATCCCTGCGGATTCGCTTCCACGCGCCCTCCACTGAGAAGTGCTCCGCGACATAGTGCTCGGAGAGCTCCGACATCCTCTGGAGAAGCGGCGTATTGTGGTAGAGCTCCACGGCGGCATCGGCGAAGTCCTCCGCCCTGTCTTCGATCCGGACGACCTCTTCCGCATCGGGGATCCCCTCCGCGCCGCAGGAGGTTGTCAGCACCGCGGAGCCCTCGTGAAGCGCCTCCACGACCTTCCCCTTCACTCCCGCGCCGTAGCGGAGCGGTACGACGACGAGCCTGGACTCCTGATAGAGCTCGGAAAGTCTTTCATCGGAGACGAAGCCCAGCACCTCGATCCCCGGCGTGCGGGAGAGCTCCTCGATCTCTTCGTCCGTGTGGGAACCGACGATCCGAAAGCGCATCGTCGGAATCTGCTTCCGGATCCGCGGGAAGATCTCCCGAGAAAACCAGAGAACCCCGCCCTTATTTGGCGGATGCGCAAATCCCCCTACGAAGAGAAGCCCCTCTCTCTTCTGATAGTTCTTCTCCACCTTCGCGGGCTCCGTGAAGACATAGGCCGTGATCGCCTTCACCTCGATCGAGGGATCGATCTCCCGGATTGCATTGACCTCGACCGAGGAGGGGTAATAGCTCTGATCCGCCCTTCGCATCACCGAGAGCTCCATGTCCCTCCAGTACTCGGAATCCTCTAAAACCGCCGGGTCGTGGTTCAGCTCGTACTCCCTCCTCTCCCGGAGGAAGTGGAGATCGTGGCCGTAGAAGATGCACTTCCACTCTGTCCTCTCCTTGATGTAGTCCAGATACTTGATCGCGATGTGCGGCCGGTTCAGGTAGACCATGTCCAGCTCACAGCGGTTCTGCTCGATCCAGTTCCAGATCTCGGACTGCATCCTCTGCCCGTAGAGAATCTCGATTCCCATCTGCTGGAGCTCCGTGCTGTAGGGCTCCTCGTGGAGGAAATTATCCCCGAGGAACTTGACCCTGAGCCCCTTCTCGAGGAACATCTTCAGGTACTGCCAGGTCGTCTTTGAGCCTGCGTCTCTGTCCCAGGTCGGCACATAGTGGTCGACGACGAGGACATAGCGCTTGCCCTGTCCTCTCTCCCTCGCACGGAAAGGATTCGGGCTTCCTGTGTTCACGGACTGCTTCTTCAGCTCCTCCGCCCACTTCTCCCGGAACTTCTCCTGGTTCACCTTCTGATAGCGCTTTAAGCCGCTTCCCTCGACATCCGTCCCGTTTGAAATCCCCTCATAGTGGACGACGACGGATTTCGGCTGGTAGAGCACCCGGCTCCCGTGCCTTCTCACCTCAAAGGCGAGATCCGAATCCTCGCAGTAGGCCGGGGCGAACCTCTCATCGAAGCCGCCGATCTCCTCCCAGAGCGACCTCCGGATCAGGATCGCCGCTCCGGAGATATAGTCCACCTCCTTCACGTAGTTGTACTCCGGCTCCGCCGGATCCATGAGTCTTCCGTAGTTCCAGCCGGAGGCATCGGACCAGATGATTCCCCCCGCCTCCTGGAGCCTTCCGTCGGGATAAACGAGCTTCGAGCCGCAGAGTCCGCAGGAAGGATCCCGCTCCATCGTATCGACAAGGCTCTTCAGCCAGCCCTCCGTCACGGTGGTGTCATTGTTCAAAAAGAAGATATACTCTCCTCTCGCAAGCTTCGCCGCCTGATTGCAGTTCTTCAGAAAGCCCATGTTCTCCGTATTTCTCGCGATGACGAGATTCTCGGTATACTCCCGAATCTCCCGCGTCGCATCGGTCGAGACATCGTCCGCGATGATGATCTCATAGGGCGTCTCCGCCTGATCCGTGCGTCTTAGGATCGAGCGAAGGCAGCTGTAGGTATAGCCGATCTGGTTATAGCAGGGGATGACGATACTGACAAGCGGGCTCTCCTGCTTCTCGAAGCGAAGCCTCCCCTCCTCGAGATAGATCTCCCCGATCCTGAAATCCCCCCGGATTCGATTCCGCCCGCCCGCGGTGAAGTACATCGGAAGCATGCGGAAGGGATGACGGAGCGTCCGCTTGATATAGCTCATGACCTTCCGCCGCGGTGAGCCGATCGGAAAGTGTCTTGTATACTTTTCCTGGAAGCTCTGATGCATCTGGCTCCGGAAGCTCTGGTTCGCCTTATAATACTCGATATCCCTCTGCAAGGCCTCGATGTCTCTCTCGTGGACCCCGATCACCCGCTCGAGATTTCCGACATGAATGCTGGTCAGGCGCTTCTCCTCCCTCTCCTTCCGGATCGTGATATCTCTCGCCCGAACCTCCCTCTCCAGAGTCTCCTTTAACTCCAGGATCTTCTTCTCCTGCTCTGAGATCTTCTTCTCCTGCTTTTTATAATTTCGGACGGAGACCTTTCTCTCCTGATAGGCCCAGACATTGGACTCTTCCCCCGAGCCGTGGATCTCCCTCTGAAAGGCGGCCTCCCTCTCCTCGCACTTCGCGCTCTCCGCCGCGTCATAGCCGAAATAGCGGAGAAAAGCCGCGAGATTTTCATAGCGGAGCTTCTCCCGGTTGTCCTCATACCAGTATTTCAGGATCCGAAACTGCAAAAAGCGGAGCGGGACCTCCCGATCCATGACCCACTCGCAGTCGATGATCGTGGGCTTCCCCTCCCGGAGGAGGACATTCTCAAAGAGACAGTCGAGATTCGCCGGGCGAATACTCCCTGTCTTCTTTCCGAGGATGAGCCCCATGCTCTCCTTGATTTCCGAGATCGGCGCGCTCCCGTTCCGTATCCTCCGAGAGAGGAGCTCCGAGAGGCTTTTCCCTGTAATATAGGGGTAGACCAGGGCGGAGAGCATATCCCCGGAGCCATAGGCCCTCCGGAAGCTCTCCTCCTTTAAGACCGGGATCCCGCTGTAATTTTCAGAGGAAAGGAGGAGCTTTCTCTTTAAGGGAAGAGACTCGATGTGCGCATTCGCCTCCTTCGTGATCCCTTCCTTAAGGACATGCTTCCCCCCCTCCGGGTCCTTCAGGATCTCCGTCTTGATCGCGTACTCCGCCTTCCGGCTGGAATTATACTTCACATAGATCGGAAGCCATCCGTGGTAGTCCTTCGGCCTCTTTGCGATCCCCTGCTCCGGGCAGAAGCGGTAGAGATAAGCCGGCGCGAAGTCCGGAAAATCCTGAAGCTCCGCGAGGGCCCGAATCTTCTCATCCTCCTCTCCGGCCTCCGGCAGCCGCTCCTCGGAGTAGATGTGCATCGGCATCTCCAGGGCGGGGAGCGGAAAATAGAGGAGCTCCCGACAGTCCGGAAAGTCCCTCCGAAGGCGCTCCCGGAGAGACCAAAGCTCCGGCTTCGAGAGATATACGGTATCCTTGTCGTAGAGCTCCCCCGCCGCGATCCGGTCAATCTCATTTCGGTTCTCTATCCCCAAAATGAGCTCTCCCCCCGGCTTCAGCCAGGCGTCCGAAAGTCCCCGGATGAGCTTCTCCGTCCTCGTCCCGAACATGGAGAGCACTCTTTTGGTGAGCTTCGGAATCAGGACATAGTCATAGCTCGCATCGTCCAAGCGGAAGGACACCCTCTTCACCCGCTTTTTCAGAAGCTCCTCAAAGGGCGCGGTCTCCTCCCGGTCTCCGAGAAGCAGCACAGCGGCATCCCGCTCATAGCCATTTTCCAGCTCTCCGAAATAGATCCAGTCGACCAGATTTCCCTTGTGCTGAAGAAAACTCATGCTTCATGCCTTTCCAGAGTCAGCTCCGACTCCATATCATAGACGCCGACCGTATTTTTATTGGACAGCACAGTGAGACTCGCCACATCGTACTTTCTGTCATAGACCGTATGCGTTCCCTCCTCGAAGCCGGTGCAGGACATGGAGAGAAGATACTCTCCCCCCTGCAGATTCATGCGCTGGCGGAAGGTGCAAATATACTCATCCCCGGCCTTCACCGCCTTCGTCTCCTTCCCCTCGAACATCGTATTGGTCCCGGTCAGGTCCATCCCCCGCTTATCCTTTATGGTGAAGGTAAAGATCGGGGCATCGATCCGATCATGGAAGCGGATCTTCTCCCGGATCGAAAAGTACTCCCCCTTCAGGATGACATTCGTGAGCTGCCCTCTCTCGTCGAAAATCCCGAAGTCATAGATCTCCGCCTTTCCGTTCCCGTAATGCTTCACATCCGGGTTCAGCGAAAGACGGGACATCATAAGCGAATCTCCTCCTCCGGCCTTTTCCTTCTCTTTCCCTTCGGGCTCTGTCTTTCCCTTCCCCTCCTGCTCTCTGTCCTTCCCCTTTTCCTCCGCTCCCTTCGCTTCTCCGGCGGCCTTGCCCTTCAGCTCCTCCACGACGGAGGCCCCGATGGAATTCACCCCGAAGTCCTGCTTGTCCACGAAGTCCTCATGCCCCGTGTACTGCCCCGCGAGAATCTTCTTATAGAGGTCCACCATCTCCCCCGGCCTTCCCTCGGAGATCTTCTCCCCGCGGTTTAAGAGGACCACCCGATCGCAGTACTTCATGACGGAGCCGAGATCATGCGTCACCATCAGGATCGTCGTCCCCTTCCTCTTCAGCTCATCCATCCGATGATAGCACTTCGCCTGGAAGAAGACATCCCCGACGGAGAGGGCTTCATCGACGATCAGCACCTCCGGATCCACGGAGATGTAGAGCGCAAAGGCGAGGCGGACGAACATTCCGCTGGAATAGGACTTCACCGGCTGATGGACGAAATCTCCGATATCCGCGAAATCGAGAATTGCCTGGAGCTTTTGATCCATCTCCTCCCGGCTGAAGCCCATCATCGTCCCGTTCATATAGATATTCTCGATGCCGGTATAATCCTGATTGAAACCGGCCCCGAGCTCCAGAAGCGCGCAGACCGTGCCCTTCGTATGGACCGTGCCAAAGCTTGGGCTCAGCACACCGGTGATGATCTTTAGGATCGTCGACTTCCCGGAGCCGTTCGTCCCGATGATCCCCACCGACTCCCCCTTCCCGACGGAAAAGCTGATGTGATTTAATGCATAGAAATCCCGATGATAATTTCTGTGCCACGGATTCACCGACTCCAAAAGCCTGTCGATCGGCTTATCATAAAGGCGGTAGATCTTCGTCACATCCCGGACGGAAATCGCCTCCTCCCTCTCTCTGCTGCTCGCATTTTCAGACATAAAAAAACCCCAGATGGCTCTTTCGCATTTGGGGTATTGTAGCACACTTTCCGTCAGGGGTCAAAATCCCGGAGGCAAAGTCCGGGCACAGTAATGCCCGCCTTTCCATAAGCTCCGCTACTGCTCCAGCGGCTCATAGCCATAGGCATTCACCAGAGCATCAATCCTCTCTCCCGCATGGCAAAGGGGGCACTGCCTGTAGTTCCAGGAGGCGTAGTCCGGGATATTCTTCTTCCCGAAGACGGAGAAGATCGGAATCCCCTGGTATTCCTCCACCGCGCTGAAGATCGCGGAAACCCCGACGAGCTTCCCCTGATAATACTGGATACATTCCAGAATCTTGTCTAGTGTCTTTCCCGTCGTCACATTGGCCAGCAGCACCAGGATGTTCTTCCCTTCGATCTCCGGGATCAGATTGTCCCGGAAGATAAGCTGCGAATTGCTGTTGAACTCCGGGTGCACCACATACATCGACTTATGGGAATTCGCGGAGAGGACGCCGGATTTCGTGAGCTCCTCCGAGAGGAAGGCCCCGATGACATCCGTCCCTTCCATGCACACGATGGTGTCGATCACCGCGCCGTAGAAGTAGACTCCGCTCAGGCAGCGGGCGATATCATAGGCCTCCCCGCTCCGGGTCTTCAGGGTCGTGATATCGATATAATAATTTAAGTGCGCGTGATTTGTGGCGAAGTGCCCCCTGCATATCTTAAGAGGAGCCTCACAGCCCGCCGTATACACCTTCGAATACTCAATCTTCCTCATGGCCCCCTCCCTGTCCATCCGATCAGAATCCGACGCTCCCCGCCTCTTTTTCTTTTATTTTATCCTCTCTGTCTCTTACAGAACAAGCCCCTAAAATTTAATATTTTTTTAATGCCTCCGTCCCCTCAAAAAACGAATCCGGGAAACGGCCTCCCCGATTATGTACCCCCGATAGGAATGGATCCGTCCGGAAAACTGCCTTTATGCTCTCCCAGCCTCAAACCTATCAGGTTTTCCAATTAACTAATTGACTAATGTTAATATTATTATTTACATAACAAATGAACCCTGTTATATTTTATTCACAGCAGTATTACTCACCGCCACATCAGGCATGGCGCTGAGCAGCATAATTTCTGAGCGATACACATGGTGAACTTCTCATCAGGGTCCGGTCGGGAGGTGGGGACATTGAGCAATTATCTCTTTTCCGCATTGATCGGTTTTTTCTTGATCCTTGTCGGGATTTTCAATCTCAAAAGAGACTACCGTGAGAATGGGATCGTCAATCTGATCGTCGGCATTCCTTTCTTTCTCATCTCGCTTCTTTTCTGCTTCCGTCCTCCCAGAAGCAGGCTTCTCCTTTTTGAGCTTGCCCTGGCTCTTGGTCTTTTGGCCTTCCTCTACGTCTTTTATCGAAAATGGAGGAAAAAGAAAAGTACTGATTCGGAAAAGTACTGATCCGAAAACACAGCCAAAAATATCGGCCTGCCGCACAGCTTTCTTGTGCGGCAGGCCGATCCTTCTTTTTCCGGGACTGCCATGGCAGTCCCGATAATTCTCTTTTCCTCCTCTACGCTGCATCCCTTCTCAGAGATGCGGATCTATCTCTGCTCTTTCGTTCGCAGCCTCAGAGCCTTTATTTTTCCTCTCTTCCCTCTTCGATCTCCGCCTGCATCCTTCCGTCCCGCTCTGTGAGAAGGATCGTATCTCCTTCCTTCACATTGCCCTCCAGAATGACCTTTGCGACCACTGTCTCCACATTCTTTTGGATAAATCTCTTCAGGGGACGCGCGCCGAAGCTCGGGTCGTAGCCGTTTTCCATGACATAGCGCTCCGCCTCCGGGCTCAGCTTTACGCTGAGTCTCCGGTCCGAAAGGCGTCGATTGATATCCTTCAGGATCAGCGCCGTGATCCTTTCGATATCCTCTCTCGTGAGCGGCTTAAAGAGAATAATCTCATCGAGCCGGTTCAGAAATTCAGGTCGGAAGGAGGCGTGCAGCTGCTCCATAACGAGCTCCTCCGCCTTCTTCGAGATCTTCCCCTCCGCGTCAATCCCCTCCAGAAGATCCTGCGCTCCGATATTCGAGGTCAGGATAATGATGGTATTCTTGAAATCCACCGTTCTTCCCTGGGAATCCGTGATCCGACCGTCATCCAGCACCTGCAGAAGGATATTGAAGACATCCGGATGCGCCTTCTCGATCTCATCAAAGAGGACCACGGAGTAGGGCTTTCTCCGGACCGCCTCCGTGAGCTGTCCTCCCTCCTCGTAGCCGACATAGCCGGGGGCCGCGCCGATCAGGCGGGAGACCGAATACTTCTCCATATACTCCGACATGTCGATCCGCACCATCGCATTCTCATCGTCGAAGAGATTCTGCGCGAGCGCCTTCGCGAGCTCCGTCTTTCCGACACCGGTGGGCCCGAGGAAGAGGAAGGAGCCGATCGGCTTCGTCGGATCCTTGATGCCCGCCTTCGAGCGAAGAATCGCATCGGAGACCCTCCGCACCGCGTCATCCTGACCGATCAATCTCTTATGGAGCTCCTGATCCAGATGGAGCACCTTC
Source organism: Oribacterium sp. oral taxon 078 str. F0263 (assembly GCF_000469565.1). NCBI lineage: Bacteria > Bacillati > Bacillota > Clostridia > Lachnospirales > Lachnospiraceae > Oribacterium > Oribacterium sp. oral taxon 078. The sequence goes on along the minus strand of NZ_KI273102.1, from coordinate 64,828 downwards.
GAGCGCTCGGACTCATTGAGCTTCGTCACCGGAATCCCGGTCCAGCGGCTGATGATGCGGGCGATCTCCTCCTCCGTCACCTTGTCTCGGACCAGTCTCTCGCTGTTCTCGCTCTGGGCCTTTTCCTCTGCCTCTTTAAGCTCCTTCTCCACGGCCGGGAGATCCTGATACTGCAGCTTTGCGACCTTCTCATAGTCGTACTTCTGCTTTGCAATATTGATCTCGGAATTCAGCTTATCCTTCTTTTCACGGAGCGCCTGCAGCTTTCCGACGGAATTCTTCTCATTCTCCCACTGGGCCTTCTTCACATTGAAGCGGTCCCTGAGCTCCGAAAGCTCCTTCTGGAGATCCGAGAGCCGCTCCTTCGAGAGCGTGTCGTCCTCCTTCTTCAGCGCAAGCTCCTCGATCTGAAGCTGCAGGATCCTCCGACGAAGCTCATCCATGTCCTCCGGCATGGAATCCATCTCCGTCTTAATCATCGCGCAGGCCTCGTCCACGAGGTCGATCGCCTTATCCGGAAGGAAACGGTCCGAGATATAGCGGTCGGAGAGCGCCGCTGCGGCGACAAGCGCGGAATCGGTGATCTTCACCCCGTGGTAGACCTCGTACCTCTCCTTGATGCCCCGGAGGATGGAGATCGTATCCTCGACGCTCGGCTCATCCACCTGCACCGGCTGGAACCTCCTCTCGAGCGCCGCGTCCTTTTCGATATACTTCCTGTACTCATCGAGCGTCGTGGCACCGATACAGTGGAGCTCGCCTCTTGCGAGAAGCGGCTTTAAGAGGTTTCCCGCATCCATGGAGCCCTCGGTCCGCCCCGCTCCGACGATATTGTGAATCTCATCGATGAAGAGAATGATCTCCCCCTCCGACTTCTTCACCTCGTCCAGGACAGCCTTCAGTCTCTCCTCGAACTCTCCCCTGTACTTCGCCCCCGCGATGAGAGCTCCCATATCCAGGGCAAAGATCTTCTTATGCTTTAAGGTCTCCGGCACATCCTCCTTCGCGATCCGCTCGGCCAGCCCCTCTACCGCCGCGGTCTTTCCCACGCCCGGTTCCCCGATCAGACAGGGATTGTTCTTTTGCTTTCGGGACAGAATCCGGATGATGTTCCGGATCTCCTCGTCTCTCCCGATGATGGGATCGAACTTCTGCTGCTTCGCCCGCTCCACCATCTCATAGCCATACTTATTCAGAGTATCGTAGGTGCTCTCCGGATTGTCCGAAACCACCCTCTGATTCCCCCTCACCTCGGAGAGGACCTTCAGGAAGCCGTCCTTCGTGATCTGATACTTCTGAAAGAGCCGCTTCAGCTCGGGCTCTGCCTCCTTCAGGAGGGAGAGGAAGAGATGCTCCACCGAGACATACTCATCCCCCATCGCCTTCGCGTGGTCCTCCGCATAGCTGATCACCCGGTTTGCCCCCTGCGAGAAATACTGCTGCCCCGCGCCGGAGACCTTCGGGAGCTTGTCGATCTCCTCCGAAAGATCCCGGAGAAAGGCATCCTTCGGAACTCCCATCTTGGTCAGAAGCTTCTCAATCAGGCTGTCCTCCACCGTCATCAAACTGTAGAGGAGATGGAGCTGAGTGATCTGCTGATTCCCGTGATCCATGGCCACCTTCTGGCAGTCATTGATCGACTCCACCGATTTTTGCGTAAATTTATTGATATTCATAGTCTACCCCCTCTTCTAAGGGCGCGTCTTTTCTCTCACACTGACAGCGCGTCTGTATTTTCTTCTCTCTGCCGAATATTATAGCACAGCTGTTAGCACTGTCAATGATCGAGTGCTAATTTCTTTGTGAACAATCTATGTCCTTCTCCCGGAGGTAGTCAAAGGCGAGTCTCTCCCCCTCCCGGAGCCGGATAATCCCGCAGTCCCGGAAGCCAAAGCGCCGTATCGCGCGCTGCATCGGGATATTTCTCTCGTGGGTGTCGATCCTGAGATAGGGAGATTTCTCCCGGCAAAAGGAGAAGCAGCTTTCGGCCACCCCGCGGACGCTCCCGTCCGAGGCGACGCGGTGGATCACACCGTAGGGAGAATCGCTGTGCCAGCCCTCCCCGGTAATTTCCCGATAGCTCGGCTCCTCCCCGATGAAAAAGCAAAAGACGCCGACGACTCTCCCCTCGGAAAGAAGGAGATAGCTGTTCTCCCGGGCGATATCCTCCTCCACATCCTCTCTCGCGGGGTAATGCCTTCCCCACTGCCCTCCGTTTCCCTGCTCCTCCATAAAGCTTCTCGCTCTCTCATAGATCGAAAGTATGCGCGGAATGTCCTCCCGCGCCGCTTTCCGGATCGATACGTCTCCCATCAATGCACTTTCCTCCCTGAAATTCTTTCTCTTATCTATTCTGATCTATTCCGCTGTCTATTCTGCATTTCCGCGTTCCGCCTCTCCAAGCCCTTTCTTTCGGCTGTCCGCGGCCTTTCTCCTCTATCCTTCCTTCCTGCCTCAGAGAGCGGAGCGGATCCGATGCGAATCCGCTTCGCTTCCTGTCTGAGCCTTGCTTTAGCTCCTGATCCTCTTGACAGCTCTCCCCTCCTTCCCTTATACTAGTTTTCGGCATTTAGTAAAGTTTATTTTGAAAAATTGAGATATTTGCGCGAGTAGTAGAGTGGTACTACGTCTCCTTGCCAAGGAGAAGGTCGCGGGTTCGATTCCCGTCTCGCGCTCTGACGAAAAAGCAAGGAAATCTGCCAAGAATGGCTTCTTTCCTTGCTTTTTTCGTGCTTTTTCGCCTTCTTTTTTGCCGTCTCTGGCACAGCATATGCCACAGTTGTCATAAAAATCTTGTCACGAATCTTGTCACAGAATCAGCACACTCGCTCTCCAGAAATCGATATGAGAGCTCCGCTGTCATCAGTCTTAATCACTGGATCTTTCACACAGTAGCCGAAGACGTCGAAGAAGTAAAGTTTCCCGTCAATCCGGACCGCATTGTTGATATGATATTCTCCTTTGCGATGCCCATAAGCATACCACCATCCGGCATCATCGTGGATCCATCCCAGTTTCTCATAGTCCGACTCCACTACGGGAGGCGTCGGCTTATCTGTTGGAGCGGGATCCTGCGCCATCACTCCGCGATCCAGATTGATTGCTGTGTGATGCCCAGTGCAGAGCAGGATGTCCCCCGGCAGAAGCTCTCGATCAGAGGTAAGATACTTCGGATCCTTCAGTACAATAAACCCGGCCCGTCTGAGCGTCTCCGTCTCATTGCCGGTATACATGTCCGGGCTTACCCCCTGCAGCGCCTGATTCCCCAGACGGTACCCTGCTGCCTTGACGATTGCCGCCACTCCTGCGGAGCAATCCGCATCGCACGGCGTTGTGATCCGGAGGGGATCATAGCCAGACCGGGAGAGCTCCCGCCAGAATGTCGTCCGCTTCGCCTGATTATAGCCAATCAAGTCATTCCTTGCTGCGCTCTTCGCGAGGTAGACGATCATAAGCCTAACCTTCTCGTCCGGATTCCGAAGGACCGTATCCCAGGGGCGGGAATACCACGGGATCACAGCCCACTCTCTGCCGGTCTGATCCCCTGCGCGCCCCCCACTGTACTTTCCTCTTTCATCGTGTCCGCTGTTTGCAATCATATCTTTCTCCTTTCTATTCAAAAGAGGAGAGCTCGCGCCCTCCTCCCCTTTCTTTATCTCACTTCTTTACCCCGGGCCCATTCCCAAGATCCTGCATCTCGTTGGGATCCTGAGACAGCGGGCGCTTTGGATCCGGCCCCACATAGCTCATCTTCGGATCTCTATGGATCTCCGTTCCCGGTCCCTGCCTCTCATCCTTCCGCTTCCCATCATATCCGCTTCCCGGCTTCTTCGTATTCGTCTTGATTCTCTGTGCCTTTCTCATATCAGATCTCCTTTCACTTTTCTCTCTGCATTGATTCTGTATTTTAAGCGGGATTGCAGGGCAGGCTACTTTTAAGTTTTCTCCCGCCCCGCTTTTCGGTCACTATCCCGGAGGAACTCCCGCGTCATGTCCCTCTCTCAATATTTAATCAAACACCAGCGGTCATCTGTTTTCCGAGCTGATTGACGCCCGTAGCCGCCAAGCCAGATACAATCCCGATCGCCATGGCGTTAATGACGTCCTTCGCCGGATAGTCCGGCATGAGCTGCAGTGCCGCGATGCCGAGCAGCATCCCAGATACGCCGCATACGGCGGGGATCGCCTTGTCCGGCACGATCGGCATGCTTTTGCAAAGCATGCCGATCAAATAGCAGATCACAGTAATACCGACTACACTCGTAAGCCCAAAATCCATGTTCTTTTCCTCTCTTTCTCAGTCTTCTACTTTGATGCACTTGTTTTCCCACTTTTTGTATGCATCCAGGTAAAGCTCCGCGCGGTCTCCGTTGTATGTTAATTCATAGTACATTCCATCCGGAACCGTCGTGCTCACCAGCGCCTTAAAGTTCTGCAATGTCTTGCACATCCAGACAACAAAGACATTCTCTTCCGTAATATCTCCGTTCTTGTCCGTGCTTTCCTTGCGGTCATTGAAATAATCCGCGACCGCTTTCACGCAAAGTTTCCTAAATTCCTTTTCCTGCATTGCATCCCCCCCCTCCGTCGCAAATAATCTCGATCCCATATTCCTCAGCCGCTTTATGCTCAAGCCTGCATCCGCGGGCGTCTTTCCATCCAGGAGCAAAATATGCCATATCCGCGGTCGAGAGCAGCTCAATGGCCTTTCCGGTAAACCAAAGCGGCCGCACGTCAGCAGGTGCCCCCTCAAAGTAGGAATCAATGATCTCGATTTCCTCGCCAAACTCACTCACAATACTGTCGATGATTCGTTGCCTCTCCTTCTTGATCTTCTCTTCAGACTCTCCTGCCATTGGCTGACTGATAAACACTCTTAACATCCATCCCTCTCTTTCTTAATCAATGCATGTGCAGAGCCAGTCCCTGCACGACCCACACGGCAATACCTCCGGCCAGGGCGGATACGATCGCAGTGATTGCCGTCTGTACGATCGCTCCCCAGGTCTGCCCTGGTTTATCCTCTAGGTTTCTGACTCTTCCGGAGATGATCTTCTGCTCTTCAGAAAGAATCTTTTGCTCGTCCAGCATCCTTGCCATATTCAAAGCCAGTTTTTGCACGGATAGGGCGAGGTCATTGATCTGCTTGCTAACAGCTTCCAGATTGCCTATCCGGTATCCTAGGTTTTTGATCTCGTGCTCGTGCCCTGAGAGATTTTTAACGATTTCCTCATTCGTCACATTTTGCACCCTCCTTCCTTTCTTTCCATCCTACTCCTCTCCATTCCTTTTCCCCGTAGCAAAAAGCAGCGGAAGAAATGTTCCCGCTGCTTCCTTTTCCCATCACGCCTTTTTCTTTCCCTCTTTATTCCACCGCTTAAAGTCCTCCTCGCTGTAAATCTGTTTCTTGTTCACTAAGATCTTCTGCAATCTCTTGACGATTTCATTTCTCTCTTCGCTGTCCTTCGCCTCCAAATATTTCTCTTTGTATTTTCTTGTTATAGCAGTCTTGAGATCTCTTTCAGCGTCCTGCTCCGTCTTCCCCTGCGCTTTATAAGCCTGCATCCACTTCTCCAGCGCCTCCTTTACCTCCTTTTCATTTTGGTCCTTTTCATAGAGTAATTTGGCGATCTCCTCGCCCGATCCTCTTTGACTCCTCAGCTTTGATGTAATCTTTTTTTGTATCATCTCCTCAGAATAGCCTTTATCTTTCAGCGCTTTTTCCAGTTCCTCCTTTCTTTTCTTATCTCCCCGCATCGCGGCCTCTGCTGCTGCTTCTATCTCCGGCTCCTCCGCCAAGGCCTTTTGTACAGCTTCTTCCACCTTCTCAGGATCCATATTTCTTTTCATTTCTTCAATGATCTGATCCCCAAGCGCTTTGTTCCCCTGTGCATAGGCCCGCATGGCATCCGCCAGGAATTGCTTTTGGTTCAAGTATTTTTCATCCTTCTGCGCACCGATGTCGTAAAGGATCCTATCCCGATCATAAATCGCTCCGGCCTTGTCACCGATCAAAAAGGTATCCACAAAAGCGCCAATATCCTTCATCATATTGTGAAGAGGGATCCCCGCGATGTTTGTCGCTCTGGACAATTTATAAAGCATTCCCAGCCCGCTGGATTTCGACTCTCCCTGAACAAATTTCACCGTTTCCGGAATCGTCTGAAGAAGATCTTCCAATGCCTTCATCCCAAGATCATCTTCATCGCTATATCCCTGCTTTCCCGTCGTAATCTTCACGCTCTTTTCAATGATATCCTTGATATACGGAAGGTTATTCCAAGGCTGAATGCTGGATAAGAAATCCTGTAGGAATTTTTCTCTCCATTTTTCTCCGTACTTCTTATCCTTATCCGGATCCCGCATTGCAGACACAATGGACGCAGCCGCCGATGTCAAAGCTTGCGAGAGAAGCACCGCTACGACAACTCTGGCCGCCCGCTTCTTTGCTCCCTTCTCTTCGTGCTTGATATCGCTCGCCATCCGATACAGTACATTATATGTTTTCGTCGGCTCCGACATAAAGGAAGTGATGATCTTCTCCCACGTCCCTTTGCTCTTCATAAGATCGGAGCGATGCAATACAGAATCCACTACCTGCGTTGTATCAATCACGTGATTAAAGATCCTTGCCGCCTCCTGATAAAACTCCTCCGTTCCGGGCGAAAGCTTTGTCGTGTCCTTTACCTGCGCCTGTGCGGCCCACCATAGCCGGACCCATGCAACTTCATCTCCCTTCTCCAGCAAATACATCGAGCTGTCCTGAAGCTTCTCCAGCGCAGATTCCCCACCAATCAGCATTCCTTTCATGGAACGACCCACATTGATATCATAGGATCCAAGTTCTTTCCATGCCGCAATCGGTGCATACTTCTTGCAAAGCTCAAACTCCTGCCTTGCCATCTTCCCCGGCTTCAGCGTGAGCCCTTCCAGAAGATACTTCGGATTCGTTACCGCCATAGCTCTTACATATGCTGTCGGCTGCTGAATCGCAGATCGAAGATTTGCTCCAATCAGTGCTCCCTTATATTTCCCTGCGATACCATAAAGCCCTCCCCATTCATTCCTGCCACGGCTTCCGTTCAAATCCCGAAGCAAATTCGTGAAGTAATCGATTCCGTTTTTCCCCATGACTCGCTGCAATTCCGCATGGACATTCCCTTTCACGCCTTTATAGTTATACCATTTTTCGAGGTCTGAGACGGCTGGCATATAGGCACTGTAAGAGCTCATCTTATCCACTTGATCCACAAAGACATCAAAGATATCCTGCACGATCAGCGGATTAAAAGTTCTCTGTTGCGTCGCCTTCGTCATACCCATGTTCTTCAGCATGGTCATTCCCCGCTCCAAAGCTTCCGAATTGATTCCAATCGAGGTATCATCCACGCGAATCGGGAAATAATCTTTTGCCATAAATTTCCGGTATCCATACAAATTCAACGTGGCCTCATTCCCCCATGCGGAGGTTTCTCCCGTCAGGAATCTCCCGATCGCCGCTGCTACTCTCTTTTCCTTCTCGCTTAGGTGCTCATTTAGCAGTCTGGAAAGTAATCCCTCTGAGAGCTTATAAACGGTATTGTTGTCTTGCATTACCCCAAGCCTTCCACGCCTAGGCTCCCATTTAATTCCTCCATAGCTCAAGTTCTTCGGATGTATTCCGAGTGCTCTCTCCTGTTTCGTCGTCCCATAGAGATGCATTCTTGCCTGTTCCCGCTGATTCAGAAGATAAAGAGACATCAACTGTGCTTTCGTAACTTTCACCGTTTTGTTTCTCGTTCCGCTCAGCGTCCCTCTTTGTACGGCAGGCAAAGTGATCTCAATTTCCTTCTGCGACCACTCCCGCATTTCTTTGTCTTCTAACCGATTTTCCTCTTTGATCTTTTCAAAGTATTCCTGTGCCTGCACCATCTTCCGTGTTTTGTTGTCCAGCGCATCCCGAAGTGCCTGATATCGATCGCCGCCTCCTTTCCCCATCTCATGAAAGAAGGTATAACTGTCCATCATTCCGGTGGATGCCAGTTTCTTCAGGCTCCCAATAAACCCTGCATAGTCCTTCTCCGTCTCCCTTTGCCTTAAGGAATCTACCGTTTTTTCAGACGCTTCCGCTATGCTCTCCATATTCTTTTCTGCGATGAATTGGTTGGCAGTTTCGACCATTCTTCGAAGTGCCCGCAGAGTGTCTCGCACTTCTCTCAGATTTTTCAAGGGGAGAATATCAATGTTTCCATGCGCCTCCTCGTTTTTCTCGAAGGCCGAAACCGTTGCCTGCAGGTTTTTCACGATATCCGGATCAATCGTGAGATAGGAGGCATTTCCATTTTCTGATTCTAAAATATTGTCTTGCTTCTCAATCTCCTGGATTTTCTGGCTAAGCGTAAGAACTGCTGCCTTAAACTCCTCCGCGCTCAGTGTGCGTTTTGTTTTTTCTCCTTTTCCATTCTTTCTCTCTTCAATTTCTCCTTCTTCCGTGATTTGTCTTGAGGCATAGTCAATATAACTCAGGACGTCTAGAATCGGCTTCACCATTGGCTCCGGGATATGCTCCTGATCTGTCGGACTTGCTGCCATCTGAAGCAGTTTCCTCGCATCCTTTTGTACTTCACTTTTATACCGTGCCCGGTCTCTCCCTTCTTCATAACGTTCCCTTTGCTCCCGGATTTTCTGCAGCATTGCTTCTCTCTGCTGGCGCTTCTGATCCGTCAACATCTTTTTTCTAAGGTTAAATTCTTCATGACTCAAATTTCCATCCGAGAATTCTTTCCTCAGCTCTCTCAGCCTTACAGCATCCTCCCGTTGGATGATCCGGAGCCTTTCGTTGGACTCTCGGAGAAGTTCATTTCTCGCTTCCTCCTTTGCCATTTTCCAGCTTTTTGCATAGCTTTTCGCCTTGCCTCCTTTTTCCATCCCCACTTCATAATAAAGATCAAAGACTTCCTTCGCGATGTCCTCCGCCGCTTCTCTTTGTGTCGCCATATCTCCATAGATGTTGACCATTCTGGGCCGCATATATTCATAGACATCCATGATCTCTTGTACAGCATCCGCCTCATTGCGAAAATCATCCGGGTCTTTCGTGAATGCATCCGGAAACACGCCTTTCAATTCTCTATATACGGCAGAGGCCTCTTTCTCCCGATGCTCTTCCTTTGTTGTAAATCGTATCTTCCCAAACCATTTCCGCTGCAGCATTCCGATTCCATCCGGTGCAACATCCCTCACATTTTGCGGAGAGATATAGATGATCGTATTATGTAACGCCTTTCTAAAAGGTCTCCATGCCTCTTCTTCCTCGGGATCCGGCTGCACCGCCTCCTCAATCAACTGATTCGCAATCGCCCTTGCCCCATTCATAATATCCTGATAGTCCAGATGTTCCGCTGTCTTAATATAACTGTAAAACTTCGCAAGCTGTTCCTTTAAGACGGTCTTTGACATCTTTGATCCTGTATCATCCACTAGCTTTTTTGCGACATTTCTGATCCCTGTCTCATCTGTCTGTTTCCCTCTTGTTGCAAACAAGAGATTGGTCAAATATGCATTCTCTCTCCGAAGCGCTTCCGACTGCTCTTCATATCTTCCCGGGAGCATTTCATCTTCCAGATCGAGCTGGAATCGAATTCCATCTAGGGACTGAAGCTTTTGCTTTCGATCCCCTTCGATCTCCGCATCATAAAATTGGATGGGAATCCCTCTCTTTTCCAGCGCGTCAAGCACTTCTTCCGAAGTATTCTGCGGCACAAGAGCCGCCGCTATCTCATCATAATTCACAACTCTCTGCGGTTTTGCCTCAAACATCTCCACGGGCATTTCCTTTATCGCATGGATGATCTCTGTAATCTTTCGGATATCCTCCTCCCGGACTTGCCAAATATCATATTTTCGGAACGTATCTCTCAGCGTCTCCTTACTAAAGTTCTTTTCTCCCGCCGCATCCTGAATGATGTTTCCTATCTGATTGATCGCTTCAAGTCGATCGCCTCTTCCAGACCTCTCTCGAATCCCTGATATCACTTCCAATAATTCTTCGTTCAATTCGTCCTGCTGCTTCTTGAACTCCTCTTCCGTCAGATTCTTCAAACCACCCTCTCGCTGATGCATCTCCTGAATGCTTTTTATGTCACTCTTCACTGCGGCTCGGAGCGTCTTTACTCCTTCAAACCCCTCCACATTCTTTGCATTATCCGACTGAGAAAGCATTGATCTTACTATATTTTCCGGCGTCACATCATAGTGAAGCTCCGAAAAGTTTCTTCGCTTCCCCTTCTTCGTAAACGGTTCTTTCCCGTTCCATACTCCTTTTTTTCCTTCGCTCCCACGAAATAGATCAGAAAGCCATTTCCGGTATCCTTCCTTGTCCACATGCCGGTCGAGAAACTTCTCTGCAGCCTCCTCATCATATCTCGCGTGCTCATGCGGATCCTGCCACCTGGATGCCTTCTCCATGATCTTATAGGCATCCCCCTTTTCCCGCATCGAAGACAGCACTGTTTGTATCAACTTCTCCGGCTTCCCTACCTTCTCCATAGATTCCCGTTTGAGTTCCAGCAATCTTTCCCCGTATTTTTCCGTGATCTCCTGCGTCCCCATATCATAGATATGATGAAGCTCTTTCCCGAATTCTTTTTTCACAGTACGCATCAAAACATCTTCTGCTGTTTCAATTGATGTATCGCCTTTGAACTCCGGCACACTTATCCCTTTCTCCGAAAGATAAAGCGCCTGCATTCCTCTGTTCTCTTCCGCCCTTTTTACTAATTCGGCCTCTCCGCCCTGTGTGATTGCATACTGCATCTCATTCAGGAATCTCTCTGCATTCTCCTGCATCTCTCTCGGGATATCCCGTTCCTCTATGTTTCTCTTCGTGCGATCCTGAATCTCTTTGATTTTCTTCTGCTCTCCCTCATATTCCAACTTTGGGAACATCGGCGTCCAGGCATCTGCGCCATACACCTTATTCCCCTTCCTCTCCGGATCCACGGTATTTTTCCGGAAAACAAGCGAAATATCCCCAAACTTTTCCCATCCATAATCTGCTTTCGTCACAGCAATAGACGGCATAGGGATCCCATCATAAGACAAGACCTTAAGAAGCTTATCCGCCTTTAAGTTATGAACCGCAATCAGGCTTTTACTCTCTTCTACCTCTTCCTTTCCCTCCAGATGATCCTTCAGCGTATGGTTCTTCTCATTGACATTCGGAGAATGTTCTGTTATAGTCTCTTCATGAGGATCACTTTGCACCCTAAAGCGCTTCATTGCGTCAGCAGAGTTGTTCCTCTTTTTTTTGTTTTCTCTCAATGAGATGTCATAAACATAATGTTCATCTCCAGTGTCTTTCACATTGATTAAGACGTCAAAATAACTCCCGTCACTTTTGATCGTCTTTACAAAGTAATCCCAATTCTTCGCATCGCGATGGAACTCATTCTTTTTCCCTCCCTTTTCCGCTTTACTCTTATCGTAATTGGAATTCTCCGCTAAAGTTACGTAGTCCCCATCTGCTGCAATATTTATTTTTGTCTTAAACCCTTTTCTGTCGGATTGCTTTCCGCCAAATATTCCTTTCCTTATGCCATAAGGATCATATTTCGCTTCATAGGTTACACCATCTTTTTGGAAGACGACCTTCTGATCCCGGTACTTTCCCTTCATGATTTCAAGGGCATGATGCATTCTCTCTCTTATAGTAAGTTTTTTTGTCGCATCGCTCGTCTCATAAACATCGATATTTCCCTCATGCCCAACCAGTTGATACTTTATTTCTCCTTCCCGTTCCTCTCCGGCATACTCCTTTGTTTCCATCGTCTCCGCGGACTTCTCCACTGCCTCCATCCACAAAGCCCGAGCATCCTCATATTGCCGAAGATCTTCTGCAAGCGCCGTGCTTGCCCGCCGAAGCCCTTGCTTTGAAATAATTTCCCGAATGGCATCCACAACCGAGTTCAGCCACTCGAGAATTCGCCTCCCAATCCCTTTCTGTGTCTCCGTTACTTCCTTGATAAACTGCCTATCGTTCAGGAATTCCCCTGTGGAATCCGCGACAATTTCATCCGTAAGCTCCTCATGAGACAGTTCTTCTCCATATGCCTTCCGATATGTTTCTATCAGCGAATCAAAATCCGTCCCCTTTGATCGGACGATCGCGCGAACGGCAGCCTCCCGAAAGTCTGCGTATTCTATCGGTGCATACTCCTTGATCCAGTGCGTCATCTCATGGCTTACCGTTGCCATGGGGTTCTCACTGCTCAAATCAACCGTGACAATTCCCTTCCCCGACTGATATCCTCCCATCGCATCCGATCGGCCAAGACCATTCTCTCCGTATCTCGTGCTATCTGTGACACGGAATAAAATCCCGGTCTTTTCCCCGAGACTTTCTAACGTTCTCTTTAGGGCTTCCGGAGTTTCCGGTACGCTCTCTAAAAGTCCCCCACTTCTCTTCTCCTGTCTTTCTCTATAGTTCACATTGGCAAGCCTCTTCAAATTCTTCATATAGTCCGCATGCCCAGCTTTATAGATCGATTCAAATTTATCCTTCCCAAGTATGGCCGCTTCCGCAGTCTTCATATCATCCTGCAGAGATCCATACCTCGCCATATTGTAGATATCCGAATAAGTCTTGATGTAATCCGGCACCGTCATTGTTCCGTCAAAGTTCTCAAGAAACGCCTTCTTCCCTGCTGCACCATAATTTCCGGCCCAATCCTTTAGCGTCTCCCTTTCCCACTTCCGTTTTCTGTTCTCCAGTTCCTCTCTGTCTTCTTCCTTTTCTTCTGCTTTCCCAATGCTTTCTCTCTTCGCAGTTTCCTTCTTCGTCTCTTTGATTCCTTGCCCCAGATTCTCTTCCTTCGCTTCTTCCTGCGTGTTTTCCTGATTGACTGCAGATTCATTGGCCTCCTGCAGTCTCTGCGCGTCCTCCATATTTGCTTCGATCGCATTTGCAAGATATCCCCGCTCCATCTGAGAGATATTCTCTCCCTTCTTCACGCGGTCCGCATACTGCTGCGCAATGCTTTTCGCCTTTTGTCCACCTACCGTACTGTCATCCACGCTGTTCGCAATCTCTTGGTATCCGTTCCCCCGGAAGACATCTCGATATTCCGCCCCCTTCCCGTATGTCCCTATCGCAGACGCAACGCCAGAAGAAAATCCTCCGGACAGTCCTCCGCCAAGGAAGGAAAGACCGGCTGATTGCAGACGAGAAGCCACTGTATTCATGAAGGCACTCTTCTCATTTTCCCCATTCGCAATTCTTGCGCTGTACTCCTGATAGGGCTCTGACGCTGTGTTTTTTATCAGGATATCCGTAATATCGTTCGAAATATCCGTCGCAAACTCTTCCGATCCCTCTGTCAAGAAACTCTTCGCATAGTTCTTCGCGAGCTGCTTAATCCCCGTTACCGGAACCTCTTTCATTGATTCAAAATTCCCAAGCGAAAAACGCTCCCAGAACGCTTCTGCAATCCCATGTGTTATTGCACTTCCAAGCATCTGATTCTTGCTCAGATTCTCATTCATGGAATCTTCATAGAGTTCCTGATTTGCTGCATTACCCCCCGCAAGCGCCAAACTCCCTCCCCCAAAAAGAAGCGCATTCGCGGTCGAACTGGCAGCGTCCAAGACAGTTCCAGTCAAAAAATTCGACACTTTTTCTTGTGTACTTTGTATTCCATCGTTCTTCAGTCCAAGCCTTTCTCTTACTGCGCGCTGTGTCCCCTGTCGGATCGCGTCCACGACAGGGGCACTTTTCATATTTTCCGGCTCCATCTTATCCCCACGAGCCATCTGTGCGGCAGTATTGATAAGCCCTTCTACACCGCTTACGGCATTTTCTCCCGTATACAGCGCCGCTCCCAGAACCGGCGCTACCGCCCCAATGCCAGGCTTTTCCGACAACCTCTTCAGATATTGATATTCCCGGTAGCCTTCGGCTGTATCCGACACAAGCGGAACCGAATTCACCCGATCCTCCTGCGTCGTTCCCCGAATCTTTGTTCCATCCCCTCCCGGATGTTTCTGCACATACTCCTCAAACTCTTTCCGTTGTGCCTCAGTTTCTTCCGGCTGTCCCGACGGCTTCACATAATATTCCGGATGATAGGACGATACTTTTTCTGCTTCCAATCTTGCCGAAAGCGATCTTTCCTGTCCCTCTCTCCTCTCCCTCAGTGCATGTGCCGTAGTAGGATCCGCGGTCTTTTCCGCCATTGTCTGATAAGATGGCGCCCAGGACTTATGTTCCTGCATATAATCACGGATCTGGTCATTCATCTTCGAATTTGGCATGATCGGCTTTTGGGAATTCAGGAGCGATCTCAAATCACCAATCCCTCTTCTTTTTGAGCTTGCGGCCTCATTTTGCTCGCTTCCCGCCGGATCGCTCTGCCAGTCCGGAATTCCCTTCAATGTCTTATAGTCTCGATACATTTCCGCAGCGCTTTGCGGCATTCCTTTGCTTCTTATCGCCTGTGCGGGATCCGGATCCGCTTCCGGTATTCTGATTCTCCCAGACTTTACCCCGGAGGAAATCGCTTCTCCCCCCTTACTCTTCAAAAACTCCTGGAACGGATTGTAAGAGCTCCTGGAAACTTCTCTCTCCTCTACTTTTTTTCTTCTCGCCATTCCCGCACTCTCCTCTTATTTTTTCAGATTTCGAAGCAGTCTCCCCGATGCAAAATCATCTGCCTTTTCATTGACTGCGCCAACTAACGGATCCATTACGATTCTCCCAGCCATCTGGTCCGCGATGATCTTCTGCTGATACTGCTTCGCATAATTATCTCTCCCCTTTTGCGTGAGAAGCGGGCTATCTCCACCGGCGAAGTTCCCAGCTCGGATATCTGCGATCTGCTTCCGTACAAGACTCGGCGTCATTGCATAAGGAAGCGTTACCGCAGTGTTCTCTGCGGTGCTCTCCTTTCCCTTTGCCCTTCCTCTTCTTCCCCGTCTTCCTCTTCTCCCGCTTCCACCGGATCCTCCACTTCCTCCACTGCTTCCACTCGTCATTCCCGCCATCTGCATATCCATCATGGCAAGTTCCTTCTGTGCTTTCTGTGCCTGCAGTTTTTTCAGTTCATTGTCCAGCGCCGCCTGCTCCTTTGCCATTGCTTGCTCCTCTTTTTGCAGTGCATACTGCTGCGCCCACTGACTATCCTGCTGATCCTGCTGATACGCCGAAAAGTCCGCTCCCCTCTCGGAATCATACCTGCCCGCAAGGTAGTTCTGTCCATTCCAAAAATTTGCGGTATTTGCCTGATATGCATTCAAATCTGCTGCCCGCTCTGCATCCAGCCGTCCGGCATAAAAATTTCGATCATCCTTCCAGTCTCCCACTGTATCCCGATATCTTCCATAATCGGTATTGTCCTGCCCCTGGAAGGCCTGCAGCTGATTGTACCTATTCGCCTGCTGATTCTGATAACGCTGATACGCACGATCATAAAAACTAAGCACATCGTTATTCAGTTCGGACATGGTCTGATCATAGGCCTGCTGTCCTGCTGCCTGTGCCGCCGTAGATCCATAGCCCCCAGTCAATGCCGCCGCATTCCCCATCGTGTCCCGCATAGAGCGCCTCGCTGCATCCTGCTTCTGCTGGCTGATCATCTGATAAAGATCATCGTTCTGCAGATCCTGTCCCGTGTAGCGAAATTCTTTGTCTCCATAGATCTGCCCCAGCAAACTATTGATCTGATCGGAGTATTTCGATCGGAACGGATCCGGTTTCTCTCCATCCGTATTTCGCAGTTTGTCCCTCCATGCCTGTACATTCTCCGATTCCTCATAGTCACCCGGCATTCTGGCTTCTCTTGCTTTCATGGCAAGATATGCCTTCCCCACCTGCTCCGATGGGCGATATCCTCTTGTCACCGCACTCTTCGAAAGATCCCCACTCACTCCAAGCGCTTTCAGTGGCGGTAGAGCGGTCCCCGTTGCCCCACCATCAACTCCCTGAATCACTCCCTTTGTATCATTTGAACCAGCAAGGACATTTGCCGACGGAGCTCCTGCTGCCCCAGGTGCCGACGACGTCCCCCCATTTCCTTTTGCTCCATCCCGAAGAAGCTGATAGAGTTTTATGTTCTGATCCGCGCTTCCGCGATATCCGCTAATTCCGAGATTCTCCGCCTGCTTCGCTCTCGCACCGTAACTCGAGTCCATCCCTTTTTGCTTCATCCAGTCCACGATCGACACTGCCATTCTCTTCCTCCTCTCTTTCTTCTTCTGTAATCAGCCGCACCACCTGCAGAAGCTTCATCCAGTTTTCCAGCCCGGAAATTTTTAAACTGTCCAGGATATCACAGGCCTCCTTAATATTCCTTCTCCTTATTTTCATGGTATCCTTCACGTTCTTTCCTCCTTCTCTGTATCCTCTCTTCATTCCTTTGTATTTGATTTATTCTAAACGCTGTGAGCTCCGGATATCGAAGCGATAAGAATCCTCCGCACTCTCCCAGCAATCCGAAAAGCCCGGCGCGGTCCCTTGCCTCCTGCAGTTCCTGCGCAATATAGCCTTCCTGTACTTTCCCGCTTTTCTTCACTCTGTAGCGTCTTTGACGAAGTGAAAGAAAAAACTTTTCCGCTTTTTCCGAGTCAAGCTCCTTTATATTCTTTTTCCGCCTCCTATCCGACCATGACTTCCCCGCATTTTCCGAATACACTTCAGAGCAGCGAAGACGGTTCCGCGTCTTATACCTATGGTCCTGCATCCATAGCCGCACCGACCGGCATTTCAAATAAGTGTAAGCGAAATTATATGGCGTTCCGTGCTCTCGATCATGCCATCCGTATAGGGCCCAGATATCCCCTTTCACCTGCAGTCCCGTTACCGTCGTCCCGGTATCTGTTTTTTCATCTTGATCCATTGTTTTCGACGAATCGAATTTGATTTCCTTTTGGGGGAGATTCTCCGGATTACATTCAATCGTTTTCGCAATCGTATTCCTCAAATGCAATATTTTGGTATTGATCAATCCAGACGATATTACACTGTCCGCATTCCCCGTCATATCGTTCCCCCGGATTGTAAATCCTCCAATTTGACAATCCCTTCCATGCACCTCCCCTGAAAACGTGAGAGAGTGCTCATTCAGTTTGAAGTTCTCTGTATCTACCAGAAATTTCTTTGTCCGGCAATCGATCTTGCTCCCGTCAATTCGAAGCTCCGTGTTCAATTCCCCCATGATATCGGTTCTCTTTACAGAAAGCCGGATCCCGTTCTCATTGATCTCGATCAGGGAGCGATTTTGATTGTTCTCGAATTCTGCAAATGAACTCCGGAATCCCTTCAGACTCAATTCGTAATCTTGCACCGTCTTCTGATCCTGATTGAATTTCCGGATCACCTTCGGATCCCAGGAATCTCTCCATGTTAAGGATTCCGATGAAAACCGGATGATCTTCTGATTTTGCAAAAGAAGCCCCCGAATCTTTTGAATATCATCCATCCACTTCCTCCTCCTTCAGTCTTCTGCTCATCTCCTTCAGTCTTTTGTCCAGGACTGTCGCGATAGAGGCATAGCGAAGCCCGAAATATCCTTCCGGAGTCATTTCCCGGTATTCTTCCGGAACTTCCTGCGCGATATATCCCATGCGTTCTGCTCCGCTCTTTTTCATCCGGAAGGATACCGGACGAAGACGATGCAGGAGTGTTCTTCCCTCTTCTTCTGTAATATCCCGTATGTCTTCTTTCTTCCTGCGATCAGACCATGTCTCTCCGGACAATTTAGAATAAATCGCTCGACACGTGACCTGATCCGCCACAATCCCCCCATATGGCAAGGAATTTGTATTGTATCGGTTTGGATGCGGCGTATCATATTCCTCCTTGCTGGGATGAGTCGGTTCCTCTGGAAAAGTTTCTCCAGCATCTCGATAAGAGCTATAACAAGTCACTTCTTCGCATGTCAGTGTATACCGGCTATTTCCCATGGCCTGCATACAGCTACAGGAAATCCCTCCATCAAACACTGCACCGTTGCAAGTGATCTGATCGAAATTTCCTTTGAAGGTAGAGTGGATATTGACTTCCCCCCTAGCTTTAATGGTTCCGGCATCTCCCCTCTCTGCCGTGATCTCCTGCACATCGATTCTCGAGTCTCCCTCTCCAAACCAATATTGCTTTTCTCCCTCCCGGCTGATCCTCCATCCGGCGATCCTTCCTCCATATGCCGTGACATCTCCTGCTGCATACATTCGATCTCCGGACACAATAAAATTGTTTGTTAAAATCTCCAGCCGATTCCCAGAGATCCGAAGCGCTCCCGGCTCCAAATTTAACTGATTTAAAACATCTCCCTTTTTGACCTTAAAGGAGATTCGATCCTTCTGCTGCATAAGAAGCGATTCTACTCCTTTTCTTTTGTCCTTCAGGAAACTTCTTAACCCATTCAATCCCATTTCCAGCGAACTGATTTTTCCATCAGTCTCCCGATATCGATTCCATTCCTCTTCCGTAAAATTGTCATCTGGATCCAAGGAATGAAATACATTTTGCACCGCCTTGTTGATCCTTTGCACATAATCCCTTACCTGTCTATAATCCTTAAGGCTTTCCGGAGACTCCCCTTTATAAACCGACACCGATCCCCTCCATCTCCCGCTCCTGCTGCCGCATCGCTCCCGCGATCAACGCATCCAGCGATTCATAGTTTATACAGTAGTATCCGTCCTCCATCTCCTCCACGAGATGATAAGGGTCCCCTTCCCCTATGATATCCTGCGCGATTAGCCCATAGTGCACTCCGGCCTCATCCTTCAGTTCATACTCTACAGGCCGAAGGGAAAGGATATACCGTAACGCCTCTTCATCCGGGATCTCCCGAATCTCTTCTTTTAATCTCCTGTCCGAATACGCAATCCCTTGATTGTCCGACCAATAATCGTAGCAGAAAATTTTTCCGGCGCACTCCACAACATCCGCGCTCCCGCAATGGGCATAGATGTCCTTTGACGCCGTCACATTATCTGAGTAAAACCAGCCAAAATAGGAATTCCGATTACTCTTTACATGGCAATTCGAAAAGTCGATCGAACAGCCAGAAATATCTTCATCGGTCGCAATGTCCAACTTGTCTGTCATGATATTGGTTCCCGCCAACGTTGCCGCTCGCACAACTCCGTTGTCTGCCTTTAGATATTGTTTCCCTCCCTCCTCTGCTATCGCATATCCCCCAAAGTATCCTGACTTCGCGTAGATATCCCCCCGCATCGACATGTTCCCAACATCGTCCAGTACGAAATTTTCAGAATTCACCCATAGCTTATTCCCATGAATAAATATTTTCTCCGTAGAGATATTGACTTCGTTCGTTATAGTTCCCTTCTCCGCAAGTAACGATATCTCATCTGCCGTCTGTCGGATCCTCGCCAGAAGGCCTTCCGATTTCTTCTTTGCCTCGATCTTAAATTCATCGATACTGTGATAGAGTTCTACCGATCGATCTCCGTTGGAATAAATCTTCCGATATTCCTCCGGATCAAAATTATCCCGATCCACATTTTCTGACAGGAAGCGGATTTTTCGATTCAGATCCCGAAGATATTCTTTGATATCCCCCATACTTCTTAGCTTGTCTAAAGAAATTTGAGGGGGAGTGAATACGCTCATCGATCACTCCCCCCTTCCGTCGTCCTAGACATTCCATAGAGACGGAATTTCCCCCGTCCCCTTATCTTAAATCGATATCGATCACATCGTTTCAGTTTGATCGGAATCTGATAATTCCTTCTGGCATCCGCCGTTATCGTTTTTACTCTGATCCATGTCGGCGAATTGTCGTAGGATACATACAGCGTGAGCACTGCATTCGGTGTCAAGTCGATGGATAACTGCATTCTGCTCGGTTTTTTCTTCGATAGTGTCCCTTCCTCCAGATCCCCAGACTCCAAGTTCCATTCGATATAGTCTTCCTCTTTCTCCGCATAAATCTCCCGCAACATGTTATTCCGGTCGACGATATAGAGTTTCCCCTCTGCGTAGCAGGAGTATTTCATCTGCTCTTCATCCTCCTGATACCAAAGCTCCGCCTGATTCTGCGCGGACCGTC
The DNA here is from genome assembly GCF_000469565.1 of Oribacterium sp. oral taxon 078 str. F0263. Lineage (NCBI taxonomy): Bacteria > Bacillati > Bacillota > Clostridia > Lachnospirales > Lachnospiraceae > Oribacterium > Oribacterium sp. oral taxon 078. The sequence goes on along the minus strand of NZ_KI273102.1, from coordinate 44,777 downwards.
GCATATCATAGACCAATAGCCTCCAGTTCCCTGCTATATCCTGCACCGAGACATAGTATTTTGAATCGTACTGCTGCCCACTCGCTGCCTTCCATTTCCCGGAAAGTTTTGTCGATACCGTTTCCGGCAAAGATCCTTCATAGATACATACGCCGTTTCGGGAAACATAAAATACGGATTCATTCACATTGCAAAGGGATTTCTCGCATCCCTTCGCCGGGCCCCTTGCCTGCACAGTGTCCAAAGTAAAATTAGACGGCTTACTCCCATAAATCGTATGAATGCAGTCCTCCTTGAAGAACACGACATAACCGTTATGCGCAAGACATCCCGTAAAATCCCCATCCGATCCCACTGTCAATGCGTAGGAATCTGTGCTGAGTCCCTCAAATGCATTCCAGTTCGTAGGATCTCCCAATTTCGAAGCATAGATCTCATGATTTCGATTCGAGCATCCCCACAACCTATTGTTGAATTCACAGACAAAATCCATCTCCGGGACCTTCCTCTTCAAAGTGATATTCCCGTTTGTGAAGCGACGAATCGGATCCCCGGCATCTACCGCGATCACTACCACGAAATCACTTCCAACTTCCTTCAAAATTTTAGTTCCGTTTAATGCCGCATAGTGAGTCACAAACCCCGAAAACTCCACTCCATCCCCAGATGCAAACGCATTTCCGATTCCGCCTCCCGTGATCCTGACAAATGTAGATCCCTCCGACACTGGCTCCACTGTGACATCGCCTCGCCAGGTCGCCGTCATACTCCGGAACTTCTTATCCACTGTGCTGAACATGTTGCCATCCGGAAAGCTGCAGATATACGCACCCAGTCCGACTAAGGTACGTTCCTTTTCATCCGGATAAAATCCTACATACTCCCCTTTATAATAAGTGTTGCCTCCATTTACCCAGAACAATCCATTTTTCCAATACAGTCCAAAAGGACGTTCCAACTTCGCAATCGGATCCCCTCTTTGCTTCCGGCAAGTGATTCCCGGATACATGTCGGAACAGATATTTTTCATCTTCGAGAATTCATTCTCATTCAAAATCAGGGACTCATTGAGTCCCCCGAAATTTCCTATCGTTCTTTTGTTCTTTACAATCTGCTGCAGTTTCGGAAGATTCACAGAAGCCCCCTTGTCTTTACATTGATATGTCGATGCGTGCGGATCAGCCAGGATACAAAGGCATCTTTTTCGGCCGCGTACATTTGCGAATCGTTCAAATAGTTCTCGCTTTCCTCTTCCAGAAAATCAATCTTTGCCATAATATAAGCCGTATAAACTCCGCTGAATCTGCTGTCCAGAAGGAGCACCGCCTCATGATCCGTCGGAAGATAGGGTTTCAACTTCCAAAGCGGTTTCTCTTTCCTTCTGGCTTCCCCCATTTCCAGTGGATTTCCATCCCAAGCGAGGGTACCTTGTCCATCACGTTCCACTTCTCCCGCATCGTCTGCAGGCACTCCACCTATCCCGCCGCTCTCCCAATCTAATCCTAGCTGCTTCCGTGCTCCGACATTTCCAAAGCTTTTGAAGGCTCTTGGAACATAACGGGACAGGACGTCAAATACCTCTGCCTCCACTTCATTCAAAAAGCGAAGCTTCATCTCCGGTTCCACGGCATTCGGCCGCATGATATCCGCGATATGCAATACTTCTCCGACAGTAATTTTCATTTTTATCCCCTCTCTTTTTGCTATCTTATCTTTCTGCATCGGATTTATGGCAAGCAATAAAGAGGCGGAGCCAAAGCCCCGCCTTTCGATTTTCACTTGTTCAGGTCGATATATCCCACATATCCTCCTTTTGAGAAAACATGCAGCCTTCTCGGGAAGGTTTCCGATTTCTCTAGCGTAAACTGGCTTATCATCTTTGATTCGTCCTGATTCTTTTCCGTTCTTACCACGACCTCCTCAATCGCTTTGACTCGTTTTTCGATTTTGAACACACTGTTGCTTCCTGCGACATGCTCAAAATCTTCCAGGTATTCATTTGTGACCCTATCCCATGCCACTCTCTTCTTCAGTTCCTTTTGATTATCTTCTGCCAGTCGTTTTATATATAATACAACTTCGCTATTATAAGCATTCATTCCCGCTTTTATACCCGCAAGATCGACAAGATGATGCTTTTTTCCTTCTATATTTCTTAACATCATCGCATCTATTGCATCCTGAACGTCTGCAATCTCGACACCCGCCAATGTTTTTGCATGCCTTGCCGCTTCTGCTGCTGCTTCTGCTGCTGCCTCCGCCCCGGTTTTTGCTGCCTCCGCACTGGTTTCTGCCGCTTGAGCCACAGCGGAATAATATTTCGAGTTATCCCTCCCTTGCTCCGGCCTGTTGATTCCCACCGCGTCCCCTGTCGCGTAGGAGCGTGACAGTGCCGCATATTGCTTTAGGGTTTCTCTCTCAGCCGCAAACTCCAGCATCCTGGCCGCAACATCGTCTTCCACTTTTTCTATTCTTCTACTGACGCCTTCCAGTGCGTCCAATTTTTTATCGATCTGATTCTCTAGCTGCTCCAATTCTGACAGCCATGCAGACTGCATGTTAGGGTTATCAAGGGACTCCTCAATGTATACGACTCCCTGATAGGATCTCCAACGGCATTGTCCCCCCTGATCCACGGCATCCAACTGGATAAATGCGCTTCCGCGATGTGTTGTCATCGAGCTCGCAATATGCCACTGCAGGATCACTTCATCTTCCGTTATGCTTTTTTCCAAATAGCTCCTGTCTGTCCCCGGCCTGTCCATAAATTTCGCGTTCAAGTGAAATATGAGATTAGAAAGATCAATTCCATCCGGAGAAAAACGGTCGATATGAAAGATCCTTTCCAAGCTGAATGAATCCCCCACTGCCGCGATCGTCGCTTCTTCTTCCGGAATGAAAAGCACTTTCCCTCTTACTTTAATCATCCTTTTCCCCTCCCTATGAAACACGGGCGGGACCTCTGCCCCGCCCGTTCCCGGCTTCAGACATCAGTCTGTAAGCTGTTTGTTTTCGTTCTCCATCTGGTATCGCATCGCCCTGGATGCCTGCATCTGCGAGTTTTTCCAAAGCTCCGCATAGGGCTTTGGGACCTTCTGAGCCTCCCCACGCTTTACGTAGATCCCGCGACCGTTGATGCAGAGAAACTTATCGTCCTTATCCTCATCCGTCATCGGTATAACGATGGTTTCCATCGCCTCCGTCGCTTCCTCTTTCTTCGCTTCATCCTCCTTCAGATTTCCCTCCGCAACGGGCTCCGGCGGATTCATTGCAAACTCCTCTTCCAGATTTCCAGTCTTTGCCATCCTTATCCTCCTTTTAGTTTGCCTCATGGTCGTTAAAATTGGACCCCGTCTCGATCCGGACCATGTACTCATCCACGAGCATGCAGACCGCCTTGGTCGCCTTCCATCCGACGGTGGACCTCTGATTCAGCGGATCAGAGGATCCGGCCTCTCCTCTCTGATGTACGATCATTTCAATGCCGTCTCGGCCCATCGCCCTCCCAGCTCCATCTCTCGCCGCGGACAGCCTGGATACACCATATGCGCCCTGACCGATCACAAGCGTACTGTAGACGTCCTGCTGCGATGCCCCGGCCTTTGCGAAGATCTTGGCCTCCGTGGACTCATAAAACTCTATGCCCCACTGGCGATAGAGGAATCCGTTTTTAAAAGAGGAGTTATCCGTGTACTTGATCTGCTCCTTGTACTCCGGGTCCTCCGTCAGATCAAAGGCCACATCCTGATTGATGATCGCGCAGTAGTTTCCCTTGATCCTGGGCGCATTCTTTTTCTTCAGCGTTCGCACAGCAATCTTCAGCGCTTTTACTGTGAGCTTCATCGCGCCGGTCAGGGCCGCGCGGGAAGAGACCTGTCCCTCTGCGTACTGTACATTCGTCCCCGCGTTAATGACCTCTCGCGTTACCGTGTCCAGCGTTTCTCCAGCCTGCTGCCCGATCGCATCCTCTGCCCTGAGAATCATCGGATCCAGCGCCGTAAGCTCCAGAAGATCCGTAAGCGGCACATACGCGCCATACTGGTTCAGTGTCGCCCGCTTTGTGAACATCTGCATCTTCGTCCCGTCCGGCGTCACGCCCTCCGTAAGCGGCGTGAGCGCCTTCGGCAGAGGCTTAAAACCCCGGAACTCAATGGTCTTTCCTCTTCCCTTCGGGATATTCTCTTCCTGCCCGAACTGGTCATGGACGAGATACGGCCCGACGAGCTCAATCAGATGCGTATCATAAAATTCCTTCATCTCCGGGCTGAGCTCGGAGGTTGCCGTGGTATTGAGCGGCGTCCCCGGCCCGAACTGCAGCGGATTGTGATAAAACTTTGCTATAGTGATTCCCTCTTTCCTCATGTTCTCCCTTTCCCCCGGGAGCTTAATCATTCAGTGTGATTCTCTCCCCGGCCATTGCTCTATCAATCAGTGATTTTCTCTGCTCCGATGACATTGTGCGTGGATCCAGCCGATGCGCACCGCTTCCGGCACTCCCACCGACGCCATTCTCCGCCGGTCTCTGCTGCGAGGATCGAAGTGCGTTGACGGTCTTTCTCGTCGCGTTCTGCGCCGCAATACTAGACGCAGACCGGATTGCTCCGTCCATAAGCTCCTGATGATGCACAGCCTCAAAAGCCTGCTGCACCGTAAATCCGGAATCCATCAGTCTTGTAAACTGTGGATTGTCCAGTTCCGCCACGAGATCCAGATCGGGATAGAGTTCCCTGGCTTCCTCGGCCTGCCGGTCCCAGTTTTCGAACTGCTGCTGCCGGAGGGCCGCTTCCTGCTGCGCGCGCTGCTGTCCGAGGATCTCTTCCGATTGACGCTGGATATTTGTCATCTTTTGGTATGCCTCTGTGGACATACCTGCCGCCGACGCGGCATCCGCCCAGAGATCCTGCTGCGCTTTCAGGTAGTTCAGCATCGACTCCGGATTCCCATCTCGCGGCGCGTTTGGAATAATGTCCATCAGTACCCTTGCCATCTCCTGATAGCTCTGATTCGTTTTCTGTAACTCATCAAAGCCTTTCAGACGATTCTTTACGATGCCGGACACTGTCTTATCATATTCCTTCTTCAGTTCCTTATCCTGCGACAATAGGTCGCGGAGCGTCACTCTTTCTTTCTTCTCCCCTTCCGGATCTGTCTGCTCCTCTTTTGCGCCTTCTTCCTGCTCCCCTTCTGCCGCCTCCTGTACTCCCGTTTCTTCCCCGTTGGTTCCCTGCACAGTTTCTCCTCCGGATCCTCCAGAGGTTCCTTCCCCAGCGCCCTCTCCAAACTGTAACGGATCATGCCATCTTCTCATTCTTACTGCGCCTCCTTCGCGCCTACACGCGTCTATCCGCGGTGTCTCTCGGGTCTCTCCCCGGTGTCTTATTTTGTTTTATCATCCCTCCGCGGAATTCTCGAAAGCAATATCCAAACTCCCCGGAAATTGCACCTGTATGATGGAAAATCCAATCTGTCCCACTCCCAGTATCGTAAGAAGCTCCCTGTACTCCGCTTCCGAGATTCCGGAAATATCTGCGATGATTTCCGTCTTTCCGGTGCCCTCCGTGTATCCATTGACGGACTCCACCGGTGCCCTCGCCAGGATTGCTTCTGCCATGGCCTGGCACATGATACTGATCTTTCCGCAGGCATATCGGTTCTCCGCATGCCCATCTGCCTTAAATCCTATCCTGTTCCGATTTGCAATCAACCTGATATTTGTCATCTGGCACCTCCCACTTCCGCCATTCCGCGGACTCTTCTCCTCATGTTTGCCCCCGTCGACCGATCCTCCATCGTATCCGTTTCTCCCAGCTGATTTGTTTCCTGATCCTTTGGCGCCACATGACTTATGAGAGGCTCCCCTTCCGTATCTTCCGCGTTCCCGAACATTTCTTCGATTGCCGTATTGCCTGTGGTCTGCGTGATTACTGGGCCAAGCCCCGCAAGGAGCTGTCTCATTTGCTGATTCTGGACATACAGTTGCTGATTCTTCGCGATGGTATCCAGGACTTCAGCCTTTTTATCAAAGTCCATCATCCGGATCAACGGAATGGCCTGATCCGCAAGCTCCGGATTAAAGACCCCAAGCTGGAAGAGCTCCTTCGCCAGTTCATTCTCTGCGATCTTGCTGTAGGGAGACTGCTTTTGTGCGGAGATATCGATATCATAGATCGGCACTCTTCCGCCGATATATGTCCCAAGCGTCTCATCCAGTTCTCCCTCCGGATTCAGAGTTTCTGCGGAGATCGTTTCAAATCGGGATTTATTCTCCTCTACGATCCGGAACGTGCGCGGAATCGTATAAAACTGCCGCATCCGGGATATCATCATCCCCACAACCTCCTCGTAGGAGGAGTAGGAGATGATATTGATCGTCCTTGAGGTCTTACTGGACGCCTCCTGCAGCGCCGCGATTGCGCTTGCTGCTGTGACTCCGCCTGATGTCGTCCCCTGCGAAAAGTCCCGATTCCCGGTGTTCTCCTTCAGTTCTTCTTTCTTGTCCGCCAGCACCTGCTGGTAAATTGGGGAGAGCGGATTTTGATCCATTGGGCGGATATCTGTTACACTCCCCCCCGTATAATGCACCAGGGGTTTTGTATAATCCAAAAACTCTTCCTCCGAGATCTGCGCCTGCTCCTTCACAAAATATCTCGGCCTACAATTCGCAAGCACGTTTGTGAGGATTCCAAAATCCACACGATCAATAAATTCCTGCGGCTGTCGCATCATATCGATCATTCCAAATCCGTACACAGTGCTCTTTACCGGATAAAGCACGTCAAAAACAAAGGGATACTTTCCGTCCTGATACCATCCGTCCCGATATCTCTCATCATTCTCCGACGCAAACAGAAGTTTTCCGTTACAGAATTTTGCATAGTGCAGCACCGTCTTCGGAAATGCCTGCCCCGCCACCTCTACGCGCACGGTCTTTTTGTAATACCAATCATAGACCGTGGATTTATCGGTGCGGTCTACCTTCTCTTCTGCTCCCAGGTAATCCGTCCCGCTCAGCTCCGATCCTCCCGTCTTCCCCCGCATATCCGGAAAAAGCTCCTCAATGACATCGTTATCATAGTCTCGCAGGACAAAGATCTCTTTCGCATCCTGGATATCCTCCACCCCCGGCTCCCATCGCACATGGATCGGATCGATTCCCTCTACCCGCACTTCTCCCATTCCGTTCTCCGCCATCGGATCCCAAAATGTCCCGAAGATCGAGAAACCGTTTTTCACCTTTTCCAGCGCATTCTTATAATAAATCTTCCGGAAGTGGTTCCGCTTTTGAATGACGGGGATGATCTTTGACAGGATTTTTGCCGCTTCTTCATCGGATTTCTCCCTCGGCAGGATATTTGCCTCAGGATAGTTGTCCATGATATCCGCCGTCTTATTGATGATCGAGTTGACAAGATATCCGCTCGACTGATTTGGCAGGCTTTCCTTGTCATCCTCCGGCTTTGTCCAGCTATACCTCTGTCGATAATACTCCTCATTCAGCCTGAGCCTGCGATAAAGCGGCTCCAGCTTTGCTTTATAGTCCAGAGCTCTCTGTCTGGCCTCCGCAACATCGCTGTCATTTAAGCCCTGCTTTGGGGTATTCTCCCCATCCCTATAAGTCGCCGGATTATCCGACATACGCCCCACCGGATTCCCCTGCTCCTGCATCCCATTCTTATTTCTCCCGTCGCTTCGCGATACTTCCCCCGTCGGGCCTGCTGCTCCCATTTCTTTCGTTTCAGGCAGCATGATCTCCGCTTGTTTCTCTCGATTCCGCTGCATCCCCTGCGCTAGCTCTCCCCTCCTCCTTTGTATCATCGCGATCTGCGCATCCAGATCCTCCATTCCTCCCGTTGCCAACGCATTCACTCCCTCCTGGCTTCCTGCTGCAAGATCTGCATTTCTTTTCTTCAGTTTCTTTCTCATTTCTCCTCCTCTCAGCGTGTTACATTGCCCCATTGATCATGATAGATTTCCAGCGGGTCAAACTCCGGGACCGTCCGCTTTGACTTTTTCCGCGGCGCGATCGGATGCGCCATACAGACATAGCGCCACTCATCATAGATATGATCCTCCCCCTCTGTGTCGACATCCTCCACATGATGCTCATCATAGACAAGATTCGGGACGGTCCGGATAAAATCCTTGCAGTCCCGGAAGACATAAAACATTGCACGCCCATTGTCATCAAAGGACAGCCTGTAGTGGCATTGCATCTTGCCTGCGATCCTCTTATGATCCCCGGGATCAAAAAAGATCCTCTCCCTCTCCATCTGCTCCGCGATACTCTCCCCCGTTGATTTCTCAAATATCGCGGGATCCGCGATCCCGGCGATATTGCGTCCTTTTAACACCGGGTCGCTGTCCTCGATCTCCCGGATCAGCCGAGCCTGCTCATGACTGTCCTGTCTTGTCCCAATGTTTGGCTCCCCTGTACAGCCATAGAGCTCCCGGATCAGATACATGACCCCATCATGATCTACCGCATACCATCCCACAGCATAAGGCTTCGCGTACCCAAAATCATATCCCCGCACTATGGCCCAGTGCTGCGGGATCTCAAAAGGCTGTATCACATGGCTCCATTTGTGTGTCTCATATCCCTCCGGATTGTCCCTAAACTCCACAAACACCTGTCCACTAAAGCTATTCCAGTCTCCATACAACAACGCCTTTTTTTCCGCCTCCGGAAGGGAAAAGAGGCGTGTGACATACTCTGTATCGTTTTCCAGCAGCTTTTTATTGTCAAATACAGACGCCGGGATATAGACACGAGACTGTGCCTTATACACTTCTCCTGCCGGCGTCACGACTTTGAGGACATCCGTTTTCGTTTTTCCAGGCTCCCCGGCCGTGACAAAACGCTCTTTGACCCATCCATGCCCTACACCGCCGGGGTTTGCCGTCGATCGGATATAGACCTTTGTCCCCGGACCATTGGGCCGATTCCGGCTTTTTAGGTACTCATATTGCGACGCCGTGAAATGTGTGAGCTCATCAAAGCCAATAAAGTCATAGGCAAGTCCCTGGTATCTGTATTTATCCTCCTCCGATTTCATCGATCCAAAATCGATTTTTGCGCCAGACGGAAACCTCCATCGATGCTCTGTCTTGTTGTATCTTGCTGCAGGATAGGCCCGCGGATAGTAGTGGTAGGCCTTGTCGATGATCTCCTTTAGCTGCGGGTAAGTCCGTCTGAGGATAAGTCCCTTATACCATGGGATATCTACCTGCCGGAGTGCCTCAATCACAAGATAATCTGTTTTCCCCCCTCCGGCCGCACCTCCGTATAAGGCCTCATACTCCGCTCTCGCCATCATCATGGCCTGCTTGTCCTGCGGCTCCCAGATCACCTCCGCCGGTCGCTCGATCGCTATGCCGCTTTTCGGGTCTCGATATTCAAGCACTTCCATTCGCATTTCCCTCTTTTTCCATCGCTTCCGCGATCGCTCTCGCTTCTACTTCCGCCAGGCCGTCCTGCTGCACAACAATCTCCACTTTCCCGCCGGTATTTCCTTTTGCATCCTCCGGGATCAGATCCCGATTGTGCTTGTAGCTCCCCGGCATTCGATTTGTTAAATAAAAGATCATCGCCTTGACATCCGGCGGGATATAATGCTCCTCCGTGTATTCTATGATATCTCCGTTCGCCGTAATCCTTATTTTCTTTAGATTTACGACATGGCCCTTCGCCGCCCGGAAGAGCGCCCCCTCTATAACGGCATCCGCTACTGCGCGCGCGCGCGTAAAAGCGTCCGATAAGTCTGGATATTTTCTTTTCCATTCATTTAGCGTAGACCGACTCACTCCGATGTTTTTTGCAATCTCCTCATCAGACACTCCATTTCTTTTCCAGGTCTTTATCGCATCCAATCCGTTTCCGCTAATCCACCGATCCGCCTTCGTTTTCCTTCTTTTCGGACGGCCTCCTGCTCCATCTAAATATTTTTTCTCGCGCGCGCTAATAGAAGGAACTCTTTTCTTTTTTCTTCCTCCCTCCTTTGGATGCTGGATCCTTGTCCGATTTTCTTTCTCTTTTGTCCGAGTCTCTCCCATCCGCTTCGCGCCTCCGCTCTTGCTCTATTATTGCATTTTTCTCTCTCATTCATTCAAGCAATATCCAAACGCTCTTGATCTTACTCCAGATTCTTCTCTTCCAGCCTCTGAATGCAATTTGCACAAAATATCTCCTTACTTTTTGTTGTATATTTCGGTTTATTTAAACGTCGTTTCTATTGACATTTAAATAAACATATGCTAAGATGTACTCACAACAAACAAAGGCGCCCGCCACGGAGGTTACGATGGCAAAGGAGAAAACATGAAACTGAGTCACAGAAAGGAAGTTGACGGCAAAGCCGTTGTGTGGTGCTGCGGTGGCTATATCGAGTTTAGATTGGCAGAAAATATGATGGACCCAAGGATTAGGGCCAAGGCCATAGAAAAGTATCATCCGAGGAGCGTCGAGGGACTGTATTATTACTACAGAAAGGAGTATGAGGAGACCCACCTCCACGAATTTTGGGCTGGCTTTTGGGTTGAACCAAAATACGATTTTTTTGACCCCAGAGTCATTAAAGTAGGCGATTAAGTATACTCTATGGGCGCCCCCAGAAGGGATCCCAGGACAAAACAAACAGTACCAATGGGGAGTTTACGGAAGTTATTGAGACTCTCCATCGGAAGCGCGGCGGGGAGTTTTTCCTCCACTGCATGGGCGGCCCTAACACTATTTACGGAGAGCCCCGCGGTGAAAACTGGAGAGGATACGGACAGAGTATCCGCCCCATGACCGCAGCAGAGGCGGAGGAGTGGGAAAAGAACCGCTCCGAAGCGATTGGAAATTTTGAGAAATTCTGATTTCATCCCCCCGCGGAGGTTACGACGGGAGAAAGGCAAAGAAAATGGCAAAGCATGACGGATGGGATAATGTATCTTACGTTTGGATCGATGTGGATGAATTTGAAGTAACCGATCCTTGCGGGAAGGTTCTCGAGACCAGGTCAGTCTACGATCTATTAGAAAAGAATTATGGCTTGACCGAAGATGAGGATGAAAAAGCATTTATTGAGTTTTTGGAAATCACAGTTGAGGAGAAGGATAAGGCGATCTATATGTTACCAGACGGTTGCTATATCCTCTATTGCTTGGGCGAGGATATCGTTGTTGTCGCACACTATGGATACATCCATCAAGTCGCTTCAGATTTTGAGCATCTCAAAGAAGTGTATGCAGAAAAATGTATCTTTGAGGTCGAGTTGAACCGTCCGAACTATGAGGACGATGATGATGAGGAGGAAGAAGAGAGTGATGAAGATGATGAAGGCGATGATGCGGAAGAGGATGATGAGAACTGATTCAGTTTAGACGCCCATCGAGAATATCCCGCCCCGGAGGTTACGAAGGCAGAAAGGACTCCTTTGTGAAAAAGATTATCAATGATAAACGCTACAACACCCATACGGCCAAGGCTTTGGCCGTATGGTCCTCCGATATCGGGGAACTATCTCAAGTAGTGGAGACTCTTTACCGTAAGAGTACGGGCGAGTATTTTCTCCACTGCGAAGGTGGGGCCGCCACTAAGTACGCTAGATTCCTGGGAAATAATTCCTGGTCAAGCGGAGAAATGATTCAGCCTCTGACTCTTTCTGAGGCGGAAGAATGGTCGAAAGATCATATCAGTGAAGAGGATTTTTCTAGAATCTTTGATCATAACTATGATCCGGAAAAGAAGACAATAACCTTGCGACTTTCTGCATCCGCAAGGCAAGCGTTGAAGGATATGGCTTCTGAAGGCAATACATCCATGTCGGAGATCGTTGAATCCCTTATCCTCCATTGATCTCCCAAGATGCAAAAGAGACCGCAGCCCGATCCTTCGGACATGCGGTCCCTTTTATATTTTGCTAATTGATTTTCAAATACATCCCGAGCAGCTCCCCTCCCGGAGAATACTCCAATTTGACACTCAATCTGTCATTGACATTCTCCTCCAGGTGCGGCGATACGATACACGTCTCTCCTCCCAATCTTTCCAGGAGCCGATAGATAATATAGTTCTGCTGCGTCAGTGCATTCTCCTGCTTCTGCACCTGCTGCTTCTTTGTCTCCAGATTCCGTATAAGGAGCTCTTTCTGGCGTTCCAACCATAGGATTTCCTTTCCAAGCCGCTTTCTCATCCCTTCACTTTTTCTGTTCTTGTTCATTTTCCTCCGCCATTTCTTTCATTTTGAAGTAAGGGCAAGCCTCATACCTCCCCCAGCAATAGCGCCACATATGTGCTTCTCTGATTTCCTTGTTTTTAAATCTCAACTGTACATCCACTTCCTCCTTCCAGGACTCCGGCGCCTCGCATGATATCTTTGGCTCACTTCCCCTCCTTGGATACGTGTGATCGACGTAAAACGGGCATCTTACTTTCAGTCTCTCCTTATACCACTGCATTTTCGTCCTCCAAGTACCGCACAAATTGATATTCCAAAAACGGATACCCAAAAAAGTCAAATCCAGATACCACACTGGATTTATCTAGCAAATATCCCGCATCGCGAAAGCGCCGAGGGACCACAATATCTTCCCTCCAGCTTTCGGCATCGATCACCTTGATCTTCTCGATCGGTTTTTTTAAATTCCGGCTATGGGTATATCTCTGCCTGATTGGACTTCCCTGCTGCCGGAAACTCTTCTTTGTTTCTTTTACAAGATACTCTGCAAGCCCCTGGAAATCCTTATTCTCAAAAAGCGGCTCCATATGGACTCCGCCCGTCCATAATTTCCGTAAGGCCCTGGCAAGCCCATCCATTCCACTAATCACGACGTGATGATGGACCTTCTTTTTCATCCACTCCGTCACAGCGATAAATTTCAATTCTCCGCCCTGCTTCCGGAACCACTTACGGAGTTTCGCGAATAACTTCTTCAGTCTCTCCTTCGCTCCTTCCGGATCAGGACGGTCCGATTCTCCGTATGTCAATACCACATGGTAGTCTTCGCTGGAAAAATTCCCCACTAATAGACGATACAAATTCCGAACAGAGTTTCTCTCATTGTTCTCCTGTATCTTCTCCGGCGTGATCTTCTCTCGCCGTTGTCTCTTCCCATCCTTCGGACGGAATCTCCTCGTATGATATTTCCTCTCCTCGATCCGATTCCCATAGATGATCGTCTTCTTCACATACATGATTTCCGTCCTTCTTGTTCCTAAAGTTAATGGCTTAAAGAACTGAATTGGGATGATATCGCGCATCCCTTCGCTCTCTTTCTTCCTAATTAGAAGGCAAACATCTATCTGCTAAAACTTCACCGTCTGATCCTTCTTTTCGGAAACCTTGAAACTGATAGCGGTTCCGGATTTACTTACCCGAATCGCTATATCCTTTATTTTTATGTTTACGCTCTGCAGCGTCCCCATGCTGATTTCAAGCATATCCACAACATTCAGCAGCATGGTCTCCAAAGTTTCAAGCGCTCCCATTGCGATCTCCTGCGCTGAAAACCAGTCTTTTCTCTTAATTTCATCCATTAGCACTGCGATGTATGCCATAATCCTCGCATGAGCACTTGCTTGCTTCCTAGCGTTCTGCGCTCTTTCGCACTGACACGCCTCTGTCGCCATGCGATCCAGTTCCTCCTGCGTCTCCTCCCGCAAGGGATAGACAATCCTCTGCTGCTGGCAGAATTGACAAGTCCCATATTCTCCTTTCACTTCAGTATCTCTCATCCTCTCCTTTCGCTCCTCTCTCTCCTCACTCTCCAGTTCTTCCGGCATTTTCTCCTTCTCGTTCATAGCCACCTCCTAATAATCCAAATTCTTCAGCGGGATAATCCTCTTTTCTGCCTGCTTTACAGGATTTTTCTGTTCATTTTCTTTATACTCCCTCTCCGCCTCCCGCACCCCTTTCGCCGTGCGATATCTTGGATCCGGACAAAGCGGAGTATAAGCATAAGCTGGCAGCATATGCCGAGCCGGCTCTCGCTCCATTGCTGCCAGTTCCGCTTTCCCAAATGGTCCGGTCCATTCTTCATATTTTCCTCTTCTTTCTCCCATTTTCTCCTCCTTATTTCCGTATCCCGAGATAGTCAGATATTTCTTTGATTGCGGCATCCGCCCCATAACAGACACTGCACAGATATCCCTGATTACTCAGTCCATGGATCAGTTCCGCCTGCTGCTGTGTGATCCGGTTCCCGCCGACCTTCATTTCTATAAAGAGCCCCGCATACCCCTTCCGAGGAGCTGGCAGAAACAAGTCCGGTACTCCCGCCAGGACCCCCATTTTCTTAAATCGAATCGCCTCCAGCTTTCCTCGCTTCCCTCCATTCGGAATATGGAACAGCATCTTCAGTGCAGAATCTTTTCTCGCCATGAGCCTTGCCCATGCAATGACCTGCATTTGTTCCTGCTCCTCCGATCCGGATAGCACCCGCGCGCCGATCAATGTCTTCCCCATTTCTTCCTTTCTTCTCTCCCTTCTCCCCAAATCATCGCTGCAAATCCCATCACTCCAAGTACGCTCGCAATCTTTTCCCAGGCACTAACTTTTCACTTCTGTCTTTCCTTGTTTTCTCGCTTCCAATGGTTTCGCCCCGCGGTCGGCTGCTGTTCCCAGATCCTCCGTGCTCGTATTTCCATTCTTTCTTTTCTTCCAGTAACTGCAGCATTCTTGCCGGGATAAGTAAAACCCCGTGACTGCAATTTTTGCAGTCTTTAAAGCTTGTCGGGCAATCTCCAGACAGGGATGCTTTCCCATGTGAGCACCATAGCGATACTTCTATCAGCCTTCCCTTTATCCTTACCTCGGCCCATCTTTCCCCCATCTTTTCTCCCCTGCTTCACAAATCGGAAGATCCTCGATCGAGAATATTTTCTTCCCCATTTTCATGGCTGCAAAATGCTCCAGTCCCGCGCCTGTCGATCCCTCCCATCCCTGGAGGTGGATCAGACAATCCGCTTTATAAAGCAAATACATATCAATATCCATGATATCTGCATAATCCAATTCCTCTATCGGTACTACTTCGCGAAGTTTTACCGGGTTAATAACGGAATACCCGAGATTTTTTGCCTTCTGCTCCGCCTCCGCAAATTTCTGTTCATATCCTTCCACCCCAGTTATGGGCCCGCTTAGATATCCAATCACTCTTTTCCTCCTTCATCATTTCCCTTTTCGATCCCATGACCCTTTTGCTTCTGCCGACATATCTTCCCATCTGCTTACTGTGTCTTCCTCATGTATGGGTCCGGAAGCGGCATCCAGGCAATAACTTCACAAGTAGATATATAATTATGCCAATGCCATCTTTTCACAGTCTTTCCTCTAACTTTGTCTGTACTGAATGTCATTTCTGTAACACCGTAGCTCTCCCTATAAACGCAATATGTGACGATATACTCGCCGTCTGCCTCTGGCATTCTTTCTCTACACGGGATCCACTCCATTTCTTGCTTATTCTTCATGTCTCCCCTTCTTCCGCCTGCCATTCTTGTAAAGTCATTTGTCTTGCTGGAGAGAAGTTCATCCAAATCATCTCGATTTTCTCTTGCCCAGCTTGATTTCTACTTATGATCTGCTCTGTATGCCAGTTTGAAAGAGCCTCTCTGTATAAATTCGACTCATATCCGCTAAGTATTACTGATCCTTTATGAGCTTTCAAAGCTTCCAAAAGCTCTTCATGATCCCGATTTTCCATTTCATAGGCATATTGCTTTTGCCTTCTGGTACTCAGCATATATGGCGGATCGCAGTAGATCAGGACATTTTCAGAGTTAAATTTTTTTATCAACTCCACTGCATCCATGTGCTCTATCTGGACCCCTTTGAGTCTCTCTGCGGCTTCAATGATCTTATTGGGGAGGTTTCCCCAATCGATTGCCGCATACCCCTTTTCTCTCCCTTGGATATCTTCCTTCCATCCCACTTTTTGACCATTTGTCCTAAATCCATAGCCAGAATTAAGCCGGATCATAAAATCGATAGCCTTTTGGTATGGATCTTTCCTCTCTGAAGCACATGCATCTTCATAGGCCACTCGCGCATATGGCGTAAGGTATGCCGCCCTGCTGAGCTTCTCCGGATCTTCCCGGATACACCGGAAAAGATTCACAACATTATCATCTATATCGTTGATGGTCTCGATATTGCTTCTTGGCTTGCTGAAAAACACGGCTCCGCTTCCGAAGAATGGCTCTAAATAACTATGATGTTTAGGAAATCTCTGTATGATCCATTTTGCGATCCTCCATTTGCTTCCCGGGTACTTAATCACTCCGTTCATGCTTTTACTCCTCATTGTTCAGCCATAATTATTGCTATGCCTTCACACTGATTTCTGTTTCCCATTCCTGCAATGTTATTTGCCCTTTGCAGTTATGCTTGTACTCCTCCATCCAACAGTCAAACATTTCTTGCGCCGACTTAAACTTAAACGATAGCCCGCTGCGCTTTCTCTCCTCAAGCATTTTTTCAAATGCTCTTAAATAGGCCTCCTTATATTTCGGGTACTCCGAAAATTCCTTTTTCCTACTCCAGTAGCTTGCCAGAGGACAACCAATACATCCCACACGTGTATAACCCCTGTCGTATAAGGGATTCACTTTCAAATGGCGGGATCTGATATATTCCCAGACGTTTTTTCTCGTCCAATCGTAAATGGGATTTACAATTATGTTATTTTTCTTCCGCATCTCCTCTATCAATTTGCAATTCCAGATCGGTTCTCGTGTAAGGCTTTCCTCATAGACTTCCAGCGCGTGTTCCAGCGGAAAAAATTTAGCGTCCTTTGCCGTTGTACCTTTCACAATAAAAGTATCTCTCCCCTTTCTCTTTGCGCTTTCTTCTGCCCTTACTCCCGTCGCGCATATCCTATTGGGAGTTTTCGACTCTTTTAAGACCGCGCAGCAATAGCGCATTATCCTTGTGGGAGGAATCTTTTCCTTAGGGATCAAATTCCACATGGTGATTTGCTTCCCACTCTCGTCCACAGCTTTACTGATCTTCGCATTGACACCTTTTGCTTTCAACCGCTTAAACTCGTCTTTGATGAAATAGAACGTTTCCGGAGCGTCTACCGTTGTCAGAGAATGGATCACTTCGAACTCATTCGGCTTTAAGCAATTTTCCGCAAGATCCAATAGGACCGAGCTATCCTTCCCGCCTGAGTAGGTGATAATGAGCGGCTTTTCATAAAATCTTTGACTCATCTCTGCTGCCAGCCGAAGGGCTCTCATACTATCTTCTATTCTCTTTCCCATTTTTTTGTTTTCCTAAAAAGATTTATGCCACCTATTTTTCATTTCATTCGGCATTTGAGATTTCCCTCGTTTTCCCGTCCAATGAATTCCCCCGGCTTCCCCGTCGAAGGCAAAATTACTTGCCTTAAGGGATGCCCCTGTCTCCGATTGAAGGGTATACGTAATTACTTTCTCGTACCCCATTTCCTTCGCGATCCTACAGGAAGCCCCGTATAGCATAGAGCACGCATTTTTCGATCCATCAGTACACACTCGATTGATTTCCAACGTCCTTCCGTCATCTAAATATCTCGATACCGGTCTTCCGCATATTGCGACACCGCAAATTTGATCCTCCGAATAGCATGCGATCGCAAATTTACATCCTGCCACTTTTGCGTTATGCCTGTGATGTTTTTCCACGTACTGATTCGCTTCCCGAAGCGTTATTGGCCTTATTCTCATTTTCCTGTTCATCTATTTTTTGAATCCCCCTGAAGATCGGATAAAACTGTTGCGGCACTACCGCATTCCCCAGACATTTGATCCGTTCTGCTCTATGCGGGATCCTCCCGATGATCCGCGGGATCTCCGGCTCCGAATCCCAGTAATGGTTCAGGAGAAAATCTCTGTCCAGCCTATGGGGAAGCCCATCAGCCACTCCGTCCACTCCGGATTCAACTGGCCTCCATTCCCCCGTGACAGATTCTTTCTCTCCTCTTCTGTCAATACTCCATTCTCCGTAAGATCCTTCAGCTTCTGAAAATTCCCACTCCCTCCGCAAAGCCCCGCTCCCGTCGTGACCGTCGGAAGTAACACTGCGCTCGACAGTTTCCCGCTCTTTGCCGCCTTTTCGATGCTCTCCCGCCGAGCAGGAGCTCCTTTGCTGTCCGAGGCCCGCGGCGTCGGAAACGCCACTCTCCCGGCATCCGATAATCGCGACCCGCTTCCGCTCGTGCCATGCGCCGACCGCAAGAGCTGGAATAATAAACACCCTGCACCGATATCCCTCGTCTTCCAACGCAGAAAGAATATCGGAGAGTGCCATATTGACGATCCCAGCAACGTTTTCTCCAATAATCCAATTCGGCCGGAGCTCCCGAATGACTCGAAACATTTCCGGCCAGAGGAAGCGGTCATCCTTCTCGCCTCTTCGCTTCCCGGCCAAAGAGAACGGCTGGCATGGAAATCCTCCGGAAATAATGTCAACTGTTCGTAAACCTGTTCTTTCATAAAAGCTTTCCTTCGTAAGGTCCCGGATATCCCGCCATTTTGGGACATCCGGCCAATGCTTCTCAAGTACGGAATATGAGTAATCGGCAAACTCACACTGCCCTACTGTCTTGATTCCGGCCCATTCCGCCGCAAGATCCAGACCGCCAATTCCGCTGAAAAGGGATAGATGATTCATGTTTCTCTTCTCCCATGTCAAAAGCTTATTCCCACATGTTTTATCATCGCCTCGCGGTCATCCATATTGAACCAGTCCATTTCCGGCTCTCCGCGATAGTATTCATCGAGCGCTTTGCACCTCGTCACCCGAAGACCCGTGAAGTCCAGCTCGATCCATTCTTTTAAACGGAGGTGTGTGTATCTAAGCACTTTTCCTACTGTCTCCGCGAACACGACAGCATAAATCCTAGACTTTCTCTTTCTGTCGGATACGATCCACGCCTTCATTCCTCCTTCTCACCCCTTATAGAATCATCAATTTTTTCTGTCTTGAGAATCGGTCCAAGACTCATCAAACAGAAACCTTCTTCGAGACCATACTCCGAATGGCCGCGCAGGATGTAAGTGATATCTGTTATAATGTCCTCTCCGGTATATCCTCCATTAGGAGTCCATTTATGGAGCCGCAGACTGTCACCTTCCGCAAATCCCCGGTCGTCTTTTCTGAGCTCAAACTTCTTCTTTCCGCTCTTGACGGCGTTATAGTATTCCGGCAGAATTTTCAGTTCGTGTATCATTCCTCTGTTCCAATCAAAACTTAATCCGCACACTTATTTCATAATCTTCAGGATATCCTCATCCCTAAGATGTAATTCCCGGAAAAGTTTGATAAGCTCCGGGAACTCCCAATTCCCAGATCTCTTCCTCCTGGCAAAGCTCCTCTCCGAAATCCCGATTTCCCTCGCGATATCTTCATCCCGAAGGTCTAACTCTATTTTCTTGATCTTCAAAACCCTTGCCAGGTCCTTTGCTTTACACAAAGGATCTGCCTTTATCCTTGGCATTCTTTTTCCTTCCCCGGAAACTGCATTATCCCTCTATCCTGCTCCGCTTTTTACGAAAAGATATGCAACGCAATGAGTGACAGTAACCCTATGCACTCCAGGACTGCCACCCATCTCCAGAAAATCATTCTTCCCAGTGCGGTCTTCTTGTCCTCAACGAGGACCCTCAGATTCGCCCCGAGAAGAGAAGTCCTTCTCTTCAGCACCTGAAGCTCTCTGGCCATTTCCGCAACCCGTCTTCCTTCTGCCATGGCCTTCAGATCAGGCACATTTAACTCTGTCAGTCTCATCGTATCTCCTCCTCTTCGATCTCCCGGAACCGCTGTTCGAGAAACTTTATATCTGTTTCTAATTCGATGAACTTCTGCCACAATGCCCACATTGTGCAGGCATCTGGCTCTCTGTCATGTGGCCACATATCCCGCAGTTCTCCCACTCGTTTTCTTGCCGTTTCAATCCCTACTTTCAGCCCGTCCTTCATCTTCTCCTCCCCTTCCGATGTCGAGCAGTCTCATCGCATCTTTGATCTGCATGCGCGCCACACCATGACGGCAGTTCTCGCAGTCCCCGAATCTTGTCGGACACTGATTATTCTCAATGTCCGGATGACCACAACTGAATGCAATCTCGCAGTGAGATCCATCCTTAAGTGCAAAAATGAAATCCATGTTTCCTCCTTCTTATTCAGCTAAAATTTGCCTGCTGTATCTTTTTAAGACACTTTTATGTGAAAAAAATTTGATCTATATCCGTTGCGCTCAGCTGATATTTTGTCCTTATCTTTAAGATTTCTCCTACCGTAAACTCAGCTCCCTTTCTTTCGTTGATCTTCCGCGAGAACGTCCCATTTGTCATATTCAAATACCCTGCAAGGGATTTTCCACTATCTCCATTTCTTACTATGATTGATTTTAATAAATTTTTATTCATATTTCCTCCTTTGTGTCTTATTTAGACACTTCTATAGTATGAGCTTTGCGCTTTTTTGTCAATCTGTTTTTTAATTTTGCTATCTTATATTGCCTTTATCGCACTGTCAGAGTATCATTGAAATATTAAAAAATCGAAAGGACATATTTATCTATGACTATGGCGAATAGAATCAAAGAGCGACGTATCGCAATGCATCTTACGCAAGATGCGCTTGCGCAAAAATTGGGATTGCAAAAATCTGCTATTGCCAAATACGAAAGTGGGAGAGTTCAAAATGTCAAAAAATCCATTCTCGCCAAAATGTCCCTAATCCTAGAATGCACGCCTTCTTACCTGATGGGATTTGACGACTTATCACCTGACATCATTCTCTCCCCTGCGGAACGCGAACTGGTTATAGCCTATCGCAATGCTAACTCCGGCATCCGAATCAGTATCCGCAAATTACTTGACATCGAGGAATCCGCAACGGAACGAAGATCGTCGACCTCCGCCGATATCGAGACCGCCTGAACCATCCATATCCTGATTAAGAGGCTTTTTATGAATATAATGGGAATTGATATCGATGTTGGGATCCTCGTTGTATTAAGCTTCGCTCTAATAGTTCTTATATTTTTTGTCACTATGTTCTTTCATAAGCTTCTGAAAAAATATCGGCATCGTAAGATTGATTTACTGAAAGAACAGATTAGTGATCTTCAGAAAGAAAATTATATATTCCGCTCCAAGAAGATCTCCCTTGAGCACAGGGTCGCGGATCAAACAGAATTTATTCACACACTCAAAAGATCCGTCGCGCTATTAAAAGAAGAAAACGGAAGGCTGAAAGTATCTGAGAAAAAGGCGACAGATGAATTGATCGCTCTAAAAGAACATCATCGAATCTTTCTATCCAATCTAACTGTCTATCCCTACCTTGCTGCAATCCAGTCCGATCTTGAAACCGGATATTTGAAGCGATACATTAAAGCATTAGACTACGGAGATAGCGCGACCCGCCGAGAGAAAATTGCGACGATCCGAGAGATTCGGGCAGAGACCAAGGCCTATCTCCAAAAATATAAGATGTATGAATATAATTTGCATTACCTTCTAAAACTCTTCCCTTCCTTGCAGGATGTCCTCGATGTAAATTATTTCGAACTTCCTGAGGCAGTGAAAGATTCCAAAGAAATCCCGACTTATGATCCCATTCGCGACTATCTAAGCAAAGAAGAATACCAGAGTCTAAATGAAAGCGCCCGCAATCAGCTGGCGCTTGACAATTATATTCGCTCCCACCGAAAGACCAAATGGCAGATCGGCCGGGATTATGAGCTCTTCGTCGGATGGCAATACCAAAAAGGGGGATGGCATGTCGATTATTATGGCTCTGCTATGAGGCTGGAGGATATGGGGCGAGACCTGATTCTTGAGCGTGATGGCCGCTATCTGATTGTTCAATGCAAATATTGGTCCGAAAGAAAACAGATTCACGAAAAGCATATCTTTCAACTGTATGGATCTCTCGTTTGCTATTCTATCGAACATTGCCTTCCGATCTCTTCCGTCGTCGGCATATTCGTTACTTCCTCCTCTTTGTCGATTATGGCCAGGAAAGTCGCCAAGGTCCTTCATATACAATTCAAAGAAAACTATCCCATTAGAGATTTTCCCCGCATAAAATGCAATATCGGAAGAGACAGTGCTGGAAACAAGACCCATATCTATCATCTACCAATGGATCAACAATACGATCAAGTGAAACTCCTTCATCCAGGAGAGTTTCTTGCTTTCACGGTAAAAGAGGCTGAGGCAATGGGCTTTCGGCGCGCTTATAAATGGCATCCAGGCAACGAATAAGAAAGGAATATCTCTGCTATGGCAACGATTACAAAACTCAAATCCGGGCATTACCGCATTCGAAGGACTTACCAAAAGGAGGTATATTCCTTGGTCTTAGACTATAAGCCAACTAAAGCTCAGGCGGATAAGATTCTCTTTGCCATGATCCAAAATCGTCCAGAAAAGCCCACTTCCCGGATTCGCTTCGGCGAAGCCGCAGAGAGATATATCGCCTCTAAAAATGCTATCCTTTCGCAGTCTACTATCACCGGATATTACTCTATTTTGCGAAATATTCCTGAATCGTTTCGGATCTTACGTCTTGACTCCATTCGACGAGAAGACATACAGATATTGCTTAACGACTATGCAAGTTCCCATAGTCCTAAATCCGTGCGAAATCTGAGCGGATTTATAAGTGCTGTCATGCGATCTCAGATACCTACCTTTACCGCTTCGGCTACGCTTCCGCAAAAGTCCCGAGATACCTTTTACGTCCCAGAAGAGGAAGACGTGCGCCGTATCCTGGATTATTCCAAGGGATCCAAGTATGAGATCCCGCTATGGCTTGCGTGTTTGGGCCTTCGCCGATCAGAGGTCTGCGCTCTCTGTTATTCCGACCTGACAGACCGCACGCTTTCCATCTCTAAGGCCCTTGTTATCGATCCCCATGGGAAATGGGTACTGAAGTCCACGAAAACAGCACTCTCTACTCGCTCCATCATTCTCCCCCACTATGTCGCATCACTGATCCACTCCCAAGAAAATCAAATAAACTCCGAGCGGATTTATTCCGGTTCCCCCGGGCAAATCAACGAATATCTCGCATCCGTGGAAGAGCATTTGGGAATAGAACATTTTAGCCTCCACAAATTGCGGCATTACTTCGCAGCCTCCGCCCGAGAAATCATGAGTGACCAATATGTTGAAGAGGCAGGGGGCTGGCGCCCCGGAAGCCAAGTCATGCGGAAGGTCTACTCCTATGCTCAGAAGAAGCGCTCCGAGGCGGCAAAAAAAGACCTCGCCGACCGAATGGAACGAATCTTAAAATGAAATCTTGTCACGAATCCTGTCACGATTTTCAAATATCGGCTTATAACAATGGGTTTTAACCATTTTCTTTCCGGGTTCGATTCCCGTCTCGCGCTCGGACGAAGGACGCCGCGGAATTTTTCCGGGCGTCTTTTTCGTAAAGAAATACTTCCTCTTTCCGGGGCTTTCCATGCCGCCGTCTCTTAAGCCGATGCGGGTATAAGCCGCAAGGTAAAAGCCTTTCCTGTCGGAGCGGCAAAACGGCAAAAGTCAGATCTCCCTCCGAGCAGTCCCTTTTTTCTATATCAGTCTCTGGCTCTCGATCAGCCTCGCGTATTCTCCTCCCCTTTTCATGAGCTCCTCGTGATTTCCAAGCTCCCGGATCCTCCCGTCCTCGACGACTGCGATCCGGTCCGCATTCCTCACCGTCGAGAGGCGGTGCGCAATGACGATGCTGGTTCTTCCGCGGGAGAGCTGCTCGAAGGTCTTTTGTATCCTCGCCTCCGTGACACTGTCCAAAGCCGAGGTCGCCTCATCCAGGATCAAGACAGGGGGATTTTTCAAAAAGATGCGGGCAATCGCGATTCTCTGCCTCTGTCCCCCGGAGAGAAGGACTCCGCGCTCTCCGACATTACTCAAAAAGCCATCCGGCATCCTGAGGATGTCCTCATAGATCTCCGCCCGTTTCGCGGCTTCGATCACCTCCTCGTATGATGCGTCCGGGCGCCCGCAGCGGATATTTTCGAGTACCGTGTCCGCAAAGAGGAAGACCTCCTGCTGCACGATCCCGATCCCCCTTCGGAGGGAGTCCTGCCGGATCTTACGTATATCGCAGCCGTCCAGAAGGACCGCCCCGGCGCTGACCTCATAAAAGCGGGGGATCAGCTGACTGATCGTCGTCTTTCCGCCGCCGGAGGAGCCGACAAGAGCCAGCATTTCTCCGGGGGAGATCCGGAAGTTTACATCGGAGAGAACCTCCCGCCCCTCCCTATAAGAAAAGTCCACATGCTCAAAGCGGATTTCCCCTCTGATCGAGGGGAGCGAGACCGCATCCGGGCTGTCCCGAAGTTCCGCCTCCGTCCGCATGAGCTCCGTGAAGCGGTGAAGCCCCGCCATGCCGTTTGCGATCAGCTCGGAGCTGTTCGCGAGTTTTCGGACCGGATTCACGAAGGTCGCCGTGTAGAGACTGAAGGTGATGAGGTCGATCAGATCCAGTCTCCCCATCATGATCAGCGCTCCGCCGGCCGAGATCACCGCGAGCGGAAGAATCGAAAGACTGCATTCAAGAACCGAGAAGAAGCGCGCCATCGCAAGATGATAGGAGACCTTCGCCGCCTGATAGCGGATATTGGCCCGGTCGAAGCGCTCGAGGGACTTCTCCTCATTCGCGAAGGCCTTTGTCGTCCGGATGCCGGAGATCTCCGACTCGAAGTCAGCATTGATCCCGGAGATCACGGCCTTTACCCTCCGGGAAGCGTTCCGCATGGAGATCCTGCAGCTCCAGATCAAAAGGAGAAAGACAGGGAGCATCAGCGCGATCACAAGGGCGAGCCTCCATTGGATGCGGAACATGAGGATAAGTGCCCCGATGATCGTGACGGAAGAGACAAAGAGGTCCTCCGGCGCATGGTGAGAAAATTCCGTGATATCGAAAAGATCCGCAGTCAGCCGGCTCAGAAGCTGTCCGGTCCTCGTCTCATCATAGTAGCGGAAGCCGAGCTCCTGCATGTGGCGAAAGAGGTCCCTTCGGATATCCGTCTCCACGCGGATTCCGAAATTGTGCCCGAAGAAGGTGATCACGAAGTTCAGAAGACCCCGGAGCAGAAAGAGCAGGAGAAAAAGCCCCATGATCGCCCAGAAGGCCCGGAAGGCCTGCTTCGGGAGAAGGTAGTAGAGGCAGAGCCGGGAGGCAAAGGGAAAGGACAGGTCGATGATGGAAATCATAAGAGCAGCCGCCATATCCAAAAGGAAAAGCTTCCAGTGCGGCCTGAAATAAGAAAACAGGATGGAAAACTCGCTCTTCCTCTGAAAATCCTCCGTCGTCACAGCTGCCTCCCCCCTCTAAATATCCCTTAAGTAGCCCTTAAGAGCAGCATCCCTATCATGACAGTCCCGGCTGCCGCTTCCGTTCTTTTAAGCCCTTGCATCGCTGATCCATTCCCGCCAGACTTCTGCATGCTTCCTTTTCATCCTCATGCTTCCCTCTCATCCTTATGCTTTCTTCTTGTCCTCATGCTTTCTTCTTGTCCTCATGCTTTCTTCTCATCCTCCGGAAGCTTCCCGAAGCTCCGGTTCCCTTTCGGAAGATCATAACAGCTGCTATCCCTCCATGCAATACCTCTGCCAAAAGTCCCATCGCTTCGGCAGGCATGGAGGCTTCTCATCGCTTCGCCGAAGCCGCTGACGCAGCTCTCTTCCGTATACCTGCTGTCCGCTTTGTCGGCGCTTTTTTGCAGCTATATTCTCCTTCCGCACCGTCCCGCTTCCATGCAGAATGGCCGCAAGGACGGTCATTTAAGGTGTTTACGGCTTCCCGGAACGGCATAAAAAATTATTGACGTCTCACCCCGGAAGGAATATATTGATTTTGCTGCAAAGGCTGCTTTTCACGATTTTCCGTCCTGCGGCTTCTGCGTCGTTTCCTCCGTCTGCATTTTTTCGAGCTTTCCTCGTATTTTTCCCATAGCAGCACGGCGGACGGCGGATGAAAGACCGGGGCTGAAAAATTGCCTGGCCTCAGCAAGCCAGCGCAAGACGATAAAATGCCGGAGAGATTTTCCTGATTCCGGAAAGGCGGGGGGAGATGGAGGATAGAGCGGGGCAGAATGTAAGAGGGCTTCTCCTTCGGGCCGGGACAGAGGAGTTTCTGGAAAAGGGATATCGGGGTGCATCCGTTCGAGACATCTGTTCGAGGGTCGGAGTGACGACCGGAGCTCTGTACTTTTTCTTCCGGAACAAAAGGGATCTCCTGGAAAATATCGTAAAGGGAAGCTATGAACATCTTCTCGATATGCTTCAGCTGAGCCGGGAAAGAGAGCTTTCCGATATCAGCAGCAGTGAGAGAAACGAATCCGAAATTCTGGAATACCTCATTCATCACAGAAAAGAGATAAAGCTTCTCTTTGGCTGCGCCGGAGAGACGAAATACCGTGATTTCGGGAAAATTCTGGAGAAACAGCTACAGGAGGGCTTTCTGGAGTTCTACGAAAAGCAGCGGGGGCAGCGAGCCGATCCGGAGCTGATCCGCATCCTTGTGAAAATGAGAATGGCAGGTTATCTGGAGCTGATCGATCATGATTACCCTCTGCCTCTTGCGAACGCGCTGGTGCAGAAGATGAGAATCTATGCGGAATCCGGTTTTCTCGCTCTCCTAAGGGAGGAGTAAAAAAGAGGATTTCGGAAAGAAAAGAAACCCGCAAGGCGAGTTTCTTTTCTTTCCGGCCTTACATAACACTTGTTATGTAAGGCCGGAAAACACCAACAAATACTAAGAAAGGAGCTTTTTATGAAAATGACTCAGGAAACGCGCGGACTCTGCGGAGCAGGTTCATCCTATCGAAGGGGTCTTTTGATCGGTCTTTTTGCGGCTGTCCTCACCTTGATCGGCGACCTTTTACTCGGCGCCGTCAGCTTAAATGGTGCAGAAGCGAGCCGCTACCGTCTCTTGGAGTATGCCCTCCGAATTCCGGAGAGCAGGATATTAGCAGGAGGACTGCTCGGCGTAGTCGGCATCGCCGCAGAATGCATCGGCTTCTACCAGATCTATCTTTTAATCCGGAGAAAGAGTCCCCGGCTCTCCACACTGTTTCGGGCAGGAATGCTTTGCTATCTCGCGTGGGGCTGCTGCGGCGTGCACTTAAACTGCAGCGTATTGATGTTCCTCTTTAAGAGAATCTCTGCTCTCAATGAAGAGGCAGCCCTTGTCATCGCATCTGACTTTCAGTACCACTTCCTGCTCCCGGTCTATCTCCTCTTTATGCTCGGCTTTATGCTGATGAACCTATCTCAGTTCATCGCCTTTTTTCAGAGAAAAACCCCTTATCCCCGCTATGCCGCTTTCTTTAATATTTTTATCGGGATTCTCTGCAGCTCTCTTTTTGTTCTGCTCCCGGGGAGTTCCGCCTTTGAGAATGGAATGCTTACATCGGAGATCAGCATTGGAAATCTATGGATGTTTCTGATGCTCCTGCTCTGTTGTCCGAAAGGAAGCGAAGAAAGAGAGGAATCAGTGCGCTAAGCCCCGGATCTCCTTCACTCTCTTTCTCAGGTATTCGCGGCGGTTCCTCTTCGGATCCTCCAGCACCTCGGAGAGAAGGGCGCGGAGGACAGCGCTGTACTCCGGCCCCCTCGGAATCCCGAGCTCTGCCAGATCCTCCCCGTTAACCATAAGGGCAGAAAGGGAGAGGCAGTCCCCGTTTTTCAGGATCTCCTCTCCGAGGGCGCGCGCCCTTCGGATTTTCCCCTGCCTTCTCTCTCCGGAAAGCGGAGCCTCCCTCTCCCTCGGGAAATGCAGGGCGAGCGCCTCCTCCATGGAAAGCCAGGAAAAGAAAAGTTCCTCCCCATAGCGGGAGAGAAGCCTCCTTGCTTCGGGAGCTTCCTCCGGGATCCTTTCTCCGTGGAGAGCCGCGATCGAGCCCGCTCGATCGATCGTCGCCCGGTCCATCTTCAATTCCCGGAGGATCCGCTTTGCAAGCTGCTCTCTTCCCCGAAGGAGCATCCCCCAGCGAAGAAAGGCCTCTCTCTCCATATCTCCCGAGAGCTCGGGGAGAGAGGGAGACGCGATCTCCGGAAAATGCTCTGAGACATAGGGGGCGAGTCCGGTCTGAAACACAAGCTCCATCTGCTCCGGATTGTCCGAGAGGAGGAGCTTTGTGAGCTCCTCCCGGATCCGCTCCTTCGATACCCTGGAAAGTCCCCGTGCGAGGCTTCGAACCGCCTCCAGCG
This sequence comes from Oribacterium sp. oral taxon 078 str. F0263, assembly GCF_000469565.1. NCBI lineage: Bacteria > Bacillati > Bacillota > Clostridia > Lachnospirales > Lachnospiraceae > Oribacterium > Oribacterium sp. oral taxon 078. Next base: position 16,577 of record NZ_KI273102.1, on the reverse strand, counting down.
TCCCCGGAGCGATACGGAAGCGAAGCTGCGCCGAGAAGCGGAGCGCCCGGAGCATCCGAAGCGCGTCCTCCCGGAAGCGAAGCTCCGCCTCTCCCACTGCACGGATCTCTCCTCTCTCAAGATCCTCCATGCCCTGAAAGAGATCCACGATCCCGCTTTTCTCATTGTAGGCCATCGCATTGATCGTAAAATCCCGCCTCGAAAGATCCTCCGAGAGAGAGGGGGTGAAGCGGACGGACTCCGGATGCCTTCCATCCTTATACTCCCCGTCGACCCGATAGCTTGTAACCTCGAAGGCCTGCGCCCGTTCGCCGCCCTCCCCTCCTCCGATCAGAACGGTCACAGTTCCGTGCTGGATTCCGGTATCCACCGTCCTCTTAAAAAGGCCCTTCAGCTCCTCCGGGCGCGCGGAGCTCGTGATATCCCAGTCCTCCGGCGTCCTTCCGAGAAGACTGTCCCGCACACAGCCCCCGACGGCATAGGCCTCAAAGCCGGCGCTCTCCAGTCTTCCGATGATTCTTTGCACCCCGTCCGGAAGCTCAATCCTCTGCATCACAAACGCCTCTCCCTCTAAACGGGAACTGATACAGTAAACATCTATCCCACACTATGACGTCAACATAAGTATGGGTATCCGTCTCAGCGTCACTTCGCTGCCTCCGCAGCTCCCGTGACGCTGACAGGTATTCGCATTTCACGCTGCAAAAAGCAGCAGCGCTTCATGCTCATACCTGTTGTCCCGTCAAATACCCGCAAGCAAGCTTGCCTCGCATTTGCCTGCTTGACGGAAACTGATACAGTAAAAGAGCCCCGCCATGCGGCGGAGCTCCGCGAAATCAATACGCTCTTCCCCAGTAGACCATCTTCGATGCGGGCTTTCCGCAGACGACGCAGTGATCGGAGATCTTCTCCTGCTCAAAGGGGATGCAGCGGGCGCTGATGCCGGAGTATTCCTTCAGCTTATCCTCGCACTCCCGGCAGCCGCACCACATCGCGCGGACGAAGCCGGGCCGGCGGTCGATGGAGGACACCAGCTCCTCTAAGCTCTTCGCGTCGGTCGTGCGCTCCTTCATAAACCTCCTCGCGCGCTCCAGCATATCGCTTTGGATCCGCTCCAGGAGCTCTCCGCACTCCTTCTCCAGCCCATCGAGAGGAGCTGTGAGCTTCTCCCCCGTATCCCGGCGGACCAGAACGGCCTGTCCTGCTTCGATATCCCTCGGTCCGATCTCGAGGCGAAGCGGAATGCCCCGCATCTCACAGTCTGCGAACTTATAGCCCGGGGAGCGGTCGGAGTCATCGACCTTGACGCGGAATCCCGCCTGAATGAGCCTCTCCCTGAGAGAAAAGGCCTTGTCCAAAACCCCTTCCTTCTGCTGCTGCACAGGTACAATCATGATCTGTGTCGGCGCGATCCTCGGGGGAAGCTTCAGTCCGGAGTCATCCCCATGCACCATGATGAGAGCGCCGATCATCCGGGTCGTAAAGCCCCAGGAGGTCTGGTGCACCGTCTTTCGCTGATTGTCCTTGTCGAGGAACTGCACCCCGAAGGCCTTCGCGAAGCCATCTCCGAAATTATGGGAGGTTCCGCACTGCAGCGCCTGTCCGTCGTGCATCAGCCCCTCGATGGTATAGGTTGCGATCGCGCCGGCGAACTTCTCCTTGTCCGTCTTTCTTCCGCTCACGACCGGAATCGCCATCTCGTTCTCCGCGACATCCTTATAGATATTGAGCATCAGAATCGTGCGCTCCTCCGCCTCCTCCGCGGTGGCGTGGACCGTGTGTCCCTCCTGCCAGAGGAATTCCCTCGTCCGGAGGAAGGGCCTCGTGGTCTTCTCCCAGCGGATGACCGAGACCCACTGATTCAGAAGCTGGGGCAGATCCCGATAGGATTTCACGATCTTTGAGTAATAATCACAGAAAAGCACCTCAGAGGTCGGGCGCACACAGAGCTTCTCCTCCAGCCTCTTCTTTCCGCCCATCGTCACCCAGGCCACCTCGGGGGCGAAGCCCTCCACGTGCTCACTCTCCCTGCTGAGGAGAGACTCCGGGATCAGCATCGGCATCGCGCAGTTCTGCACACCGCTCGCCTTAAAGCGGCTGTCCAGCGCCTGCATGAGCATCTCCCAGATCGCATAGCCCGCCGGTCGGATCACCATAAAGCCCTTCACGGAGGAGTAATCCGCAAGCTCCGCCTTCTTCACAATATCTGTGTACCACTGCGCGAAATCCTCCGACATCGGAGTGATCTGCTCTACCAGCTTCTTTTCCGCCATAGTCTTTGCCTTTCTGTGAAAATTTCCCTGCCATAAGTCACTCTTTTTATTATAGCCGCACTTTAATTCCTCTTCAAGTCTCTGCTGAAAAGAGCTCAGGGATAGATTTTCTTCAGCTGATCGAGCCGCGAGAGCGCATTCTCCATCATGCCGTCGAGGAGAACCAGCGCGGCCATGCACTCGACGACGACCGCGGCACGGATGGAAACCGTCGGGTCATGGCGGCCGGAGATCGCGATTACCCTCTCCCGCCCCCAGCGATCGACCGTCCGCTGCGGAAGTCCGATGGAGGGCGTCGGCTTAAAAAAGACACGGAGCAAAAGCTCTGAACCGTCGCTCATGCCTCCGAGAACTCCTCCGGAGTGATTGCTTTCTTTCCGAAGCGTCCCCTTTCTCTGCCCGTCCTCCTCCCCTCCGGAGGAAAAAGCGGGCAGAAAGGAGTCGTTGTTCTCCGAGCCCCGCATCCTCGCGCTCTCCTCCCCTGCTCCAAATTCCAGCGCCTTCACCGCTCCGATCGACAGCATCGCCTCCGCAAGTCTCGCGTCCAGCTTGTCAAAGACCGGCTCCCCGATCCCCGCGGGAAGTCCCTTTACGGATAAAGTGACGACACCCCCCGCGGAATCCCCCTCCTTCCGGAGCTCCGAAAGCTTTTTCTCCGCCCTCTTCCTCCCCTCTTCGCTCACAAACTCCTCTCCCGCAAGCTCTGTGAGCTCGGCGTGAACCGATACGCCGAGCTCCGAGAGGATCAGGCTTGCGACGGCACCTCCCGCGACCCTCGCAACGGTCTCTCTCCCGGAGGATCTCCCGCCTCCCCGAAAGTCCCGGAGACCGTACTTTTCCTGAAAGGGATAGTCCGCGTGCCCGGGGCGAAAGACATCCCGAAGCTCCTCGTAATCCTTGGAGCGCTGATCCGCATTCCGGACCAGCATGGCGATAGCGGTCCCGCTCGTCCTCCCCTCGAAGACGCCGGAGAGGATCTCGACCCGGTCCCCCTCTCTCCGCGCCGTGCTCCCGAAGCCCTGCCCCGGCCTTCTTCGGTCCAGAAAGGCCTGAATTTTCTCCTCCGTCAGGGAAAGTCCCGCCGGGCAGCCGTCGATCACGACGCCGAGGGCCGGACCATGGGACTCTCCGAAGCTCGCGATGCGGAAGAGCTTTCCGAAGATATTTCCCGCCATAAATCAGCCCTCCTGCGGGAGCCGCACCATGCAGATGCAGTTCGGCTCATCGATCTCGAGCTCTCTTGCGCTCATGACAAGCAATCCCCTCTCATAATCCACGGAGAAGAAGGTGATGGTCCCCGACTCATTGTTCGCGACCGCGATATGCTTTTCATTCGGGAAGATACAAAAGTCCTTCGGATACTCGCCTCCGATCGGAAGAGAGCCCTTCATCGTGAGGAGGCCGCTCTCCTCGTCCCGGTCATAGACGGATACTGTGTTGATCCCGGCATTGGAGACGAGGAGATGCCTGGCCTCCGGATCCGGCGAAAAGCGCATCTGACAGGCCGCAATCAGAGGGTTATTCTCCGGATCGCTGTGGGTCTTGACCGTCTGAATCCGCTCGAGAAGGACGTCATTCCCTCCCTTTTCCTCCGAAAAGCGGTAGACATCGACGACATTTTTCAGCTCATACATGAGATAGAGAAACTTCCGGTCCGGGCTAAAGCGGAAGTGCCTCGGGCCGGACTGAAGCTCACAGCGGAGCGTATCGATCTGGCGCATCTTCCCGTCCGGTTTGTCGAAGCGGAAGATGCGGACCTGATCGATGCCGAGATCCGCCACCAGGATATACTTCTGATCGTCCGTCATGCGGGAGCAGGAGACATGGGGACGAAAGGTCCGCTCGGCGACGGAGCCGATCCCCTTGTCATAGACGCCGTCGATGATGGGCCCGACGGAGCCGTCCTTTTCGAGCTGTAAAAGCGTCGCCTTCCCATCGTGATATCCGGATACGATCAGATACTCATCCTTCTGATCGATGGCGAGATGACAGCCCCTCATGCCGCGGATATTCCGACAGTTCAGGCGGGAGAGAGCTCCATTTTCCAGGATGCGGAAGGAGACCACACCCTCATCCGCGATCGAGTAGAGCGTCTTCTGATTCCGCGAGGCCACAAGATAAGAGGAATTATTCACCTCCACCTCGGTCCGCTTCCTGAGAATCCCCTTTTCGGGATCCACATCGCAGATCGTAATCCCCTTCGCGGAGCCGGTATAGGAATAGGAGCCCACATAAGCCGCGTATCTTTTCTTCATCCTTCTGCCTCCTTAGAAAAAGCAGCGCTGCCGTGCCCTCTGCGCCCGGCTTCGCTGAAATCCGGAAATGCCGGCCTGGCCGATATCCGGCCCTGCCTTCTCTCTGTCTCCGCCTTCACCAAGATCCGAGAATACCGCGCTCTCAGCTCACCTTGACAGTCTTCCAGCGCTTATTGTACTTCGCCTCCTCCGCCTCCCCCAGATAGCGGTACACCTCTCCCTTTTTCAGAAGCTCTCCCATATCCGGAAAGAGCGCCTTATTCTCCGTATAACTTTTGTCGAGGAGCCGATATGCGCCCTCATTCGGCGTCGTATAAGTGATGTACTCAAAGTTTTTCTTTGCGATATCCGGCCGACAGAGGAAGTTGATCCACTTCTCCGCATTCTCCCAGTGGGGCGCGTTCTTCGGAATAACCCAACCGTCCATCCAGAGATTTGTCCCCTCCTCCGGGATCACATACTCCAAGTCCATGCCGCTGCCCTCGACCTCTCCCTGGATATAGAGCATCTCCCCGGAATAGATCACGCCGACCGCCGCCTCTCCTCCGATCATCTTGTCCCGGACCTGATCGACGACATAGGCCTGCACCAGCGGCTTCTGCCGGATCAGCTCATCCCTCGCCCGGTCGAGCTCCTGATCCTCCACGGTATTCATGGAAGAGCCGTCCTTCTTCAGCGCCACCATAAAGGCGTCCCGGACGGAATCCTGCATCAGGATCTCCCCCTTTAAGCGGGGATCCCAGAGATCCGCCCATTTCGTCGGATACGGGACGCCCAGGGCATCCAGCATCCCCTTGTTATAGATGATGCCGACCGTACCGCAGGTATAGGGGACCGTGTAGCGGTTTCCCGGGTCGAATTCCGCGCACATCCTCTCGTATTCCTCCCCGATTTCCCGGATATTCGGGATCCTGTCGTAGTCCAGCTCCCGGAGAAGGCCGTTCTTCATCATCTTTTGAATGATATAGTCAGAGGGACAGACCGCGTCATAGCGCACAGCCCCCGCCTCGATGACGGGATACATCTCCTCGTTTGTCTGAAAGAGATCATAGACCACATGGATCCCGCTCTCCTTCTCAAAGAGGGAGATGACCTCCGGATCGATATACTCCCCCCAGTTGTAGACATTCACGACATTTTCCCCGCCCTGCTCCTTCTCCTCTTTTTCCGCGCTTTTTCCGCAGGAGGAGAGAAAAAGTCCGAGGAAAACCAAAAGAAGACAGAGCGAAAAAAGATACAAAGCGGAAGCTTTTCTCACTTTTTCTCCTCCTTCCCGGAGAACCAGGCCGGCGCAAAGTTGACAAAAAGGAGCACAAGGAAAACGACGGCGAAGATCATGGTAGAGAGCGCGTACATGCTCGGCTTTATGCCGCGGCGAAGCTCCGAGTAGACGAGGGTGGAAATCGTGTTGATGCCGGCCCCTCTCGTAAAATGCGTGATAATGAAGTCATCGAGGCTCATCGTAAAGGCGAGAAGGAAGCCGGAGAGCACACCGGGCATGATATCCGGGAGCACCACGCGAAAGAAGGCGTAGACCGGACCCGCGCCGAGATCCAGCGCCGCCTCAAAGCTCACATTGGATGATTTCTTGAGCTTTGGGAGCACCGAGAGGATCACATAGGGAAGATTCAATGTAATGTGCGAGATCAGGATCGTCTGAAAGCCCAGGCTGATCCGAAACGCAATAAAGCAAAGCATCAAGGAAATTCCGGTCACGATGTCTGCGTTCAGCATCGGGACATTGGTGATCCCGAGCACGAGATTTCTGCTCAGCTTCCTCATGCTCCGAAGAGCAATCGCCGCCATCGTCCCGAGCAGCGTCGCGAAAAGGGCGGAGCCAAGGGCGATGAGCAGCGTATTCCGAAGGGCGAGGAGGACTGCGGGATCGGAGAACATCTCCCGGTACCAGCGAAGACTAAACCCCGTAAAGCGCACTCTCGAACGGGAGGCATTGAAGGAGAGCGCCGACAGCACAAGGATCGGCGCGTAGAGGAAGAGCAGCACCAGAATCAGATAGCTGTTCTCGAGGAGCTTTTTCCCTCTCTTCATCAGAACATCGCCCCCTCTCCACTGTCATAGCGGGACAAAAGCGCCATGGACAGGATGATAAAGAGCATCAGGACCATGGAGAGCGCCGAGCCCAGATTCCAGTTCGAGTTCAGCACGAACTCCTGCTCGATCACATTTCCGATCAGGAATATCTTCCCGCCCCCCAGGATATCTGAAATTGCAAAGGTAGTCAGGGCCGGCACAAAGACCATCGTCACGCCGGATACGATGCCCGGGACGGACAGAGGCAGAATCACCCGAAAAATCGTCGTCGGAATGCTCGCTCCGAGATCATAGGCCGCATTGATTGTATTGTCATCGATCTTACTCAGCGTATTGTAGATCGGAAGGATCATAAAGGGCAGGAAGTCGTAGACCATACCCAGTATGATCGCATAGGGCGTATTGATCAGTCTCTGCCCCGGGAGATGCAAGGCCGCGAGGATCCCGTTCAGGACCCCTTTTCTCTCAAGGAGGGTCTGCCAGGCCAGGATCCGGAGCAGGGAATTCATCCACATCGGCAGGATGAAGAGGAAGGCGGCAAAAGAGCCCCTTCCGATCTTCCTGCTTCTCAGAATCAGAGCGAGCGGAAAGGCCGCGAGGAAGCAAATCGCCGTGCTCACAGCGGAGAGAAGCAGTGCGAGGCAGAGCGGCCGGTAATTCTCCCGGACCAGAATCTCCGCGATATTTTCAAGCGTAAAGCTGCCGCTTTGATCGGTGAAGCCATAGAAGCACACGAGAAGCAGCGGGATTACGATAAAGCCGACCATCCAGACGAGATAGGGCAGCGCCAGCAGTTTCATCCTCTTACTCTTCAACGCCGATGGCCTCCTCATCCTCCGAAGCCGGCTTATTCATGATCTGAATGTTGGAGGGCTTCACATAGAGACCAACCTCAGTTCCCACCTCATGGAGCTCCGTAGAGTGAATCAGCCATTCATAGCCGTTCTCCGTAGTACACTCCATCTCATACATCTCCCCCTTGAAGATGCTGTGGCTCATGACGCCATGCAGAATCGCCCTCGGATCCTCCTTCTCCAGGATTTCCACATCCTCCGGGCGGATGACGACATCCACCGGACGGTTCCGCCCGAAGCCGCTGTCCACACAGGGAAAGACCGCGCCGAAGATCCGGACCAGCCGGTCCTCCAGCATGAGTCCCGGGACGATGTTGGAATCTCCGATGAAATCCGCGACAAAGGCGTTTTCCGGTTCATTATAGATCTGCTCCGGGGTGCCGGCCTGCTGGATATAGCCCTGATTCATCACCACGACATAGTCGGACATCGTGAGTGCCTCCTCCTGATCGTGGGTGACATAGATAAAGGTAATCCCCAATTCGTTTTTGAGGCGGATCAGCTCATACTGCATCTCCTGGCGAAGCTTCAGGTCCAGTGCCCCGAGCGGCTCATCCAAAAGGAGAAGCCTCGGCTCATTTACGATCGCCCGCGCGATCGCGATCCTCTGCTGCTGCCCTCCGGAGAGAGAATCAATGCTCCGCTTCTCATAGCCCACCAGATTCACAAGCTTCAGAGCATAGCGGACCTTGTCCCGGATATAGCTCTCCGGCTTCTTCCGTATTCGGAGTCCGAAGGCAATATTTTCAAAGATATTCATGTGCGGAAACAGCGCATATTTTTGAAAAACCGTATTCAGCTGTCTCTTGTTCGCCGGAAGGTCCGTGATATCCCGCCCCTCAAAAAAAACCTGTCCTCTGTCCGGCCTCTCGAAGCCCCCGATGATCCGAAGCGTCGTAGTCTTGCCGCAGCCGGAAGGTCCCAGCAGTGTGACGAAGCTGTTCTCCCGGATCGAAAGATTCAGTTCATCCAGGATGATCTCCCCGTCAAATAATTTGGTGATTCCCTTTAAATCAATCAGCGCTCTTTCCAACTCATAAAAACCTCCTTCTTCCCTTTACCGCTCCCGCGGCGTTGATTGTATTTTATCAAAAAGCGCTGTAAATACAAGCGCTATTGATCCCCCCGAAATTTATTGATAAAATGAGCTTCGAAAAAAGAGCGGCTCGCGGGAAAGCTCTGAAAAAGAAAAGAAATAAGAGAGGAAAAAAGTGGAAAAAATCCCAGAAAAAAAGAAAGAGAACGCTTCGAAAACTGTCCCCGAAAGGCGCTCTCTCCCCTACCGGCTGTCCCGCATCTTCCTCTCTACCCTCTACCTGAGCGCCTTTACCTTCGGCGGAGGCTATGTGATCGTCACGCTCCTCAAGAATAAATTCGTGGATCAGCTCCACTGGATCGACGAGGAGGAGATGCTGGATCTCGTCGCGATCGCGCAGTCTTCCCCGGGCGCGATCGCCGTAAACGGCGCGATTGTCGTCGGCTATAAGCTCTGCGGCATCCCCGGCATCCTCTTTGCCGTCCTCGGAGCCGTGCTCCCTCCCTTTTGCATCCTGACGCTGATCTCCTTCTTCTACGACTTCTTCCGGGAGAACTTCGTCGCGCAGTCCCTCTTAAGCGGCATGAAGTCCGGTGTCAGCGCCGTGATCCTGTCCGTAGTCTATGACATGGGCTCCGAGCTTGTGAAGGAACGGGACCCGGTAAAGCTCCTGCTCCTCGTCGGGAGCTTCATTGCCAATTACTTTTTCCGGGTCAATGTGAGCTGCATCATCCTGATCGCGGCACTATGCGGCCTCATCCGGACCCTGCTTCAAGAGAAAATACTCAAAAAGACAGCGAAAACGCCGCTCCCCTCCGATCCGGAAGGATGCGGCGCAGCCTCTTGCCACAGCAAAAAGCAGGAAACAGAGGGGGAAAAAAAGAAGAAGGAGGAAAGATGATCTACTGGCAGCTTTTCCTGGCTTTTTTACAGATCGGCGCCTTCAGCTTTGGCGGAGGCTATGCCGCGATGCCGCTCATTCAGCAGCAGGTCATCACGAAATACGGCTGGCTCAGTGCGAATGATTTCACAGACCTTGTCACCATCTCCCAGATGACCCCCGGCCCCATCGCGGTGAACGCGGCCACCTTTATCGGAAACCAGGTGGCCGGCATACCGGGGGCGCTGATCGCAACGATCGGAGTCGTACTTCCGTCCTGCCTCTTCGTCACCCTGCTCGCCTTTCTCTACCTGCGCTTCCGCTCCCTCTCTCTCCTCCAGGGGATTCTGCAGGCGCTTCGCCCCGCCGTGATCGCAATGATTCTCTCCGCCGGGCTCTTCATCCTCCTGCCGACTCTCTTCCCCTCTCTCAGCGCCTCCCCCAGGCTCGATATGCGCGCCCTCTTTCTCTTTCTCGCGGCCCTCGTCCTCCTGCGAAAATTCAAAAGGGACCCTATCCTTGTCATGCTCCTCTGCGGCCTCATGGAGCTCTTTTCCCGCTGCGCTCTGCTGCTTTTTAGGGTCTGAGCCGTCCCTCCCCGGCATTTATGTATTAAAGGAAGGGATAGAGCACAGAACGAAGTCCTTCGTGCCGCCTTGCTTCAGCCGTCAAGCCTTATCCCAGATTTTTATAAAAGTCCACAGCACCCTGGATCTCCTTTGCATCCGGATGTCCCTTCCTCATTCCTCCGATCAGCTTGAGCGGTCCGAAGGTATCAAAGCCCTTGCAGCCGTAGCTCCCGAGAAGCTTCGCATTTTTCTCCTTTGCGGCCGCGCCAATCCTCCGGCAAAAGCCGTCGCTTACGCCCTTCCCCGCGGAATACAGGAAAAAGACCGGCTTATTCTCCGGCAGATTCTCCCTGAGAAAGCTGATGAGCTGCTTCGCAAAGCCGCCATAGTATATTCCCGACGCGAAGCCGATCCTGTCGTAGCCGGACAGATCCGCCTTCTTCTGCTCCGTGATATCGATGAGCTCAACCGACCCCTCCGCTTCCCGAATCGCATCCAGAAGCTTTTTGGTATTGCCATGATGCTTCGAATAGAAACAGATCGCTGTCGCCATATAATCTCCTTTCTCTCAAAGAGCCTCTGCAAGATCCCGCTTCCCGCGATTCCCCGGAAAGCTATCGCAATCACAGACAATCACAGACAGACACAGAACTCCGCTCTCTCATGACCCGCCTTCTCCCGCGCCTCCCGCATTGGCATCGGGAAGACGCCGCTTCTTTCCCGGAGGATTCCTCAGAGTCCGCCTTCTGCCGGGCCCGGTCTGCAACGATCAAAAGACCGGAAGCCGCAGAGCGGATATTGATCCATCACTCCATCCCCGGCGGGATGTCCAAAGCCCGGGATCTCCATTCCAAATATGCTGCATCCTCTATCCTCAAAGCCTGTTATACAAACTCATCCGAGGCTTGTCAAGGAAGCGGCCGACGCCGGAAAGCATCGGAGTCTGCCGCTTCTTCCGGCATACGGAAGCTGTATGAGCTGAAGCTCCCGGGACGGGCGCGGATCAGCTCTCCCCTAATTGCTGTGCTCCCGGAACCAGCGCAGCGCCCTCTCCTTCTCCTCCGGAGAGAATTTTCGGTTAAAAACCTGATCGTACAGCCAGCCGATATTTTTCCCGGAAAGGTATCGTTTCATTTCATTCTCGGCATCATGCATCACCCTGCTGATGAGGCAGGGGGTATTGGTATATTCCTCGGGGAGAGCATCTATATTGACACTGATGGACTTACAGCGCAGCTCTTCACAGCGAAAAAGCGGCTCTTTCCCTTCAATCGCTTCGATCACATCCCAGAAGCTGATCTGCTCCGCCGGCCTGGACAGGCGGTATCCGCCCTTGGCCCCTGCAGCAGAAGAAATAATGCCCGCCTTCGCGAGCTTTGCGTAGGTTTTAGAGAGATAGCTCTCCGAGATTCCCTGGAAGCGGGACATGTCCTGAATACGAATGCTTTTGTTCTCCTCGAGTCCGGCCATATAGATCAGACCATGGAGAGCATATTCGACCGCGACGGAAAATTTCATAGCCGATCCTCCCTGATCGCACGGATCCTACATAATGCGGATAAAATTTTGCGATTGAAGATCCATCAGAAGTAGTATACAGTGATTCCCGACAAAAACAATCGCCGATAGAAACTATCGCTTATTATCAGAAAGGAGAAAATCATGCTCTTCAACGAAACTTTCCGTGACTGCCTCTCTCATCCGGGAATCGCAGCTCTTGCGACAGTCTCGGCAGAGGGAAAGCCGCATATCGCGAATACCTGGAACAAATACCTGATTATCACAGAGGATGAAAAAATCCTGATCCCATGCTATGGCTTCCATAAGACAGAAAAAAATGCGGCGGATCATCCCTGCATGGAGCTCACTCTGGGAAGCGATCAGGTTCAGGGGAAAATGGGGATGGGAACCGGTTTCCTTCTGACCGGCACTGGTCGCTTCCTAAAGGAGGGAGAGCTTTATGAGCGGATGAAGAAGCAGTGTGAATGGATAAGCCGCGTACTGGTCTTTTCCGCGGACAGCTGCCGCCAGATCATCTGAGGATTCCGGATCAAAAATCTGCCGCCCTCATGATTTTCCTGCCCTTTCCGCCATTGAATTGAAGAAAAGAAAAGCCGCCTTATCCGAGGTATTGTATCCTAAGCCCGGAAGGCGGCTTAGTCACTGCTTTTTTTCAGATCAATATCTATCCTGTGGTCATTTGCATCGTAGTGAATCCACATCTCGTATCCCTCTGCACTGCCGCTAAGGTCCGCAGCTCCCTCCTCGAGACTGTATTTATCTTTGTAAGAAGCCATGATCTCCTGCGCCTTCGTCTCATCGGCCTTTATGCTTAGCATAGCGGATTTTATATGATGCTCCTTATCACAGAATACATCATACGATCTTACCTTCGCATCCTCCCCGAGGATATCTCTGATCTCCCCGGTCTCTTTTGGCAGTTTGAAGGCAGCCAGCTCACTTCTCTTGCTGAGCTTTATCTCACCGCTTCCGTCCTGCATCTCTGTTATTTCCGGTTTAGAATTAAACTCCATCTGATAAATTTCATATCCGGAAAATACGATCATGATAATAAGCGGGATCAGCACTACCTTTCTTCCCTCTTTCGACTTTAAAAGCCGGAATACCCATTTAAATTTTCCGTAATCCCCCATAGGAAGCCTCCTCTTCCATTTCCATCAATTTCCATCAAAGAGAAAAGACATTCAGTCCGGTCCCCTTCTCATCCTTCTCCCGTCCCACCGTGCCTTCAATCACCGTGACGAAGACCTCTCCGGTGCCGGAGATTCTGAGCGCGCGGAGATGCCCGCCCTGCACCTGCATCTTCGAATTCCCGGCGCTGATATGGAGATGCAGATAGGGCTTTCCCTCCATCTCCGTGATATTTCCATTCAGCGCGGTGATCTCCATCTCCCCCCTGAGCTCCACAGAATGGTATTCCTTCTCCTCCACGCTGTACAGCCCGACATCCATGAAGTCGGCAGCTCCGATCCCGCTGACGATGCCAAGCCTCACTCCCTCCTTCTCCGAAAAATCCAGAAGACCTTTGACAAGCTCTTCCCCCCGGTCGAAGCGGATGACATAGTATTCCCCGAATTTCTTATACTTCATAAAAACCTCCTCTAAAATAAATCCTTCCGCGATGGACAAAGCCGACAAAGCGCTGACCCGCGTTTTTGCATCCTCCGCATTTCCCGCGTTCCCTGCGGCATCTTTCCTCTTTCCCTGAAGCTCCGACGGATATGCGGATCACATGCCGACAGATCCGCCTTCCGCCATGGATCAGGGATGAGAGCGGGTTGCTCTTTTTGATCAAAAGCGGCAGGCCCATGCTCTATATCATTTGTGACGTTTCCGAAGCTCTCCCAGAAACGCCGTCAGTTCCCCGGAGCAGTTCTCCTTCTTCACCACAAAGCTTTGATTCGGCCCTAAAAGAAGATAAAAGTTTGTTTTTGTCTCTATGATCCGATAGAGCATAGGATATCGGATTTCCGCTCTGCTGGTATCCGTATAGACGATGAAGTGGTCCTCAAGGAACTCATAACGGATGTGCTGGTTCTGAATCAGCTTTTGTGAAGAAAAACTCTTTCGTGCAGAATGAGTAAATACTCCCCATAAAAGGAGCGGGTATCCCGCCGTAAGCACCAGAAAAAATCCTCCCGCAACACTGCTCCCCATGATCAGAAGAAACAGTCCTGAGGCCAGCAGGATTCCCGATATAATTATGGCGAGAATGATGATTCTCCTGCCATTCAGTACCTGGCACATCTTCCTGTATTCCGTATAATTCATTTCAATCGATGTCTCATATGCCTCTTTCATACGCCTCCTCTCCTCACGATAAAGCCCCGGCTGTCAACTGCCGCCCCTATGACTGTCCCCGCCGCTTACTCCAGTAGTGTGATATCCTCCTGGTGTGCAGCGATATGTTCATAGGCAATTCTATGCCAGTCATCACTCACGCTTCCGTCCTCGTTCATGAAAAAGGTAGAATTCATATAGCGTTCGAGGATATAATCGCTGGTCTTTTGATCAAAGCCATTCCCCTGGCTGAAATCAATCCCCCTTCCGGTATTCTTTGCCATAACCGCTTCCAAAACCGGCAAGGTCAGCTCATTGACCGGGACCCTCATATCCGGCAGATCAAAGAAGCCTCCCTTTTCCTTTGTGAAGACAAGAAGACTGTTTAAGGCGCCGTTTCCGACACACTTGACCCTTCGGATATCGGAAAGCTTCACCTGATGCTTTGCTCCGACGAGGCTTCCCGCCTTAAGCCTGATCTCCTTTTCCTTCAGGCTTAAGGCAAGGCTCAGATCCAGCTGATCGATATTATCGGGAAAGGCTTTCCCCAGCCTGCTCTCCGCGAAGGCGATCAGGATCGATTTCGTCTCGCGGATATTATCATATTGATGGCCGACATCACGCACATCCGTGTTGATCTCTCCGATCGCCTTTCCCTCCGCATTGCGAAAGGTCACCGTATAATTCCGATTCGAGTTGCAGTACCCGAGCAAAAACAGGGAAGCAAGCTCCGCAAATTTTATATTGAGAGATTTCTTCCCATTGGCCGACTCATATCTGATCCCCTCGCTGTCAACATGCAGCCGGTATTTCCCCGGGAGCTCGTAGTCAAGTCCCGCGTCTTCAAAAACTGCTTTCATTCCTCTTCCCCCTTCAAAAACATAATATTGTGATCTGCAATCATTATTATACACGGATTCGAAATAATCTGCAAAAGCACCGGAGCAAGCAATGGGTCATTGACCTAAAACGCAATCGAATCTCCCTCTCCTGTTCCTGCTTTCCGGGCGCCTTTAACTTAAGTCCGCAGCGTTTTCGATGTCCTTTGGATCCATTCATCCAGAAACTGCATCTGCTCCTTGCTATGAAACCAGTGCTCACCGCCTTTCATGACAGTAAGGCTTCTCCGATCGTTTTTCGAAAAAGCCGTTATCGCATCCAGAGGCGTCAGACCGTCCTCACTGCCATACAGGATATCCGTCGGGACCTTCCATTCGATCGGATTCTTTCGAATATAACAGAGATATTCCCATGACAGCTCGTCTCCGAGGTCGGTTTTAATGACGCCTTTTTCTCTCAATTCCGACTCGCTGAGATTTACCTGCTTCATCCTATCTGTGATCAGCCTCTCCATATCAATGATGGGAGAGATAAACCATGCGTGGATAATATCCCTCTCAATTCCCGCATTCATCGAATAGAACGCGCCGATGCTGTTTGCGATCAGGAATATATTTTTGCATTTTCCCTTTAATGAATGGACCCTTTCTCTGATTTCCTTCCCTACTCCCCAGGGTGTGAAACTTTTATAATCAAGACCGACTATATCGCAGAATGGAAAGAGCTTTCTGTAGTGTCCCGCCTCCTCCGCGCTTCCTCCTTTCCCATGGATATACAAAAGAACGCTTTCCCCTTCCCGTCTCATCTATTCTTCTTTCTCCTCATATGCCGCGATGATCTCCTTCCCTCGGGTGAAGTCCTCATAGCGAAGCCCCTGCCCGTCGAGCGCCATCTCTCCCACTTGATTGTCGTATGGATCAGCGCGGAATTCCGGCTCCGGAAAGCCGGTCTCTCCCATAAAGCATGCATTTGCCGCCGCGCGCCACGGATCCACATTTCCGAAATAAAAGCGATGCATCCGCATATCTCCGCGCCGCCAGGCCGCACCCCCATAGGAGAGATCCGCCGCGCGCCAGCCATACTCTCCGACGTAAAAGCGCACCCAGTCGTGCGCCCCAATGAAGCCCGGCTCCGTCTTAAGGCCGCTCTCCCAGTGCGCGGGAATACCTGCCGCCTCGCAAAGTGATAGAAAGAGAAGCGCCTGGATGCCGCAGTCCCCGACGCGGTCCGAGGCACAGCGCTCTGCCATTCTGTCAAGACAAAAGTAGGAGGGCATAAAGCTGTAGCGCACCCTCTTTGTAATAAAATCATAGAAGCGCTTCGCTTTTGAGAGCGGCTCCTTCACGCCCTCTGTGAGCCGCTCCGCCAGCAGGCGGATATAAGTTCCCGTCGAGCCGGGGAGACCTCCCTCTTCTATTTCAGCCCCCTTTCCTGCCTCCAGCTCCTCCGCAGGCGTATATAAATCCCGGTAGCTTTCCGTATGCAAAAGGCTGTACTGCAGACTGAAGGCGTGGTTTTCCCGCAGCCTTTCCTCCCAGAAGACTACGCGCTGCTCGGCATCTGACGCGCCGATCTGTCCGCCCGCGCAGAACTCCTTAAGCTGGATATCGCTCTGCTCTTCCGTATCCCGCGGAATGGGAAGCGATGCCCAAAGCAGAGCTCCTTCCCGATACAAATGCTGCTCCAGCTTTAGCTCCGCCCGCACGCGGAGGCGCACACTGAGCTTCCCGACGCGCTGCATCTTCTCTGCACTTTCCCGCAAAAGTTCCACATCGCTTCCCACTGCGGAATAGCCCCGCTTTGCCGCTTCTTCGGAAAAATAAGGCTCCGTCTTACAGAGGGAGTCAAAAAAGCGCCCGAAATAATGCGGACTCCCATCCAGATATCTCCAGAAGATTTTCCCCTCTGCAAGCAGTGCGTCAAAACGCTCTTCCGAGAAATCCGGAATATAACGCCGCAGCAATCCCAGCGCTTCCTCCCGTGTATCCTGGATTCTCGGATTAACATGACGAGGTTG